>JAZQHH010000139.1:0-98057 GCA_045540495.1 Faecousia sp.
TCCAATACCAGAAAACAAACGAATCCAGAAGTATAAGGCTCGCTATGCGGCCTAAACAAAACAGCTGCCACCGTAATGGCAGCAGCTGCTTGCATATATTTTTTGTTATTTTCCTGGTCTACTTGACAAGGGGCGGTTCAAACACAATCAGGGGCGGATCATTTTTCGAATAGAGTATGGTAGGCGAGCCTGACGGCCTCTTCATCCGGACGGCAGGACAGGCGATAGATCGGTATCTGGGAAAGCAAATGCTCAAACAGGGAAGTCAGCTTCTCCATAAATTCCAGGTCCCAGGAGTTGACGATGGTTTGACTCAGCAGGGGAGCCAGAGCCTGGAGCCCCAGCCGCTGCACGCAATTTTGTGCCGCCTGCTCCAAAAGAAATATACCGGCAATGGGATATTGCTCCCGGCGGAAGATCCCGGAGGAACCGGCCAGCATAGAGCCGCCGCCATAAAAGCCATCTGGCTTTTCCATCACAACGCATCGGTCGCCGTTGAGAATGTCGGCGTTTAAGTATTTATTCCAAAGTTCGGCCTGGGTGGATTTTCCCACACCGGAAGGTCCGGAAAACAGAACCGTTCTTCCGTTCATTTCCACAACAGAGCTGTGGAGCAGAAATGCGTTGCGCCCCAGCAGTATAAGCTCCAGCCCCATCAAAGGGGCGCAGTGCATGGGCCGGGTGTAATGTTCCCATTTTTCGGCAGGGAAGTACAGGGTGTGAAACCCATTTTTGCGCAAAAGACAGGCCACCTGACATCCATCCTCCGCAGTTTGCATGGGATAAATGCGCAGCCAGCCTTCCTTGGTGCGATATATCAATGTACCCCGGTTATCGTACAGCGGAGGCTCCGCAGGACGCAGCGGGGTGAGTAACGGGCAGATCTCATAGGTGGCATCCACGATTTCTGAAGCAGGGCTGGCCAGTTTGGTAAATTCCTCAGCCAATCCCACCGGCGCTGCGGGGATAAATTTCACCGTGATGCCGGAAAAATGCAGATAAAAGGGTTCTGAAATGACCATCAGGAAAGAAACGCCGAGACGACAGGCCCGTGGTAGCAGATGGTATTGCCATCAGAGCCACCGGTTTCCGCATAGCCATCCATCACACGCAGACAGCCGCCGGAACTCAGAAAACCGAAAGCATTGGCAAAGCTTTTCATTTGATCGGTGGAATCGGGGTCATCCAAAACATCCTGTCTGGAACCGACACCCTTGATCCTAATCCCGGAGCAGGCGGCAACGGCCTGGGTTAATGAAAAACACTCAACAGCCACCATAGGCTTTTCGTAGCGTTTCTTCATGGCGTAACCTTCCTTTCTGCGCTGAAAGCAGAACGATGCTCCAGCAAAATATTTCCCTGACCCGGGAAGAGACAGCAATGCTTAAATGAACATAGATTCTTATGTATTATAATACTTTCTTCGGGATAATGCAACCCCTAATTACAAAATATATCGAGATATTATCGATAATAATTGTTGACCTGGGGCCAAACAAGTGGTACAATGATATCGTGTATTTTTGTGTACATTGTGTTGATTTTAACAATAATCTGCTGCGCGGGGAGGTGGTTGCTGTTGAACCCAAAGGATAAGCGCAGTCGGTGGATCACCGTCAGCTGCGTGGCAGTTGTAGCGGTGCTGATCCTGTCTTTGTTACTGTGGCGATCCGGTGTTTTTGCTCCATCCGAAGATCAGCCCACGCAGCCTACCACCGTGCCAACACAAGAGGCCCCACCGTCTGATACCCAGGAGCCGTCATCCTGGCCGACGGAAGGGGAGGACCCCTACGCCGACCCGAAGCAGCCGCCGGCGGAGGTTCAGCTGTCCTGTGATTATGCGGCAGCCTTTTCCGGCTCTTTTGTGGAGGATGCTTCGGATAAATCCGTAAAAAATGTGGCATCCATCCTGATCACAAACAAGTCAGACCGATTCCTGGAATACGCCAGGCTCGACTATGAAATAGACGGAAAGCCTGCGGTGTTTGAGGTCTCAGCGCTTCCCCCGGGCCGTGGCGCCTGGGTCATGGAGAGCAACGCCATGACCGTAACAGACGATTCGGAGCTGGTCTACATAGATGCGATGACGGTTTTTATTGATGATGTGGTCTCCAATCCTGAGGAATTGACCATCCAATACGGTGCCAATATGCTCCGGGTCATCAATAAATCCGCTCAAACACTGGAAAATGTGACGGTATATTATAAGGTCGTACATAAAGATGGCAACTTCTTCGGCGGAATTGCCTACCGTGTCAACTTTGGCACCCTGGCTCCCGGTGAAGCCTCCGAAAAAATCGCCGGACATTATAAGGAAGACTGGACATCGATCATCCGCGTCACCTGGCAGGAAAGCGCCGGTGATGAAACTTCCTAATAATTGCAGCTTGCCTCCGGCAAGCCATGGGTCGATATATCAGGGATATCTACTTTGAAAGGGGAAATACCTATGAAAAAACGTAGCATTGGCAGCAGACTCCTGTCCGCACTGCTGGCGATTGTGATGGTAATCGGCATGATTCCCGCCGTTCGGTTCAGCGCCTCTGCTGTTACGTCCGAGGGGCATGGCATGAGCCTGACCTCCAAGGACTACATTACCATGCCTATTAAGATTATGGATTATGAAGCCGATGGCATGCTGTTTGACTATCTGATGGGCAGAAACGGCTATGTGGATACGACATCCTATGTGCCGGAGTCACCCTACTGGATGGATTTTACCGGCACCTTAACTGATTCCAGCGCCACGGGCAATGGCAAGGCTACTTCTGCCGGCGGACGAAATGTTTACCATGGCTCCGGTATTGAATCGGTTTCTCTCGCAACCACCGGTGGTACCTATGGTGGCAGTAAATGGGCAACGATTTCTTCGTCTTCCCTGGGCGGAAAATCTTTGCTGCACATTGTAAACAATAAAACCAATGGTATACCGCTGCAGTGGCAGATTGCAGATTTTAACGGCTCGAAAAATGTTAAGGATGTTCGTTATGCGGTCATCGTATTCCGGGCGTATAACTGTTCTACACTTACCGCGCCTCAAATCAGCATCAGTAAGAACTTGTCCGAGACTAAGTCCGTGCGGGAACAGAGTGGCGCTTATTCCGGACCTTACTATCTGAATAAATCCGGCACGGTCAATGTTTGCGGTGATCGGCATGTGGATATGGCCGTGATTGACCTGAAAAACCTGACCGGTACAGTAGATAAGCTGTATCTGGAATTCCCTATGGATACATCTTTGACGGATGTTGATGAGAAGCAGTCTGACGGCACCACCAAAAAGGTACGCCCCTCCGGTGCCAAGTTTGATCTGATCTCTGTCGGTTTTTTCCCCAACGAAGGCGATGCATATCAGTATGGTTACTGGGCCAGTACTTTGGGTGCTGCCAGCGATACGGATTACTGGGACAGCGCTAAGACAGATGCCATTCCCAAAGATGACTACGATAACAATAACCAGGGCTTTTCCTTCTTTACGGATTCTACGAGTACCTTTGGCGATGTTGGTAATATTGTGAAATGGTTGGCAGCTTCGTCGGATGGGGTACCTCGAACCACCGCAGGTCAGCAGCCTCTGGTTGCTTACAAAACAACGGATTTGACGGATTATGATGATCCGTATGAGTTTAATATCTGGACAAATACTTCCGCAAATTTCGCCTGGAGCGATACCAACACAGTAACGGTTGAGGAAGCGCTGGGCTACCGCCTGTACCAGGTCGTGGGCCAGAGCCAGGCCAATGGCTATGCTACGATTGGTCTGCTGGAATCCTCTCTGGATGAAAACGGCCTTCCTGTTTACAAGGAAAGTGTTCTGAACTACATGCAGATTTTCCTGCGGAACCGTATGCGTGATGTCTACGAATTTGAGCTTGACGGATGGAGAAACTACTCTGCCATCGCCGGTACTCCCAATGGTGAGATTTTCGGCTATACCGACGGCGGCATGGTGGATATGGACCCGAATATAAGCGGCATTCAGGGTGTTCCCATGGATTTTGCCACGGCCCTGTGTAAGCAGCTGAACGTTACCAGACGTACGGTCGATAAAGCCAATGGTGTCCAGACCACCGGCAAAGTGGGTTCTTATGAAGCAACCATGAAAAAACGCAAGTATCTGGAAGGTTCCTGGCTGGATTGCAAGCAGTATATCACTTCCTGGTGGGATGCCGCCTACTACATGATGCACAATCTGTGGGTGCCCAATTCCTACAACAAACTCCAGAGCGATTACAACTACATGAACCTGTATAAGTCCACCAATACCAGTTCTACTTCCTATGGACATTACGTTTTTGATTCTTCCTTGACAAGCGTCAACGCTTCGCCTTACACCTCTGGTGTTACTTACAACAAAACCACTAAGACCATTGGTTTGTCCGGAGCGACTTATACTGCCTACTTTGGTGCAGGCGAGGCCTATAACCCCTTTGTTCCTGTTCACTATAAGGGTGGCGCCGCAGGAGAATCCAATACGCCCTACTATCTGGATGATGGCGTCAACTCTTACTCCGGCTATGGCGGTAATCTGTGGTACGATAATCAGAACTTCGGCTACAGCCTGGTTTGTAACGGTGAATTCAGCTATAAATACGGCGATAAGCTCATGTTCAACTTCGATGGTGACGATGACGTTTACCTGTTTATCAACGGTGAGCTGGTTCTGGATATGGGCGGTACCCATAACAACACCAACGCCATCATGTATTTGAATCATTATGTTGACTGGGCAAGAGACGTTCTGAAAAACCGTAAGAATCACTCGCTGGAAGAAGTCGCCCGTGCAGAGAAGCTGAATCTGCGCGATGGCGAAACCTATTCCTTCGACTTCTATTATATGGAACGTCACGGTACCGGTGCCAACCTGCGCATTGAGACCAACATCAACGTTGTGGTTCCCGATCTGGCCGTGGAGAAGAGTGCCTGGCAGGGTGGTGTGGAGATTCCCGACAACGGCGTTGTGGATAACACGCAGCCTGTTGAGTACGGCTTCTCCCTGACCAACGATGGCGATACCTCCAAACTGTACAATCTGACCTTCTCCGATTCTGAGATTGGCGTTACCCTGAATCCTACGGATGGCCTCGTCGTAAAATATCCCAGCCTGACCCGGGATAAAAACGGGGGACTGCTGGATGTAACGGATCTGGAGGCCTGGATAACCGGCTATACCAGTGATCCGCGAAGACCCGGCGCCCAAGTGATTGAACCCATCAAGGTCACGTTCGACACCAACGACGAGCTGAAGGCATTCCTGAAAAATCTGTATTCCGATGCGGGTACAGAAACCCACGCCAGTGACGGCTTGTTCGAAGGCGATGGTCTGTGGGCTTTCGGTACAGTGACCATGCGGGGCTTCTACTATACCCAGACACCTTCGGAGCAGAACAGCAACTCCTTCACCAACCCTCTTACGGTGACAGCCACCAACGGTGCCTATAAGCTGTCCGGCAGCGATACCCATACGGTATTCGCCTTCGGTGAGCCCGCCTACTTCCAGTGGGCCAACCACAAGATCGTCATCGACAGCGAAAAGCTCTATGAGGATTTGAAGAATTCCAAGACCTACGGCGATAAGGACATTCCCGCCCCCGGTCATATGGCCATCACCTTGTGCGATGGCGTGGGCAACCCCATGGAGTACCCCTGCGTTTCCAATTCCGTCGGCGGCGACGTGTACATCACTGCTGCGTATAAGACCGCCGGTTTGTATACGGTTTATGCCAATATTTCCGACAAGACCGGCGCCGCGCCCACCTTTACCATCGCCATTATGTTCTACGTTTTGGACGATAAGGATACGGCGGTGGTTCTGGACTATGGCCTTGTGGCGGACTTGTCCTCCGGTAATAGCCTGCTTGGTAAGGATGTGCTGAATCTGGCCGGTAAGGAAGTTTTGAATACGGTCATTGGCATCACTGGCGTCAGCGGTACCGTGGAATATATCGAGCAGGATGTTTCTAATCTTCATGCGGTTGTGAATACAGAAAACGCCATTACTCCGGTTAGTGCGAATAAATCCAGTTATATCGGCAAGTTTGACACACCCGTCTATCTTCGCCATGATTTGCCTTGGGTCATCGAATGGAAGACCAACGGGAGCCACAGCGGCGGATTGATGTTCTCTATGACCGAGGTAGGTGCAACTGCGGATAATCTCTATATTTACACCCGAAACTACTCCAACGGTAAGGAAACAAGCAGTAACCCCGACTTTATTGCTTTGGGTCACTATCACAATGGTGCCTATGATAACTATGGTGTCAATCTGACCGCAAAGGGGTACAGCCTGAATACGGCACAGACTTACCGACTTGAGAATCGTCCGAATACCGACGGCACCAACAAAGTCTATGTGCATATCAATGGGACCGAAGTGGGCAGTCTGGACACCTATTGGATTGCAACAACCCAGCAAAGTACAGATGTGTCCTATATCACCGGAAAGGACTTTACCTTTAACTACCTGGGTGCCGGTGGTCATCCCATCGACCTGACTAACTATGAGTATATCCATATTTATGAGGATGGCTTTGAGCTGAACAATTATCGTTGGGAAGCCAGTGCGCTCAACAATCTGCATGCTGTTTCTACCGGTGAGCCGGGTAATATTGTTAATACCAATGCATGGGCCCTGGGTGGCAGCTCCGATGATACAGAAGGCTATTATGGTAAATTGAAGAACTATGTCCAGCTGAACTGCGACAAGCAATGGGTGATTGAATTCAAGCTGTCTGGCTTGGATTTGGCTGGTGTTGCAGGAAATGGGAATGCGCGTGATGAAGAAGTCATGCTCTTCTCTTCCACAGGCACGACGGAACATGAGTATATTTATCTGAGAGCCGATAGTGGTCTCGTGGCCTTCGGCACCAGTGATACCGCCGGTTATCATAACTTTGGCATAGCGCTGAAGGATATTGACCCGAGCTTTAACACCAGTGCTGAGCATGTTTACCGTATTGAGAACCGTATCAACACCGACGGCACTTGCATGGCTTATCTGATTGTCGACGGTAAAGAAATGGGTCCCATGAACAATGAGTTCAGCTCCGGTGCAGCGCTTCCCGGTGTTACCGGCGATATGTTCACCGGGAATAACATGATGTTTACCCATATTGGTCATAAGAGCGGCCACTGGGCGGTGGATGCGATTGTCCACTATTTGCAGGTCTGGGAGGATACCTCTCTGTCCGGTACTTATGGATGGGTCAAGGGCAGCGATGGCTTGCTGACTGATGCCTCCGTGTCCGATACCCACGGAAACCGGATTGAGTTCGAAGGTGTCACCAACGGCGAGATCAACGGTTCTGACGGTGTTTTCAGCATCGAAGACGGTAAGCTGACCTTTAAGCCCAGCCAGTTTATGGATGATTCCAGCAACCAGTTGAAGGTCGCCTTCACTGTCCACGACAGAGGCTTTATTGCCACACCTCTGGAGGAGAAGTACGTCGATATCGCCAATGAGGTTCAGTTGTTCAAGACCATCACCGTGGTTCCTGCCACCGTGGTCTACTACGAGGATGATTTCCCTGCCATCAATTATGTAAATTCTGATGGAAATGAATTTGTGATCCTCGGCACCGGCAGCGGCGATCTGACCCAGGGAAGCGATTATGATACCAATTACGGCAGCGACGATGCCTACGACGATGCCGGTAATAACATGAGCGGCAATTCTCTGCATGAGATTTCCATTGACAAGCTGGGCCCCCTGGCATACTTTGATTTGACCGGAGAAGGCTTTGAGATCATTGCCCGCACCAATGCAAAGGATTCCGGCATGATCTTTGTGGAAGTTTACAACAGGAAAGATGTCATTTTCAACACGGATGGCAGCCTGTCCTACAATTCTGCAACCGGTATTGTGAATCTGGCCACCGGCGCTTCTGCCGTCCGGATGATCCCTGTTGTCACGGAGTACGATAACAAGGATGACATGGGCGACGAAGAGATTTACCAGGTTCCTGTGATCCGGGTGGATGATCTTGCGCTGGGTGACTACATTGTCATCATCTCCGGTGTCCCCAGTCAAATCTTCGATGAAGAAGGTAAGGCGACCGGTATTCTGGATACCAAGCTATATTTGGACGGCATCCGTGTCCTTCGCCCCATGGGCAGCACCAGCGACTACTATATCGATGTCGAAAACGGCGCTACCTTCACCGAAATCCGTAACGAGATCATCGACGGTAATATCGCCGCTGCAGATTGCGGTGACGGCGTCAGCATCAGCGCCGGTCTGACTACCTGGACTGAAAACCACATTTCCAGCGGCTCCTATGGTCAGGATTATGTGGGCCAGGAAGTCAGCTCCGTCAACGATTACCTGATCCTCGGCCCCAATAATGAGGTCTATATGGACGGTACCTTCACCAAATCCGGCTTGATTATGATGGTCAAGGAGACGGATACTGATGTTCATAACCTCCAAATCGCCATGCGCGCCATTGACTACGGCAAGTTTATCGGTGCCGGTTATACCTACGAAAGCGGCACTGTAGTCTACGGCACCCTGAACGACAGCGGCGAAATGGTCTGGAAGAATCTCGTAACCATCAATACACCCACCGAGCAGTATTACACCATTCCGTATTCCGACTGTACCCCCATCGGCGGCTATTACATGGTGGTCCTTCAGGTTATTCCCGCTTTTGAAGACGTTCCTGCCATGATCTCCTTCAGTTCCATCAAGTATAAGGGCCTGGAGTTTGGCTCCGTGAACACGATGGCCACCACCGGTGTGGAGGAGCTGTCCGGCGATGATGTGCTGAGCTTTATGAATGCCCAGCTGTCCTCCAACGTGATTTATTCCGGCAACGAATCCGAGCTGGGTGATATCAAGGGCGAGGATGAAACCGTCTCCGACGCGGTTCTGGTGCCCCAGAGTGCTGCCCTGGCCTTTGAAGATGAGGTCCGCTACAACATCTATTTCACTGCCGATGGCTTGACCAACTTCAACACCGCGGATATGGGCCTGCTGGTCTTTGACTCCGAGCTTTCCGACGGTACCATGGAAAACGCAGTGGATGTGATTTCCGGCGCTATTTTCAACGGCACCGAATACATGGTCCAGACCAACGGTATTCCCGCCAAGAAAATGGGCGATACCCTCTACTTCAAGCTCTATGCCAAGCAGTCCGATGGCACCTATATCTACAGCGATGTATTCGGTTACAGTGCAGTGAAATACGCCCAGAACCGTCTCGCCAACTCCGAGAGCCAGTCCATGAAGGCCTTGATCGTCGCCATGCTGAACTATGGCGCCGCCGCGCAGGAATACTTCGGCTATCGCACCGATGCGCTGATGAACGCCTTCCTGACCGCCGATCAGTTTGCTTTGGTGGATGCCTACGATGGCACCATGCTCAACACCATTTCCTCTGCCGATCCCCAAGAGGCCGGCAACTTCAGCATGGTGGATGGCAGCTTTGTCAGCCAGAGCGCAGCTGTTGCCTTCGAAGGTGCCTTTGCGGTGAACTACTACTTCGAGCCCGGTTTTGCTGTAGATCATGGCCTGACCCTTTATTACTGGACGGAAACCGCATATTTGAACTGCGATGTGATGTCCCTTGAAAACGCTACCGGTTCCGTTTCTATGGAACAGCTGGCGGACGGCTCCTACTGCGGCACAGTATCCGACATTGCAGCCAAATACATCGATCAGCCGATTTACGTTGTCGCTGTCTATGAGTCTGCCGGTGTCACCTATACCTCCAATGTGCGCGTATACAGCCTGGGCACCTATTGCAGACGGTTTGCAGAGGATGAAACCTCCGGTATGCAGGATCTGGCGGCAGCCACTGCGGTCTACGGTTACTACGCAAAGATCTATTTCAATGTGTGATTCCCTGATCAGCCCCCTCCGGCCACGGGCCGGGGGGAGGCTGAACCACTTCCAATTTCGTAGTTTGAATAAACTGTGAGAGGAGAGTTCGCGTGAAGATCCAAAAGAATTTCAAATCGGCTGTGGCATTCATGCTGTGCCTTGCGATGATTTTGGGCATCGTAGCGGGCGTGTTCCTGCTTCTGCCATCCAAAACGCAAGCTGCGGAACAGCCTGGCAATAACTTTAATATCACCAACTTCCAGGGGAAGAAGCTGTCCATCATCGGCGACAGTATCTCCACCTATGAAGGCGTGTCCAACAATACGGCCTACAATGCAACCATTGGCGGCAACGCCGTTTACTATGGCGGCACCAGCCGCGATGACTGGGCCACTGCGGTAGAACCGCTGGGCGTTTCCCGTGCGGATACCTGGTGGCAGCAGACCATCGATACTTTGGGCATGGAGCTGTGCGTCAATAACTCCTGGTCCGGTAGTAAAATCAAAAACGGAACCAACGCAAACTCCGGTTGTGTCTCCCGTTGCCGGCAGTTGCACAATGTAGATGGCGAAAAACCCGATATTATCGCAATCTACCTGGGCACCAATGACTGCAACAGTCTGACTTCTACCGATACTTTGGGTACTCCCAGTGACTCGATGTACAATACCGTCACCAAACAGCTTAACAATACCAGCTATGCCCCGTCTACCATTCTTGGCGCTTATTCGCTGATGATTGCCCGTGCCAAGGATGAATATCCCAATGCGGAGATTTACTGTTTCACTCTGCTGCACAAGATTTATGACGGCAGCGATGCCAACGATGCGGTCTACGAGGCGTTCAATGCCGGCGTCAAGACAATCGCGGATCATTACGGCTGCTATGTAGTGGATCTGTATAATGAATCCGGTATTCACGAAGAAAAGCTGTATCAGGAATACTGCCTGATGACGGACCCCGTTAATAGTCTGCACCCCTATCCCGCCGGCATGGATGCTATTACCAACTGCTTCATCTCTTCCATGATGAAGAACAGTCAGTATATGACCGGCACTACCCGTTATTCCGTTCGGTATGACCTGACCAACACCTATGTGCAGGTGGGTAATATGTTCGGCCAGCGGGAAATGTTCGGCGATGTGACCACAGCCGTGGCCGGTAAGCCCTTCCAGGTTGAGCTCGGAACCGCCGGTGTTGCCAATATCGATGTGACTGTGACCATGGGTGGTGTGGACATTACGCAGGAAGCCGTCCATGGTGATGTGATCACGATTGATTCCGTAACAGGCGATATTGTCATCACAGCGACGGAATTTGACAATTTCTATTGGTATGCCGACACCAGCGATTATATCTCCAACCCCGATTTCGATGCGACCTTCAGCTATAATGATGCAGCCCAGATCCGCGGCACATACAATACAAACGGTGTGTTTGGCTATGGTACCGGTTGCTCTTTTAAGCTCAGCGAACCCGCCATGCTGCTGCATGACCGGCCCTGGATTCTTGAATTTAAGGCTACCGGCGTTCCCGCTGCTGATTACCCTGATGAAGGTTTCAAGGGCGGTATTCTTCTGACCTCGGATTCCGCAGCCAGTGACGTAAACGGCAATACCTATATCCACCTGAACCAGTCCCAGCTTCTGCTTGGTCACCGGGACAGCGGATATAATAACACCGGCTACGGCTGGGATCAAATTGCCGCAAAGGTCGGCTCGTCTTCCGGTGATCTTTTCAGAAACGAGACCCATGTGTACCGTCTTGAGAATAAAGTCAATACCAACGGCACGAATATGGTCTACCTGACGGTGGATGGCACTCTGATCGGTGCCATGAACAAGGGCGAGGCAACCGCCTCCGAAATTTCCGGCAGAGATTACATGATCAACTACCTGGGTACTTCCAACCATCCTCTGCAGTCCTGTAATATTCATTACATGAAGATTTTCGAAAATGGTGAGCCTGATGAACAGGATGCGGTTAATAACTTCCGCTGGGATGGTATCGGTGAATCCCTGACCACCATGGGCGATGGCGATTTCTTCACCGAAAATGTCGCCAAAATTGAGATGGGCACCGGTGTCCACGGTGTTCACCCCACCGATAGCTATTATTCTCTGGACAAGCCCGTGACCCTGCTCCACGACCGGCCCTGGACCGTGGAATGGAAGGCAAAAGGTAGTTGGGGCACAGGTAATCATGTCGATGAACCCATGTTGTTCGCCACCGTATTTGCCACTGGTAGTGCAGCACCCAACGCGGTATACCTTTGGCGAAATAACGACGATAAGGTTGTTTTCGGCAATTTTGACCTGAGTGTTGACGGCGGAAGACACATGAACTACGGTGTCGATTTGATTGCACACGGTTATGAGCTCAGTGACGACGCCTATTATACTTATCGTATACAAAACAAGATCACCTACAACAAAGACGGCTCCTACGCCAGTAATATGGCCTATCTGTATTTGGATGGCGTGGAAGTGGGCCCGATGAATGAATCCTTTATCGCCAATACGGAAAATGGCACCAGCGATTGGATCAATGGCAAAGACTTTGTGTTCTCTTATTTTGGTAATAAGGGTTTCTATCTTGAGGATTTGACCATCGATTACATCCAGGTCTGGGAAGACGGCGAAGGTGTCAATACCGACCGCCTGGACTACCTGCTGGCCAACACCGTTGCCTACCGTACTGATTATCAGGCTGATTTGTGGGAGGCTTATCAAAATGCCATGACTTCCGCAAAAGCAGTGATGAAGGACATCACCGTTAATCAGAGTAAGATCGACGAGGCGGTGGATGCCATTATTGCTGCCAGAAATAAACTGGTGAGCGACGATTATTCCGGCACGTCCATCATCCATAGCGCAGAGCTGGTCACCGGCACTTACGCCCGCTACGGAAAGCAGACCGGTCTGAAGATCGTCACTTCTCCTGATATCGCGCAGGTTTGCATTGGCACGCAGGATTTGACCGTTGTCAGCAGCCAAATCCAGGATATTCTGATGGATGGCGTGGAAACCACCGTTAAGGTGTGGCTGGTCAGCTTTACCCGTGTCGCAACCGCGGGAGAAGAGGATAAGACCATCACCTACGGCATTGGTGCCTGGACCAGCTATGATGAAAGTCATAACGGTAAGAAGGACAGCAAACCCGATGCCTACCAATCCATCAGCATTCCTTACAGATCCAAGTATGTCACCGGTATCTCCATTGCCAAGCAGCCCACAAAACTGACCTACTATGTGGGTGAAATCTTCGATTCCACCGGTTTGGAGCTGACGGTCTATTGGAACGACGGCTCTTCCACAACGGAAACGACCGGTTACTTCATCCAGGAAGGTGCGCTGAATCCTTCCAATACCTTCGTAACCGTAAACTACGATGGTGCTGTGGCCACGATTCCTGTCCGGGTTGCCTATGATGTGTCCGGTCTGTCTGCCGTCGCCAATGGTGAGACGGTTCTGGTTGGCGGTTACTACGTCGGTGTGGCCGATGAAGGTCTGAACTCCGATAAGGAGATTCTTCTGAAGGATCGCACGAACGATACCATCATTGCCATCCGATACGACAACACCGATCTGCCCACCGACTATGCCGTTGGTGATGAACTGCTGATCAGCGGCACCATCAATGTGGACGGCTCTTCCAGCACGCCGAACAAGCGTTATGTGGGCGCCACCTCCATCGAGGTCATCGGCTCCGATGAAGTCACTTAGCAGCTGAACAAGCTGGTCAAAGTCAGCAGCTGGGCTTAGATGCAGACCATGTTCAAGGCCGGCATCATTAAGGAGCATATGTATATTGATTTACAGCTCCGCCGCTTCGGGGAATAAGACCGACGGTACCAGATCGGTGTGCCTGCGTAACAATGTGATGACCCAAAACCTGGGTGCCTCCTGGGCTGATCTGTTCGAGGGCGCGGACCTGACCATGACATCCTATCCCGGTTCCAAGTGGAACGGGAAGCTGATTGCTCTGTACACCGGCGCAAATACCACCTATTTCCAGCTCACCATTCTGGATGATGCCTGGATCACCCCCGCTGAGGCATAATCAAACCTTCATCCCAAAGGGCTTGCTGTCAATTTGGCAGCAAGCCCCTTGTTTTTTCGAAATTCGTGCTTTACCTTTTGATCCGGATGCGGTAAAATAAAGCATAATAATAAAATGGACAGGTGTTACTATGACCAGCGATTTTGAAAATCGATTTATTGAAGCCCGGCGGCGATATATTGCCGGGGAATTTTCTCAATTGAACGAAATGCAGCGCCAGGCGGTGCTGACGACGGAGGGACCGCTGCTTCTGCTGGCCGGCGCCGGCAGCGGCAAGACAACGGTACTGATCAATCGAATCGCGAATCTCATTCGCTTTGGTTCCGGCAGCGATTCGGAGCTGATTCCCGACACGGCCTCTGAAGAGGATGTGCTGTTTCTGGAGGGGTTGACAGCGCCCATTTCTGACTCGGATCGCCACCGGGCGGACTGGCTTTGCGCCGTGGAGCCTGCCGCTCCCTGGAGTATCATCGCCATCACCTTTACCAACAAGGCTGCCAATGAGCTGAAGGAACGTCTGTGCCGGATGCTGGGGGACAGAGGGCAGGATGTTTGGGCCATGACCTACCATTCCGCCTGCTGCCGAATCCTTCGCCGGGATATCGTCCGCCTGGGCTATACCAGCCATTTCACCATTTACGACAGCTCCGATTCCGAGCGTGTCATTAAGGATATTGTCAAAGAAATGGGTCTGGATGACAAGACATTTCCCGCCAAATATGTGCTTGCCGCCATCAGCCGGGAGAAGGATGCCATGACAACCCCGGAGCGAATGCTCCAGCGGGCAGAAAATGTGGGGGATTTACGGGCGATTCATATTGCCAAGGCCTACAAAACTTATCAGCAGCGGCTGAAAGAGAATAACGCCCTGGATTTTGACGATATCATTTTCCTGACGGTGAAGCTGCTCCAGGAAAACGAGGATATCCGCACCTATTATCAGCGCAAATTCCGCTATGTGCTGGTGGACGAGTATCAGGATACCAACCATATGCAGTATCTGCTGACCAGCCTGCTGGCCGGCGGCCATGAAAATATCTGCGTTGTGGGCGATGATGACCAAAGCATCTACCGCTTCCGTGGTGCCACCATTGAAAACATTCTGAATTTCGAAAAGCAGTATAAGGGCAGCCGCATCATCCGACTGGAGCAGAATTATCGATCCACCCAGTCGATTTTGAATGCTGCCAATGCGGTCATTGCCCATAATCTGGGCCGCAAAGGCAAGCGACTCTGGACAGCCAATGGGGCAGGGGACCCGGTGACGGTTTACGAAGCGGCGGATCAGGATGCCGAGGCCAATTATGTGGCCGGGCAGATTCTTGCCCGCTCCAAGGGCAAGCATTTTGGTGATCATGCCATCCTTTACCGCACCAATGCCCAGTCCAACGCCCTGGAATATGCCCTGAAACGCAACGGCATTCCCTACCGCATCATCGGCGGCACCCGGTTCTTTGACCGGGCGGAGGTCAAGGATATGCTGTCGTATCTGTGCGTCATCAATAACCGGGCCGACGACCTGCGGCTGAAGCGGATCATCAACAATCCTCCCCGTGGTCTGGGCGCAAAAACCATTGAAACCGCCGAACGCCTTGCGCTGGCCTCCGGGACACCCCTTTATAACGTGGTCAGTGATCCCTATTCCTATGGCCCCCTGGAAAAATCCGCCGCCAAGCTGATGAATTTCACCGTCATGATTGAAGAACTTGCCCAATTGCTGGAGGATGGCATGGCCCTGCCGGAGTTTTATGACGAAGTCATCAAGCGCACTGGCTATGCCGATATGCTAGAGCTGAAACCTACCGAGGAAAATATCGGGCGGCTGGAAAACGTGAAGGAACTTCGGTCCTCCATCAATTCTTACATTGAAAACACCGACGCGCCCACTTTGGCAGGCTTCCTGGAGGAAATCGCCCTTTATACAGAATTGGAGCAGTACAGCGAAGAGGAGGAAGCGGCGGTGCTGATGACCATGCACTCCGCCAAAGGTCTGGAGTTTCCCCATGTGTATCTGGTTGGCTTCGAGGACGGCCTATTCCCCGGAATGCGCGCCATCGGCGACCATGAGGAGATGGAAGAGGAGCGGCGGCTGTGTTATGTGGCGATCACCCGGGCCAAGCAGACCCTGACCATCAGCCACGCCCGCCAGCGGATGCTCTATGGACGCACCAATGCGGCGCTGGCCTCCCGATTCCTGAAGGAAATTCCGGAGGACTGTATTGTGAAAAAGGGCGGCTATTACCCCCGAAGCGAGGCCCCTTCCTATGGATTTAGCCGTGACTTCGCCCGTCCTACTCAGAACATTTTGAAGGAACAAATTCGGAAAAGTGAAACGATTTCCGCTGCAAAAGCAACTTATCTGGACCTGAACAAGGGCGATATGGTGCAGCACACCGCCTTCGGCCGAGGGATGGTCCTGTCCGTCATGAAAATGAGCGGCGATGCGCTTTTGGAGATTGCCTTCGATGAAATCGGCACCAAGCGGCTCATGGCGAAGACCGCCTCGGCCCATATGAAAAAAATCTAACCAATCCGCATATACTCCCCAGAGGGGGGATTGGATGGGACGCTTTTTTCGGCGGCTGATTCGCTGGATTGCCATAATTGCGATTCTTTATGGGCTCATGATGATGTTGTTCCGCAAAAAATACAACGAACCAATCCAGGAACTGGCCCAGATTCAAATCATGAATGCGACTTCGGACCTGATTAACGATGCCATCGACAAACAGATTGATGCCGGTGATATCCATTATGACCGAATTGTCTACTTCGAAAAGGATTTGAATGGCCGCATAACTGCCCTGAAAACCAATATGAGCGAGGTAAACCGGCTGAAAACATCCACGCTGAATACCATCAACGATGAGATTTTGGCCCTGGACACAACCGACCTGGGTGTGCCTCTGGGCAGTTTGTTCCTGCCGGAATTTCTCTCCGGACGTGGCCCGGCCATTCCGGTGGAGATTATTTCGATTCGAAATTCCGACGCCGGGTTCGACAGTCGTTTTACCCAGGCCGGCATCAACCAGACCCTCCATCAGCTTTCCATGTCCGTCAGTGTGGATGTGGCGGTGCTGGTGTTAGGGGATACCACGACTTTCACCGTCACCAGCCAGGTCGTTGTGGCGGAGACCATTATCGTCGGCGATGTGCCGGATACATTTTTCCAAACGGGAGGAAACCATGGAAGTTAAACAAAGGATACAGGAACTGACCCAGCTCCTGACGGAAGCCAATTACCGATATTATGTACTGGATGATCCCCAAATGCCGGATTTTGAATACGACCGACTGCTGCGGGAGCTGGAGGAGCTGGAACAGGCTAACCCTGCGCTGGCGGCAGCGGATTCTCCCACCCAGCGGGTAGGTGGTGAGGCCCTGAGCCAGTTTGAAAAGGTGACCCATCCGGTGCCTCTGATGAGCCTGCAGGATGTTTTTTCTATGGAAGAGCTGTCTGATTTTCTGGATAAATCCGCACCCGGCACCGCTTTTTCTGTGGAGCCGAAAATCGATGGCCTGTCCGTGGCACTGGAGTATGTGGATGGTCGGTTCGTCCGGGGCGCCACCCGGGGCGACGGCACCGTGGGGGAGGACGTGACAGAGAATCTGAAGACGATTCGCTCTATCCCTATGACCATCGAAAACGCACCGCCCAGGCTGATTGTCCGGGGCGAGGTGTTTATGCCGAAAAAGAGCTTTGAAGCTCTGAACGCCCGGCAGGAAGCGGAGGGAAAGCCCCTTTTCGCCAACCCCAGAAATGCCGCCGCCGGTTCTTTGCGTCAGCTCGATCCGAAAATCGCCGCCAAGCGAGGGCTGGATATTTTCATTTTTAACATTCAGCTGGCGGAGGGGGTTGAATTTCAGACCCATCAGGCATCTCTGGACTATTTGAAGGGACTGCGATTTAAGGTGATTCCCTTTGATGTTCTGGATACCGTTGGGGCCGTTTGCAACCGGGTGGCCGCCATTAACGAGGAGCGGGAGAGCTTACCCTGTGATATCGATGGCGCGGTCATTAAAGTGAACGACCTTTCCCAGCGGGAGAAAATGGGTGCCACCGCCAAATTCCCCCGTTGGGCGGCAGCTTATAAGTACCCTCCTGAAATCAAGCCCACGGTGGTGGAAGATATCGTTGTTCAGGTAGGCCGCACCGGCGTTCTGACCCCCAAAGCGGTGGTTCGTCCTGTCCGCCTGGCGGGCACCACGGTCACGAACGCCACCCTTCACAATCAGGATTTCATTTCCGAACGGGATATCCGCATTGGCGATACGGTCCACATCCGCAAGGCTGGAGAAATTATCCCCGAGATTCTGGACGTGGACCTGAGCAAACGGCCTGCTGATGCTGCACCCTATACCTTGCCCGCAACCTGCCCCATCTGCGGCGCGGCTACAGTCAAGGATGAGGATGGCGCGTTTTTGCGCTGCACCGGTGCGGAATGTCCGGCGCAGCTTTCCAGAAATATTGCCCATTTTGTCAGCCGGGATGCCATGGATATCGATGGCCTGGGCTCCGCCATCGTGGATGCGTTGATTGAAAAGGGCCATATCAAATCTCCGGCGGACATCTATTATTTGACCCTGGAGGAATTGAAATCTCTCTGGAAATCCGGCGAAACCGCTGCCAAAAAGCTCCTTGCCGCCATTGAAAGCAGTAAGGAGCAGGATGTGAGCCGTCTGATTTACGCACTGGGCATTCGACAGGTAGGCGCCAAGACGGGAAAAGTGCTGGCTTCTGCCTTTGGAAGTCTGGATGGGCTGATGGCCGCAACGGAAGAGGTGCTGACGGAGGTGCCGGATGTGGGCGGCGTCACAGCGGCCTATATTGTGGACTGGTTCCGGCAGGAGCAGTCCCGGCACATGGTGGAGCGGCTTCGCCAAGCCGGTGTAAATTTCGACAGCAAACGCACCGTCACCGACACCCGTTTTGCGGGCATGACCTTCGTCCTGACCGGCGCTCTGACCAAATTCACCCGGGACGAAGCCACCGAACGAATCGAGCATTTCGGCGGCAAAGCAGCCGGTTCCGTTTCCAAAAAGACCACCTATGTAGTGGTAGGCGAAAATGCCGGTTCCAAGGAACGCAAAGCCCGGGAGTTGGGCATCCCCATTCTGAGCGAGGATCAGTTCCTTGAAATGATCCAGGAGTAAGCGCTTTATGTCATCCTTTGGCTGGCTGACGCTGGCTCAGGATGAAAATTTCTTGCATGATGTTTACGACGGCAACGCCCGTGGTGATCTACCTAGGTAAATCACCACGGGCGTTATATTACAACGAAAAATCGTGATCGTCGTATTTGCTGAAATCCAGAGCCTTGGGCTTGCAGGGAATCCGCTTGCAGGGGTCATATTTGAATTTCCGGCAGTTATCCGTTTCCTGTACGACGCCCCGCTTGATGCAGAGGATGGTGTTATCATCCACCTTGGTTCCGTTGGCGCAGTATTCGCAGGCTCTGGGCATTTTCTTTCTGAAGAGCATAGTATCGACCTCGCAGCGTTATTGGGTCCATTATACACCAATCGGTTCCGAAATGCTACTGTTTTTTCGAATTTTCAACAAACTAACCGCCCCGACCAGAAGAAATACCGGAGTCAGAATCCATTTCCCGGTGATAATGGCAGCGAGTGTCAGGCAGATACCGCTCTGTAAAAGCTTTCCCGGGAAATACAGCCGCCGACCAAGCTTTGGAGAAATGGCAGAACCGGTTTGCATGATGACGCAAACCCCACCGAAACTCATCATTCCGGCGCAAAGAAGAAACCGCAGGGAATCATCTGTCAAGCTGCGCAGGGCAACTGTGCCATTGGAAATCTCAAGTAAACCAGTAATCAGCGCCTGCATTTCCACAGGGAAGCGCCACAGCCCCCACCGCTCCAGAAATCCAACCAGTACCCGAAAAAGAAGAATCCAACCGCAGACCTGCCCCATAGTACGAACCGCGCGGCCCATGGCGGATGTGAGCGAAATCCCGTTCCCGTTATGCCGCACACCCCCGGAATCGCCGCCCCCGGGGAGGAGAATTGCCGTAATGAGCATACCGATGATTTGAATTGCCCAAAGCACCCAGCATCTTCCGGTCCCCAAAATACTGCCGATCATGCCGAATAAAAAAGCGGGCCCACATTGGTTGCAGAAAACCAGCATCCGTTCCGCGTCCCGTTTCGACAGGCTGTCGTCCTCGAAGGCCTGGCTGACACACTGGGCTCCCACCGGATAACCTCCAATCAGCCCCGTTAACAGCAGAGCTTCCGCACCCTTGGGGATGCGAAGCATCTTCCGAGCCGGGCGCATCCATGGAATTTGAACCCCGGACAACATCGATGTTATCAGAATCGAAAGCACAAAAAAGGGGAACAGGGATGGAATCACCGTTCGGATGCATAAATCCAGCCCCTCTCGGGCGCTAACCAAAGCGGTTCTGGAATCCAGAATCAGAATCGCCATTGCGATCGCTGCCAATAATCCAGTCAATCGTCTGTTCAAAGCCGTCACCTCATTGGAATCTATGCGCCGCCGGTCAAATTCATCCCTTGTGCTTCATAGGATGGACAAAAAGGAGGTGCTGCGGCAATGCGGCAGTGGATTGAACGGCTGGCGGATTCAGCGGATTTGCAGGGAGAGGCGTTTCCGGGGCAGAGCGTGGTGGAATTGCTTGGGGACCGGCGTGTGCTGATCGAGCATCATGGGGGCGTGACGGAATATAGCCGGGAGAAAATCGTCCTTCGGATGAAATTTGGATTTCTGTGCGTCTGCGGCGGCTGTTTGGAGCTGGCGAAAATGGATGCGGCTCAACTGGTGATTACCGGACGCATTGACGGGGTAAATCTGATACGGAGGCGTTGAGATGGGCTTTTGGCAATCCATGTCCGGCATGGTCACCGCTGAATTGATGAGCGCAGATACGGCATCGGCGCTCCGGGCCATCAACGGGGCGGGCGTGACACTTCTGAATGTCCAGCAAGTGGATGATTTGGTGATTACCTTCGTTCTGCGCCGCCAGCAGCTGCGGAATCTGCGAAAGCTTGTCCACAAGAGGGGAGAGCGTCTACGAATCCTACGCCGCAGCGGCCTGTTTTGGCTTGTGCGGCGGATGCCGAAACGCCCTGTGTTGATTGGCGGCGTTATGCTGCTGTTGTTTTTGACCCTGTTTTTGCCCACCAGAGTATGGATTGTTGAGGTGGAAGGAAATGCGACTGTACCCACAGGCCGGATTCTGGAAGCCTGCAGCCAATATGGCTTTGGTTTCGGGGCCTCTCGCCGGGGACTACGCAGCGAACAAATGAAAAATTCGCTTTTGGAGGCCATCCCGGAGCTGCAATGGGCGGGCATCAATACCTACGGCTGCCGTGGAGTCATCTCCGTTCGGGAGCGGGCGGAGCCGGAGAAGGATTCGCAGCAAAGAGGCATTTCCAGCATCATCGCAACCCGGGACGGCGTGATTCGGGAAATGACGGTCCTGCAAGGGAGCCCGGTCTGCAAGGTGGGCCAGAGTGTCAAGGCGGGACAATTGTTGGTTTCCGGCTATACGGATTTGGGTATCTGTATCCGGGGCAGTCGGGCTATGGGGGAAGTTTATGCCGAAACCCAACGGAATTTGACCGCTGTATTCCCAAGCAAAAGGACTGCCCGGAGCGAAATGACCCGGTCGAAGAAAAAAATTAGTATCATTTTCGGAAATAATCGGATAAATTTCTTCAAAGGTAGTGGAATTTTGGATACCACTTGTGATAAAATGTATTCGGAGTATTATTTGACGCTGCCTGGTGGATTCCGATTGCCTTTGGCCCTTTCTGTTGAGGAATGGCGCTGGTACGAATCGGTTGATGCAGAGGATGCAGATGGAGAAGCGCTGCTTCGGGATTTTTCCTGCGCCTATCTGATTGGCACCATGACCGCTGGGCGAATTGACGCGAATTTTGAATCCATTACGAAAATCGACGGCGGCTGGTGCCTTACCGGAAAATACGCCTGCTATGAAATGATAGGCAAATCACGGCTTGAGGAGAATTTATTGGATTATGAAGCTGATTGAACGGACGGTAAACGCGGAACGGGTCGAGGATCTGATTACGGTCTTTGGCTCCTTCGATGAAAATATCAAACGGATCGAGGATGCGCTGGCAGTATCCATCGTGAACCGTGGTACGGAGCTGAAAGTTTCCGGCGATGAGGAAGCGGCGGACAAAGCGGTTCGCACCCTGGAGGGGTTGCTGTCCCTGGCAGCAAAAGGGGAGACCATCGATGAGCAGCGGGTCCGTTACCTGATTACCCTTGTAAAAGAGGGCAACGACCATCAGGTGGCCCAGATGGCCAAGGATGTGGTTTGCATTACCGCCAAGGGAAAGCCTATCAAGGCCAAGACCGTGGGCCAGCAGCGGTATATGAAAGCCATCCAAAAGAATACCGTCACCATCGGCGTTGGTCCTGCCGGTACCGGCAAAACTTACCTGGCGGTGGCTGCTGCGGTGGCAGCATTCCGGGAGCGGACGGTGAACCGCATTATCCTGACCCGCCCTGCGGTGGAGGCCGGAGAACGGCTGGGCTTCCTGCCGGGCGATCTGCAAAACAAGGTAGACCCCTATCTGCGACCGCTGTATGATGCGCTCTACGATATGCTGGGCCCGGAAACCTTCCAGAAATACCAGGAGCGGGGCTCCATCGAGGTGGCACCCCTGGCCTATATGCGGGGCCGGGCTCTGGACGACAGCTTCATCATCCTGGATGAGGCTCAGAATACCACCAAGGAGCAGATGAAGATGTTCCTGACCCGTCTGGGGTTCGGGTCGAAAATCGTCATTACCGGCGACGTGACCCAGATCGATCTGCCGGACGACAAGACCTCCGGCCTGAAGGATGCTATCCGAGTGCTGGAGGGGGTCAATGACATCGCCATCTGCCGCCTGACCGCCGCCGATGTGGTGCGCCACGCTCTGGTGCAGGAGATCATCAATGCCTATGAGAAGGCTTCCCAAAAGCCCGAGCCCTCCAGGTCCAACAACCGTTACCAAAGGAAGAATTGATATGAAAACAAAAATCAACATGACCTTCGATGGCTTTTCCCTGAAAAAGCCCTTCGTCAGCGCCATTATCAAGAAATGTGTGGAGGCGGTACTTTCCGCCGAGGGGATTGGAGTGCCCTGCGAAATCAATGTTCTGGTGACCAATGACAGGGGCATCCAGGCCATCAACAAGGCCAGCCGCAACATTGACAAACCCACGGATGTGCTGAGCTTCCCCATGTTCGAGCTGGAGGCCGGCAACCCTCCCACGGATTGGGTTGCCTACTTAGACCCGGCCAGCGGCCTTTGCCCCCTGGGGGATATGTGCATCAGCCTGGAGCGGGCCTGCGCCCAGGCCAAGGAATTTGGCCACAGCGAAAAGCGGGAGGTGGGCTATCTGACCATCCATTCCATGCTCCACCTGCTGGGCTACGACCATCTGGACGAAGGCCCCCAGAAAGCACAGATGCGCGCCCGGGAAGAGGCTATCGCATCTGCGATTCCAGGCATGACCCGATGAAAAGGAGAAAAAAATGAAAACCAAAACTGCTATGATTACCATTGCCGGACGGCCCAACGTGGGCAAGTCCACCCTGACCAATTATCTCGTTGGCGAGAAAATCGCCATCGTTTCCAATAAGCCCCAGACCACCCGGAACCGCATTTGCGGCATCCTGACACGGGAGGATACCCAGTTTGTGTTTGTGGATACCCCCGGCTACCACCGGGCCAGGACGAAGCTGGGCGATTACATGGTCAACGTGGCCCGGGAATCCATCGCCGATGTGGATTTGACCATTCTGGTGGTGGAGCCCATCGCCTCTATCGGCCCCCAGGAAGAGGGGCTCATCGAGAAAATCAAGGGCAGCAAATGCCCCGCCATTTTGGCCATCAATAAGATCGACACCGTTGAAAAGGACAAGCTACTGGAGGTCATCGCCGTCTACTCCCAGGCAGCCGCCTTCGATGCCATCATTCCCATCTCCGCCAGAACCGGCGACGGGGTAGAGGAGCTGCTGAAAATCTGCGGCAAATATGCCATCGAAAGTCCCTTCCTGTTCCCGGAGGACCTGACCACCGACCAGCCAGAGCGCCAGGTTATGGCGGAAATCATTCGGGAGAAGCTGCTCTGGTGCCTGGATAAGGAAATTCCCCACGGCACTGCTGTTGAAATTACCACCTTCTCCGAGCGGGATAACGGCATTATCGACCTGGATGCCACTATTTTCTGCGAAAAAGCCAGCCACAAGGGTATTATCATCGGAAAGCAGGGTGCCATGCTGAAGAAAATTTCCTCTATGGCCCGGACCGACTGCGAAAAATTCATGGGCACCAAGGTGTATCTGACCACCTGGGTCAAGGTTAAAGAAAATTGGCGTGACAGCGATTTCCTGGTCCGGAATTTTGGTTACAAAGAATAATTTCCATTTGTAAAATCCCACTCCTTTGCAAATCCTATCCCCGGAGGGATGGATATGGACGCAAAGGACTACTGGCAGATGTTTTTGGAAACCGGCGCGCCGGAATTTTATATGATGTACAAAGCACACAAGACGGAGGGAGTCCATGTACCTGACGGTGAAAGCACTGGTGCTGCGGGTCACGGACTACAATGACCGGGATGCGCTGCTGACCCTACTGACCCAGGAAAACGGAAAATTGACGGTAAAGGCCCGGGGGCTGCGGCGAAAAAACAGCCCCCTGGTGGCCCCTTGCCAGCTGTTGGCCTATGGGGAATTTACCCTGTTTGAATACCGGGGAATGTACACCATCAACGAAGCCCATTCTATTGAATTGTTTCGGGATTTGCGCCGGGATTTGATGAAGCTGTCCCTGGGTACCTATTTTGCTCAGGCGGCAGAGGTCATTTCTCAAGAGGATCTGCCGAATCCGGAGCTGCTGTCCCTGGTGCTGAACAGCCTCTTCGCTCTGACCCGGCTTGGATTGCCGGAACAGCAGGTAAAGGCGGTTTTTGAGCTGCGTGCTGCCTGTATTGCCGGTTATACCCCCGATTTGTTTGGCTGCCATGTCTGCGGCAGCCAAAGCCCCACGCTCTTCGACCTGTCCGGCGGTGCGCTGCTGTGCCAAAATTGCCGCGCAGCTGCTTCCGGTATCCGCATCCCCATCAATCCCGGAATGCTGGATGCAATCCGCTACATCGTCTACTGCGATTCCAAAAAACTCTTTTCCTTTTCCATTGGAAACGAGAATCTGGATCAGCTTTCCTCCTTGTCGGAAGCCTATCTGACCACCCAATTAGAGCGTGGGTTTTCTACACTGGATTTTTACAAATCCCTACTTATTTAGGAGAAACTATGTCTGAATTATACGAAAAATCTTTATTAAAGCTGGAGCTGGACCAGGTTCTGGAGCAGCTGGCCGCCTGCGCCGGCAGCTCAGAGGGCAAGGCCCGGTGTCGGCTTTTGCGGCCTACTTCCGATTTGGAAGATGTAAACGCCCTGCTGGAGGAAACCAGCGCCGCATCTGATCTTTGCACCAAGAAGGGCAATCCCAGCTTTTCCGAGGTGCAGGATGTGTCTGCCTCCCTGGAACGGGCCGACCGCGGCGGCAGCTTGCAGCCCATTGAATTGCTGCGGATCGGAGCGGTGCTTCGCTCTGCCCGTACGGTGAAAAGCTATGTCTCCGAGGATGAGCAACGCACCGTTCTGAGCAATCTTTTTGATGCCCTGACGCCCAATAAATACCTTGAAGACCGAATTTTCGGCGCGATTTTGTCGGAGGAAGAGATTGCCGACACCGCCAGTCCCGCCCTTGCGGATATTCGCCGCCATATGCGGGTTCAGTCCGCCAAAATTCGGGACAGTTTGCAAAAGGTCATTTCTTCTCCCGCTTACAGTAAATTTCTGCGGGAGCCCATCATCACCATCCGCCAGGGCCGTTATGTGGTGCCGGTGAAATCCGAGTGCCGCAACGATGTGCCGGGCCTTGTCCATGATGTTTCCGCCAGCGGCTCCACCTATTTTGTGGAGCCGATGTCTGCAGTCAATGCCAACAACGCCCTGCGGGAGTTGGAATTGAAGGAGAAGAAGGAAATCGAGCGGATTTTGGCGGAATTGTCCGCGGAAGCGGCAGCCCACCGGGGTGATATCGAGCTGGATTTCGATATGCTGGTGCGTCTGGATGTGATTTTTGCTAAGGCGAAGCTGGGCTATCGGATGAACGCCTGGGCACCGCTGATGAACGACGAGGGTAGGGTGGAGCTGCGTAAAGCCCGTCACCCTCTCATCGATTCCAAGCAGGTCGTGCCCATTTCCCTGCGTCTGGGTACCGATTTCGACACCATGATTATCACCGGCCCCAACACCGGCGGCAAGACGGTCACTCTGAAAACCGTAGGTCTGCTGACCCTGATGGCGGAGTGCGGCCTGCATATTCCTGCAGGGGATGGCAGCGAGCTTTCCACCTTCCATGCCATTCTGGCGGACATTGGCGACGAGCAATCCATCGCCCAGAGTTTGTCCACCTTCTCCAGCCATATGCGCACCATCGTGGATGTATTGGCACAGTGTGACGACCGAACCCTGGTGCTCTTTGACGAACTGGGCGCCGGTACCGACCCTGCCGAGGGTGCGGCCCTTGCCATGGCGATCATCGAATTTTGCCGGAAAATGGGCAGCCGAGTGGTGGCCACTACCCACTATGCGGAGCTGAAACTTTACGCCATGCGTACGGAAGGTGTCATCAACGCCTCCTGCGAATTTGATGTGGAAACGCTTCGGCCCACTTATAAGCTGCTCATCGGCATCCCCGGTAAATCCAACGCATTTGCCATCTCCAGAAAGTTGGGACTTTCCGAGGATATCCTGAAAGAAGCCAATGATTTGGTTGGAAAAAGTGATAAAGATTTTGAAGATGTTCTGTCCCAGCTGGAGCAACAGCGCCAACAGATGGAGTCTGCCCGGGTGGAAGCCGAACGGCTGCGGGCAGAAACCAGGAAAATCAAAGAACAGAACGAGGAATACCATGCCCAGCTCCGCCGGGAAAAGGAGAAGGCCATGGAAGCAGCCCGCCGGGAGGCTCAGGAGATCATCGAGGATGCCCGCCGGACGGCCAATGCCGCTTCTGAGGAAATCAAAGCCCTAAAAAAACAGCTTTCCGAATCCGCCGACACCGCCAATATCAATCAGCGCCAGGCGGAGCTGCGCCGGAGCCTGAACGAGGCCCAGAGCCGCATCCGGGCGGAGCAGCCCCAAAAGGAGCGGCCGGAGCCCAGCCGCGAAATCCTGATTGGCGATACGGTGGAACTTCTGAAATTGGGCACCCGGGCCAGCGTCATTGCCATTAACAAGGACGGCACCTACCAGCTCCAGGCCGGTATTTTGAAAATGACCGCCAAAAAGGATGAAATTTACCTTCTGGAGCAGTCCAATCCCTATGTGGAGAAGAAGGCCAGACCGGCCCATTCCGGCCGTGAGATGAAGCTGACCGCCATGGCCAGCGAAATCGACCTGCGGGGCATGGATACCATCGAGGCAGTCTGCGTACTGGAGCGGTATCTGGACGAAGCCATGCGCTCCAATTTGAAATCCGTCCGCATCATCCACGGTAAGGGCACCGGCGCTGTCCGGGCCGCTGTCCATCAGTCTTTGCGGAAAACCAAGTACGTTAAATCCTTCCGCCTGGGCGCCTACGGCGAGGGCGAGGACGGCGTCACCATTGCCGAATTGTAAAGTTATTGGAATTCGACGAATATTTGTTGACTTTTTGCTGTAATTTGGTTATCATATAGAAAGAATGTCATGCCTGTGACTGCGGCATGGCGAATAAGGAGTGTTTCGAATGTTCAACAAAGAAATCGTAGTTCGCTGCGAATCCGGCCTGCACAACCGTCAGGCTACATACTTCGTCCAAAAGGCTAACGAGTTTGAGAGCAGCATTTGGCTGGAGTCTGCGAACCGCAAAATGAACGCAAAGAGCCTGCTTGGCATCATGTCCATGAGCATTGTTACCGGTGCCACCGTTACGCTGACCGCTGCCGGTCCCGATGCGGAAGCCGCTGTCAATGCGCTGGAAGCTCTGCTTCAGCGGGATGTTTATTAAGGAAATGTTCCACTTCCGCCTCATTGCTCTGCATTGAGGCGGATTTTTATGGTGAAATTGTATGACCTTTGACGAATTAAAGGATAAAGCCCTGAGCCTTCCTTACGCCCCCGGAGTCTATATTATGCGGGACAAGACCGACAAGGTCATTTATGTGGGCAAGGCCAAAAAATTGAAAAACCGGGTCAGCCAGTATTTTCAGGATACCGCTTCCCACACCCCCAAGACCCGCATCATGGTCAGTAAAATCGACCATTTTGATGTAATCGTCGCCGCTTCGGAATTTGAGGCCCTGGTGCTGGAATGTTCGCTGATTAAGCGGTACCTGCCGAAATATAATATTCTCCTGAAGGATGATAAGGGCTATCCCTATCTGCGGCTGAATATGAAGGAAGCCTACCCAAAAATCACCCTGGTCAGCAAGCTTGGCGACGACGGCGCCAATTATTATGGCCCCTACGGCAGCCGCGGCGTGACCCACGATGTGATGGAGGCTCTGCGGCAAACTCTTCGGCTGCCGGATTGCAACAAACAGTTTCCCCGGGATATCGGTAAGGATCGTCCATGCCTCAACTACCATATGGGCCAATGCGACGGCTGGTGCCAGCCCAATCGGGGCTACGCCGAGTATCGCAGCCGTATGGAACAGGCCAAGCGGCTCCTGTCCGGGGATTATAAAGCGGTGGCGGAGGATATCCGGCAGCAGATGCTGACCGCGGCGGAAAAGTTGGAGTTTGAGCTGGCAGCCAGCCTCCGGGACCGACTGAACGCAGTGGAAAATTTGGGCCAGAAACAGCTGGTTACCGCCGGTTCTTTGGCGGATACGGATGTTATCGGCTATGCTGAAACAGAGGCCAAGGCCTGCTTTGCGGTGCTGCATTTCTCCGGCGGCAATTTGCTGGATAAGGATTATGAGGTAATCCCCGTGCCGGAGGATAAGGAGGCTGCCGTCTCAAGCCTGTTGAAGCAATATTATTTAAGTCGCGGTTTGGCCCCAAAAATCGTGCTGCTTCCCTTCGAAATTGAGGATAGTGAGCTGTTTGGTCAGCTTTTGGAGCAGCAATTCGGCCGAAAAACCCGGTTGAAGGTGCCCCAGCGCGGGGATAATGTACGACTGGTGGAGCTGACAGTGAAAAACGCCTTCGAAGAAGCCCAGCGGGTCACCAGTAAGGAAGAAAAAATTTCCGGTACATTGATCCTTTTAGGAAAAATGTTGGCCATAGACCCGCCAAAACGCATCGAATCCTTTGATATTTCCAACATTTCCGGCACAGATATTGTGGCCAGTATGGTGGTCTTTCAGGACGGAAAACCCCGAAAAAGTGATTATAAGCGGTTCAAAGTGGAAGGACTGCAGGACCAGGACGACTACGCCTCCATGCGTCAGGTAGTCAAGAGGCGGTTTAGCCATTACCTGGCGGGGGATAAGGGCTTTGCGGAGGCTCCGGATTTGCTGCTGATTGATGGCGGCATCGCCCACGCCAATACCGCCGTAATGGCCCTGGAGGAGCTTGGACTGCGGCTGAATGTTTTTGGTATGGTCAAGGATGACCGGCACCGCACCAGGGCTCTGGTGACTCCGGAAGGGGAGGAAATCGGCATCGACGGCAATCAGACGGTGTTTTCGTTGATTGGAAACATTCAGGAGGAGACTCACCGCTTTGCCATCACCTACCACCGTCAGCTTCGCAGCAAGCGTCTGCGGTATTCCGAGCTGGATTCCATCCCCGGCATCGGCCCCAAGCGCAAGCAGGAGCTGCTGAAAACCTTCAAATCTCTCACCGCCATTGGACAGGCTACACTGCCGGAGCTGGAGAGGCTGCTGCCCAAGGACGCAGCCCTGGCGGTTTACGAACACTTCCGTAAAAAGGAGGAATAACCATGCGTGTCATCACCGGAAAGGCCAGGGGAGTGGCCCTGAAAACTCCTGACGGAATGCAGACCCGTCCCACCACCGACCGGGTGAAGGAAGCGCTGTTCAGCATCATTCAATTTGATTTGCCCGGCGCCATGGTTCTGGATCTGTTTGGCGGCACCGGCCAGCTTGGCATTGAAGCGCTCAGCCGTGGGGCGAAAAAAGCAGTTTTCGTGGACGAACGGGAGGATGCCTGTCGCCTGATTAAGGAAAATCTGCGGCGCACCAAGCTGGAATCCGAGGCCCTCGTTGTGCGTTCGGACTATCTTTCTTACCTGAGCCGCTGCCGGGAGCAGTTTGATATTATTCTGTTAGACCCCCCATACGCAGAAGTTTTTCTAGAAAATTCACTAAAACGCATCACGGAAATTGACATTTTGCGAGATGGTGGTATAATAGTTGCAGAACGCCCGTTGGGGAAGGACTTGCCATGGACTTTTTCGGGATATACCCGGTCCAAGGATTATAAATACGGCAAGACTTTGCTGACCCTTTATCGAAAGGATTCGGCCGATTTGTAAATTACGTCAAGGAGGAATTCCAAATGAACGAGAAACATATTGAAGATTTGATTACTACCCTGTACGATATGGTGCAGGATGCCCGGTCCATGCCTCTGTCTTCCGACAAGTGCATCCTGGAGCGGGATAAGGTGCTGGATATGCTGGATGAGATCATCGCCCAGCTCCCCGCCGAGCTGAAGCAGTCCCGTACCATCGTGGAGAGCCGCAGCGAACTGATTGGCCAGGCTCGCCGGGAAGCAGAGAATATCATCAAGAAGGCCCAGGAGGATGCGGAGCATCTGGTGTCCAAGGAGCCCATCTTTGAGGAAGCCAAGCGCCGCTGCGCCGATATGGTTGCCCAGACCCAGGCTCAGATTGCCGGTCTGCGGAAGGTCAGCAATGAGTACATGGACAACGCCCTGCTGCAAACCCAGAAGGCCATTGAGCAGTCCCTGAAGGATGTTGAGGAGACCCGTGCCAAGTTTAATCAGCTTGCCGCCGCTCAGATGCAGAAGGATGCCGCCGCCCTGGAGGGCAAGGGCTAATAAATGTCACAAACAGCTCAAAAGCCCAACTTTTGAGCTGTTTTTTAGAATGGAGGATTTACGAAATGAATTATATGGAACGCTATGAGTTCTGGTGCAATGCCGATTTGCCTGCCGATGTGAAGGCGGAGTTGGCTGCCATTCGAGAGGATGCCGAGGAACTGAAGGGCCGCTTCGGCAGCGACCTGCAGTTCGGCACCGCCGGTATGCGTGGCATCATGGGCGCCGGCAGCAACCGGCTGAACCGCTACACCGTTCGCCGTGCCGCTCAGGGCATGGCCGCCTGGCTGGCTTCCACCGACCTGCCCAAGAAGGCCGCCATTGGCTACGATTCCCGGCACAATTCTCAGCTTTTTGCGGAGGTCTGCGCGGTGGCCTTCGCGGAGGCAGGCATTGAAACCTGGCTCTACGATCGCCTGGCACCCACTCCTATGCTGTCCTTTGCTGTCCGCCAGCTGGGCTGCGGTTGCGGTATTGTCATTTCCGCCAGCCATAATGCCGGCGCCTACAACGGTGTGAAGTGCTATGGTCCCGACGGCTGCCAGATGACTGACGAGCCTGCCGCCATTGTCACCGAGAAGATCAGCACCATTCCTTTCTTCGTCCCCGAAACCAAGTCCTTTGATGCCTACATGGCAGAGGGCCTGATTTCCTACATCGGCCAGGACCTGTGGGAGAAGTATTACGAAACCGTGCTGAATGAGGCTGTGGACCCCGAAATGCTGAAAGCTGCCGGCCTGAATATTGTCTACACCCCCCTGTGCGGCACCGGCATGGAGCCTGTCCATGCGGTCCTGGGCAAGCTGGGCGTGAATATCACCACCGTGGAATGCCAGGCCAAGCCCGATGGTGATTTCAAGACCTGTGAATACCCCAACCCCGAGACGGATGCCGCGCTGAACGAGAGCTACAAGGTGGCTCGCACCGCTCCCTGCGATGTGATTCTGGGCACCGACCCGGATGCTGACCGCGTGGCCATCGCCGTGCCTGATGGTAAGGGCGGCTTCGTGAAGCTCTCCGGCAACGAGCTGGGCTTCATGCTGCTGGATTACGTTCTAAAGGCCCGCACCGCCAAGAATGATATCCCCGAGGGTGCCATTACCGTCCGTTCCATCGTTTCTTCCCCTCTGGCTGACCGAATCGCTGCCCACTATGGCGTGACCATGAAGGCAGTCCTTACGGGCTTTAAGTACATCGGCGGTGAGATCCTGGAGCTGGAGAACAAGGGCGAGGAATACAAGTTCATGTTCGGCTTTGAGGAGAGCTGCGGCTACCTGAAGGGCACTTACGCCCGGGATAAGGATGCTATCGTGGCCTCCATGCTGGTCTGCGAGCTGGCAGCCAGCCTGAAGAACCAGGGCAAGAACATTCTGGATGCCCTGGAGGACGTTTATAAGAAGTATGGCTTCTACCTGGCCCATGTCCAGAGCATCGAGCTGACTGGCGCTGACGCTATGGAGAAGGCTGCCAAGATGATGGCTAATCTCCGGGCCCAGGTGCCTGCCTCCATCGGCGGCGCTGCCGTTACCGGTGTCCGGGATTATAAGGCCAGCGTTGCTAAGAATCTGGCTACCGGCGAAGAAGCTGTCATCAACCTGCCGAAGTCCAATGTTCTGGAATTCCTGCTGGGCGATAAGGGCAGTGTCATTGCCCGTCCCTCCGGCACCGAGCCCAAGGTCAAGTTCTACTACACCGCCGTTGGCGAAACCAAAGCGGCTGCCAAGGCCCTTCTGGACGCCATGGTGGCCCAGATGTCCGTCTAATTTAGAATATCGTTTACCGGAGCAGATAAGTGTCTGCTCCGGTTCTTTTTGTTTCTGGAGTCACATAGATTGGAACGAAAGGGGAGAGGAGAATGGTCAAAAACCGGAGAGTCACAGGAAAAGCCATGTCACTGCCTGTGGGCCTTGCGCTGGGAGCGGGGATCAGCATGATAATCACATTAATAGCCGCCGGTATCCTGGCAGGAATGGTTTTGAAGGGAAGCGTCAGTGAAAATGCCATTGGCTATGGCACAATGGTGATCGTGCCGATTTCCGCCGCTCTTGGTGCATTGGTGGCCGCTATGGCGGTCAAACACCAATGGGTCATTGTCTGCGCATCGGTGGGGGGGCTGTATTTTGTAATGCTGCTCAGCATCACCGCACTATTCTTTGGAGGGCAATATTCTGGCGTTGGAATCACTGCCTTACTGATCCTTCTTGGCACTGCCGCAGCTTGTGTCATTGGCCTGAAAGGGGAGAAAAGAGGTTTCAAACCGCGGAAAAAATACCGCCCTCGTTAAGTTGTACAAATTCGATGAATCTTTGCGTAAAACAATGATTATTCTCATGCGCTGCAAGAAAACTTGCAAAAACTACATTTAGTGTGATGCAGCGGTGTTTCAGACCTATATATAGATAAATAGTTGAAAATGATAAAGGCAAATTCGGTCACAGTTTCTTGGGTCAACATAATCCTGTTGACATAAAATTCGGCATAATTTACAAAATTCTCAATCGTATTCAAAATCTCTTGAAAAATAATTGATTTTGGAGTATAGTATTGAAGCGATGTGCGTTTGAGGGTCTTTTGCGCCCTTTTTCACATACTCCCGATACGATGCTCCGTTTTCACGGCCGGACTGGTTGATGGGAGGTCATCGGAGCATGAGCGGCGGCTTTCACTGCAGATTTTGGTACATTGGGCGGAAAGTGACATTACCGTTATTTTCGTTTGTGTGGTGTATAGGCCTTTTGCTGGGAATGCAAACAGCCCTCCAGTCAGAAGGATTTGCGGCGCTGCTGCGGTATTCGGTCCGCACCGCTCCATCGATTATGGGGCTGCTGTCAGCTACGATTTGTCCCTTTTTGCTGTCCGGATTGGCTGTCTATTTGTCCGAAACCTGGCTTCTGCTGATGATCGCCGCTGCGAAGGCGTTCAACTTCGGCTTCATCGCCTGCGGGACGATCCTCGCTTTCGGCGAAGGCAGCTGGCTGGTTCGTTTTTTGTTTCTTTTTTCGGACTATTGTTTGATCCCGCTGTTCTTATTATATTGGGTGCGGTGTCTGCAAGGACAGACAGCGCCTTGGGAGCTTCGCATTTATCTGATCATCGCTTTGCTGGTTTGTTTGGCTGATTATTGGGTGATTTCACCCTTTTTAGTTTCAATTTTGGGGTAAGATAGAGGAAAGGTACTGGATTTCATGTTGGATTTGATCTGCGCCTATGAAAATTACCTGTCCAAGGTAAAGCAGGCATCCTCCAACACGGTTGCTTCCTATATGCGGGATATTCGGCAGTTCGCCGGCTGGCTTCCCAAGGATGTGGCCATTCAGGATGCATCACAACTGAATATCAGCGAGTACCTGTCCCATCTGGAGGACGAGGGCCGCTCCGGCGCCACCGTTTCCCGGAGCCTTGCCAGTCTGAAGAATTTCTATGGGTACTTGGTGTCCTCTGGTTTTGTGGAAAAGACGCCCGTGTTCGATATCCATGTGGACAGGGGAGAGAAGAAGCTCCCTCAGATTCTCACCGGTCACGAAATTGAGCTGCTGCTGTCCCAACCCTCCAATTTGGATGCTAAGGGCTGCCGGGATAAGGCGATGCTTGAGGTCATGTACGCCACAGGCATTCGGGTCTCCGAATTGATTGAGCTGAATGTGGACGATGTGAACCTGGAGCTGGGCATCATCAAATGTGCTGGCGCCAAGAAAACAAGAGCCATTCCGCTGTACCCCGGTGCGCTGCGGGCGCTGTCCGTTTACCTGCGGGATATCCGGGAAACCATGATTGCCTCCGGCGATGAAACGGCCCTGTTTGTGAACATCAGCGGCGTGCGGATGAGCCGCCAGGGCTTCTGGAAGATTCTGAAGCACTACCAGTCCACCGCTCACATCGAAAAGGAAATCACGCCTCACACCCTGCGGCACAGCTTTGCGGTGCATCTTCTGGAAAACGGCGCCGATTTGGGCTCCCTGCAAGAATTGATGGGCCACAGCGACATTTCTTCCACCCAGATGTATACTCACATGGTCAACCAAAAGCTGAAATCCGTCTATGAAAAATGCCATCCCAAAGCATAAAAACCGACCTGCGACGTGCAGGTCGGTTTTTGCATAAAAAACTGCCAGTCCCAAAGGAACTGGCAGCGTATAGATAGGGGAGAGGGGAATCAGATACCGGTCATGGCCCGCAAAACGTCCACTTCCATCTTCTGAATGCCCTTCTTCATGTCGAGGCCTTCGTCCATATCCACATCGGTAAATCCGCCGTCGTGGGTGCAGACAATGCGGTTGGTCTTGCCCGCCAGCAGCAGCTCCACGGCCAGATAACCCATCTTGGTGGCGTTGACACGGTCACGGGCATTGGGTACGCCGCCACGCTGAATGTGACCCAGAACCGTCACGCGGGGGTCCAAATCAATGGCTTCCTTGATTTTGGCGGCGATATCATTGGCAGAACCGGCGCCCTCGGCCACAACGATCATGTAATGGGTAAAGCCATTGAACCGGGCCTGACGAATCTTTTCAATCACATCCCGCTCAAAATCGATTTCCTCTTCGGGAACCAGGACAGCGGTAGCGCCCACAGCCAGGCCCACATACATAGCCAGATAGCCGGCGTTGCGGCCCATGACCTCAACCACGGAGCAACGCTCGTGGGATTGCATGGTGTCCCGCAGCTTATCGATGCACTGAATGGCGGTATTGGCCGCGGTATCGAAGCCGATGCAGTAGTGGGTGCAGCTGATATCGTTGTCGATGGTGCCGGGGATGCCGATGACATTGATACCATACTTGGAGAGGGCCCGGGCACCCCGGAAGGTACCGTCACCGCCGATGGCAATGATGCTGTCCAGCCCCAGGAATTTGCAGGTGGAGACAGCCTTGCGCTGGCCTTCTTCGGTCATAAATTCCTTGCTGCGGGCAGTATAGAGAATGGTACCGCCACGGTTGATGGTATGGGAAACGCTCTTTTCGTCCAGACGAATGATATCGCCGGTAATCAGACCGTTCCAACCACGGCGAATGCCATAGCACTCCACGCCATGGTACAGGGCAGTACGGACAACCGCCCGGACACAGGGATTCATACCCGGCGCATCGCCGCCGCTGGTAAGAACGCCAATACGTTTAACACTCATGATAAATTCCTCCTGACAGAATGTATCAGTTTTTTACCTTCCTATTGTACCGCCAAAGGGAGAAAAAGTAAAGTAGAATTTCACAAATATCCGGTTGAATTTCAGAAAAATAACACCATTGTGAACAAAAACAAGACTGAACGTAACCCTGCCGATTCTTAAGGAAGAGGGAAGCCGCTTGACTTTTTGAGGGAATAGTGATATACTGTAAACGCAACGAACGCAACAAAATAAAAATTTTGTTGCGTTAGATGTGGTTCAATACTATAAAATTGTCCTACAAGGCCCCAGTTGGGGTGAAATTGGGTTTGGAGGTTCTTATGCTGCGTTTTCAGGACTGTCCGCAGATTTTGCGGGATTTTTTGACTTATCATGAAACAATCAAGGGTCAATCAGAATTGACCATATCCGAGTATCATTTGGATCTACGGATGTTCCTTCGGTTTATGAAGCTCATGCGCAATGATATGCCGATCAAGACGCGGCTTGAGGATATTCCAATCAAGGACATCGACATTCACTTCATTGCGGAAATCACAACCTCCGACGTGTTTGATTTCCTCTCTTATCTCAGCAGCGACCGAACCGCTGATCCTGATGCAGCGTATCCTGAGTACGGCATCAGCGCCTCGGCCAGAGCCCGGAAATTATCAGCCATCAAATCCTTTTTTAAGTATTTGACGGTTCGTACCAAGCAGCTCAGCGAAAATCCCGTTGCCGAGCTGGAGTATCCGAAAATCCGCAAAAGCTTGCCAAAATACCTGAATATGGAGCAATCCGCAGCACTTTTGAAGGCTGTGGATGGACAAAATGCAAAACGGGATTATGCAATTTTGATGCTGTTTTTGAACTGCGGTATCCGTCGCAGCGAGCTGGTTGGCCTGAATATGACGGACGTTTACGAGGACCGGATTCGTGTCATCGGTAAAGGCAACAAAGAGCGGTTTGTCTATTTTGGCTCCCCCTGCCGTAAAGCCATCGATGCCTACCTGGTCGAACGCAACAAAAAAGTTCTGTCTGACAACCGGGCGTTGTTTGGCTCCCGCAACGGAAACCGCATTAGTGTCGAAGCGGTCCATCGATTGGTAAAAAAAGCATTACTCCAAGCCGGATTGGACGCAACCCAATTTTCAGCCCACAAACTACGCCACACCGCCGCCACCATGATGCTTTCCGGCGGCGTAGATGTTAAGACCGTTCAGGAAGTTTTAGGCCACGAAAACCTGAATACTACCCAAATTTACACCCATATTGAGAACACAGAGCTAAAAATCGCCGCAGAGGCTAATCCCCTGTCCAAGCTGGATTTTACCGAGGACGATTAAAGAGCGACCTCGATTGCTTCCCGGAGGTTTCTGACACGATAGACTGTCAGACCTTCAGGAATTTCCAACTTTTCTGCACAGTTTTTAGGAATAATACACTTTTTGAACCCTAATCTGGAAACTTCTCCAAGCCGTTGGTTCATATGGGACACACTGCGGATCTCTCCTGTCAGGCCCACCTCCCCTATCGCAACCAAATCGTCCGCAATGGGCTGATCCCGATAAGAGGATGCCACCGCCAGGGCCACCGGCAAATCGGCACCGGGCTCGTCCAGCCGGAGGCCGCCGATGACGTTGATATAGGCATCAAAAACGTTTAATTTCATCCCTGCGCGCTTTTCTGCCACGGCCATCAGCAACACCGCCCGGTTAAAATCGAAACCGTCAGCGGCTCTTCTGGGCACATTGAAGGTGGTTTTTGTGACCAGTGCCTGGACTTCTGCCAAAACAGGCCGGGTTCCCTCCATGACGCAGGCGACGCAGGTGCCGGGGGCCCCTTCCGGCCGTCCGGCCAGCAGCATTTGGGAAGGGTTCGGGACCTCTACCAGTCCCCTGTCCATCATTTCAAAAACGCCAATCTCATTGGTGGAACCAAAACGGTTTTTGGCCGCCCGGAGAAGACGGTAGCTGGAATTTTGATCACCCTCGAAATACAGCACGCAGTCCACCATATGCTCCAGCACTTTAGGGCCTGCAATATTGCCGTCCTTATTGATGTGACCCACCACAAAAACCGTGATTCCCTGAGATTTCGACAGGTGCATCATGGACATGGTGCAGTCCTTCACCTGAGAAACGCTGCCGGGGGAAGAATCATTTTCCTCATTATAGAGCGTCTGGATGGAGTCCACGATCAAAATATCCGGCTTGATCTCCGCCACGGCCTCCAGAATATCCGAAAGACGGGTTTCGGACAAAATATACAGTGCCTCCGGGGATACGCCCAGCCGTACCGCCCGGAGCTTCAGCTGCCGTTCACTTTCTTCGCCGGAGACATACAGCACCGTCCGGCCCTGACAAAGGCTATTGCAAATCTGCAGCAGCAGAGTGGATTTGCCAATACCCGGGGCACCGCCCACCAGCACCAGCGACCCTGCCACCGCACCGCCACCCAGTACCCGGTCCAGCTCCCCCATGCCGGTATAGAAGCGAATTTCGCTGTCGGTATCCACCTCTGTCAGTCGCTGAGGCTTTCGGCTGATGCCCACCGGGGCGGCCTTTGCCTTGGTCACGGCGTTGGGCTTTTCGATATGCTCCTCCAGCGTATTCCAGGCACCACAGCCCGGGCAGCGGCCCACCCATTTGGGGGACTCGTTACCGCAGGAGGTGCAGTAGAAAATCGTTTTCGCCTTGGCCATGTTCATACCCGCTTTCCTGTGTTTTCTACATTATAGCAACGGGATTGAAGATGGTCAAGTTGGATTTGTCATCACAGATCAATCGCCGGGTTCATAAAATACACGTTCTTCTGATCCAGCTTCTCCCGCAGCAGCTGCATCGCCTCGCCGAAGCGCTGGAAGTGGACAATTTCCCGTTCCCGGAGGAATTTGATCACATCGTTCACATCCGGATCATCGGACAGGCGTAGGATGTTGTCGTAGGTTACACGGGCTTTTTGTTCCGCCCCCAAATCCTCTGCCAGATCCGCAATGGGGTCCCCCTTGACCTGCATACTGGCGGCGCTCCAGGGAAATCCGGAAGCAGCGGTGGGATAAACGCCTGCGGTGTGATCCACAAAATAAGGTGCAAAGGCAGGATCCCGGTATTGTTCATCCTTCATATTCCGGGTCAGCTGGTGAACGATGGCTCCAATCATTTCAAGGTGCCCCAGTTCCTCGGTGCCAATATCCGTCAATAATCCCTTCAATTCGTCAAAGGGCATAGAATATCGCTGGGAAAGGTAGCGCAGAGATGCCCCCAACTCCCCGTCAGGACCGCCGTACTGAGAGATGATGATGGAAGCCAGCCTGGGGTTGGGCCGGGCGATTTTCACCGGATATTGCAGCTTTTTTTGATAAACAAACATACTCAGGCCTCCTTATTGGCGCAAAATTCCCAGGGCCAGGGGTCATCCAGCCAGTTGTAATTCCCCTCGGCGGGCATCTGGTGGCTCATGGGGCCGCATTTTTCCTGGTATTCCATCATGCATTTGTGATACATCCGCTGATATTCCCGGTACATCTCCAGGGCCTGCCGGTCATCCCGGTGGGTGTCCAGATACAGCGCCAGCTCCTGAATGGCAAAGGCCAGGGTCTGCAATTCGGTTTTTGGAGTCACATTCCGCTCCTTGGTGTTGACCATGCCCTTGAAGGGTAAATCCAGGCCGGGATACATGGTGCCCCGAACAAGCCCCTTCCGGGCCTCGTACATGGGCGGCTCCTCCAATTGAAAGGGCACATAGGCATTGGCCAGAGGCGCCATGGCCGGCATCCGCCCCAATTTTCCTTGGTTGTGCTTCTTTTGGTCCAAAATGAATTCCTCCATTTCTGGAACTGTCGTTCCGGCTCATACTATGCCGTTTTCCGGCGAAAGGTTCATCTCTCCCCTGCCCGCGCATATGCTTTCATGGGGGTGTTGTCCATGAAGCTGCGGCCTTTGGTATCCGTGTATTTGATTGTATTGCTGGTGTTTTTGCTGATCGTTCAACTGGGAAGCCAAGTCGTGACGGTGATGATTGAAAAATCCCCCATCGAGAACAGGCATTGCATCATCCTTGATGCGGGCCACGGTGGAATCGACGGCGGAGCCACCTCCTGTTCCGGTGTTCTGGAAAGCCATATCAATCTGCAAATCAGCCAGCGGCTGAATGATTTGCTGAAATTTCTGGGCCATGGCACAAAAATGATTCGCACCACGGATACTTCGGTCTACACCGAAGGAAATTCGATTGCGGCCCAAAAGGTTTCCGATTTGAAGAATCGGGTAAAAACGGTGAACGAAACGGAAAACGCCCTGCTGGTCAGCATCCATCAGAATACTTTTTCCGACGGGCGCTACAGCGGGGCTCAGGTTTTTTATGCAAAAGATGACGCAAGCAAAATCTTGGCAGCAAAAATGCAGTCGGCCTTCATTGAGACGCTGAATCCCGGAAGTAACCGGAAATGCAAGCCATCCGAAGGTATCTATTTGCTGCAAAATATCGAAGCTCCCGGAATTCTGATTGAATGCGGATTCCTGACCAATGCGGAAGAGGACGCGAAGCTTAACGATGCGGATTATCAAAAGAAAGTGGCCTGTGTCATCGCGTCGATCTTATCCCAATACCTAAAAAACGCCCCTCTCGATTGAGAGGGGCAAAAAAGTATGATTACAGCAGCCGGATACCGGCCTTTTCGCACTGCTCCATGGTCTGATGATCCCAGACGCTGGACTGAACTTCGCCAATGTGGGCGCAACCCATCATCAGCATACTCAGCCGGGACTGACCGATACCGCCACCGATGGTCAGGGGCAGCTCGTTGTTCAGCAGCATCTTGTGGAAGGGCAGTTCCCGCCGGTCATTGCAACCGGAGAGGGTCAGCTGGCGATCCAGAGCCTCCGCATCTACCCGGATACCCATGGAGGAAATCTCCAGAGAGCGGCCCAGAACCTCATCCCAGAAGAAAATATCGCAGTTCAGATTCCAGTCATCATAGTCCGGCGCCCGGCCGTCGTGGGGCTTGCCGGAGCGGAGCTTACCGCCAATCTGCATGATGCAGGCAGTGGGATTCTCCTTGACGAAGGCATCCTCACGCTGATGGCCGTTCAGCTCGGGGTACATATATTCCAGCTCCTGGGTGGTGACAAAGGCCACTTCCCTGCTCAGATTGGTGCGAAGCTGGGGGTAGCGAACATGGAGCCGGTCGTTGGTGTTGCAAATGGCACCCACAATGGCCCGGACAATGAGCTTCAGGTACTCCAGATTCCGGTTTTCCCGGGTAATAACCTTTTCCCAGTCCCACTGGTCAACGTAAATGGAGTGAACATTGTCCAGGTCCTCGTCCCGGCGGATGGCGTTCATATCGGTGTAAAGGCCGTTGCCGATACCGAAGCCGTAACGCTTCAGAGCCAGCCGCTTCCATTTCGCCAGGGAGTGAACCACCTGGGCATCATTGCCCACCGCGGGGATGTCGAAGGAAACGGCTCGCTCATAGCCGTTCAGATTATCATTCAAACCGGAGTCAGCGGTAACAAACAGAGGCGCGGAGACCCGCTTCAGATTCAGCGCAGAGGAAAATTCCTGCTGAAAAGTCTCTTTGATGTAGGCAATAGCCCGCTGGGTATCGTATTCGTCCAGCACCGGCTTGTAGCCCTCCGGGATGTAAACTTGGTTCATGAAAAATCGCCGTCCTTTCGCTGTGCGTAACGCATGCCATATATTGTACCGCATTTCTATAAGAAAATCAAGGAAAAAGAAACGGCGTGACCCAACCGGGCCACGCCGTCGCAAACGAAATCAGACAACCAGGAAGAACTTCACCAGGAACAGAGCGGAAATGATGTAGGTCAGGACGGAAACCTCCTTGGCCTTGCCGCTGAACACCTTGATGAAGGTGTAGGAGATCAGGCCCAGGCCAATACCGTGGCCGATGGAGCCGGAAACGGGCATGGCCAGCAGCATCAGGCAGACAGGAACCATCTGATCCATATCGCCGAAATCCACGTTCTTCAGGCCCTGCAGCATCAGCACGCCCACATAAATCAGAGCGGCAGAGGTGGCAGCGGCAGGAATGATGGCAGCGATGGGGGCAATGAAGATACAGGCCAGGAACAGAATACCGGTGGTGAACGCAGTCAGACCGGTGCGGCCGCCAGCCTCAACACCGGCAGCGGACTCCACGAAGGTGGTAACGGTGGAGGTACCGGTGCAGGCACCGGCGATGGTGCCGACAGCGTCAGCCAGCAGGGCCTCCTTCATCTGGGGCATATCGCCGTTCTTATCCACCATACCGGCCCGGGAGGCGGTGCCAACCAGCGTGCCGATGGTGTCGAACATATCAATGATGCAGAAGGTAATGGTCAGGGTGATGACGGTAAACCAGCCAATCTCCATGAAGCCCTTGAAATTGAACTTGAACAGGGTGGTCTCCACCATGTCAGCAAAGGGAGGCAGGAAAGAAGCGGTGGCCAGACTAGCAAAGGGATTGGTGTCCAGGAAAATGAACTGACCGGCCCAGTAAATGACGGAAGCAATCAGCATACCCAGCAGAACAGAGCCCTTCACGCCCTTCTTGGACAGAACAATGATGGCAAACAGGCCGATGAACATGGTGGCAACGGTCAGAATCATGACACTGTAGCCGCTGCCCATGGCAGTCTGCGTCACACTGGGAGTCAGTGCGCCGAAGAAATCACGCATCACATAGAAGGGGCCGCCGTTTTCGGAATAAATACCGGCGTTGGAGCCCAGGCCGATGTTCATCAGCATCATACCAATGGCAGGAGAAATGCCCAGCCGGATGCCCAGAGGAATGGATTCGACGATCTTCTCACGGATATTGAACAGGGACAGAATCACAAATACGATACCCTCAACCAGGATGATAATCAGCGCCGCCTGGAAAGAAGCCTGATAGGTCATACCGGTCATGGCAACGATATTGCCAACAACCACAGCAAAAAAGCTGTTCAGACCCATGCCGGGGGCCAGTGCGAAGGGCTTGTTCGCCAGAAACGCCATGCAGAACATACCGACAGCGGAGGCGATACAGGTGGCCATGAACACGCCTTTCCACAGCGATGTAGTTCTATCGTTCCCAGCAAGAATTGTGGGATTCAGGGCGATGATGTAGGCCATGGTCATGAAGGTGATAAAACCAGCCATGATCTCGGTCTTCGCGTTCGTCTGGTTTTTGGACAGTTTGAAAACTTTCTCGAACATGTGATATTTCCTTTCTTTCTATAGTATGGTACCCTTCTATTGTAACATTTTATTCACAAAATGCAACAGTTTTTATAAAAATTCCTGGTCAATAAAAAATGTCATTGCAATTCAGTGCACACACTGGCGTGGGAATCCCCTGAATGGAGGAGATTGCCACACCAGCGTGCGCGCTGGTTCGCAATGACAACTAATCGAATCCAAATTATACCGTTCTGGCGGTGAGACTTTTGGCAAGTTTGGTCATGTAGCCGGTGTCGGCAAAGGCTGACAGGGCATCGATGGCGATTTCCGTGTACTTCTGCACCAGCTCTTCGCATTTTTCCAGACCATAGAGCCGCACGAAGGTATTCTTGCTCCCATCCACACCAACGGCCTTGCCCAGCTCCTGGGCGTTTCCGATGACATCCAGCATATCGTCCCGAATCTGGAAGGCCAGGCCCAACGCACCGGCGAAGGTGCCTGCGGCGGCGATTTGCGCTTCGGATGCGCCACCGGCCATAGCGCCGGTAACACAGGCGGCGTTGATCAGAGCGCCGGTTTTCCGGGTTTGGATGTCAATGACCTCCTGCTCCGTCAGCACCCGTTCCTCGCTCATAATATCAAGGACCTGACCGCCAACCATGCCCAAAGAACCGGCGCACTCCGCCAAAACAGCGATGGCATCGGTAATTCCGGCGGTGGAGGCCACAGCGAATGCGTCAGTCAGCAGCGCATCCCCCGCCAAAATGGCCATGGCTTCGCCGTAGACCTTGTGATTGGTCAAACGGCCCCGGCGGTAATCATCATTGTCCATGCTGGGCAAATCGTCGTGAATCAGGCTGTAGGTATGGATCATCTCAATGGCGGCAGCAAAGGGGGCGGCTTTCTTCCAGTCCGCGCCGCACATTCGGCAAAATTCAAAGGCGAACACCGGCCGCAGTCGCTTTCCCCCTGCCAGAAGGCTGTATTCCATGCTTTCAAAGAGCTTGCTCTGGGGTTCGTGATGGAACCGGGCGTACCAGTCCTTCAAATAAGTTTCGATATATTCACGATATTGGTTGGTTCGTTCATTCATTGGGCATATCCTCCAGCATCGGGCTGCCATCGGCGGCGGTCATGACCTTTTTGACCTGCAGCTCCGCCTCGTCCAGGAGCTTGCCGCAATTGCGCACCAGCTCGGTGCCCTCCTGAAACAGCTTCAGGGACTCCTCCAGGGGCACATCTCCCCGCTCCATGGCCCGAACAATCTGCTCCAGCCGCTGCATATTGGCTTCAAAGGTGGCGTTTTCCTGATTCATGTGGCATTCTCCTTTACTTCGGTAACGGAAGCGGCAAGCTGTCCGTCGCTGAGAGAAATTTTCATTTGGTCACCGGGTTTGATTTGATGAACGGAGCGGATCACCGTACCATCCTCTTTCTGGGTCATGGCATAGCCCCGGGTCAGAACCTTCAGGGGGCTCATGGCATCCAGCTTGGCAGTCAGGCCGATAAAGCCCTGCTTTTTCCGGTCAATAATGCGGTTTTCGGCAGAAATCAGTCGATTTTCCAGATGAGAAAGTCCCGTTTTTTTCTGTTCCAGATACCCGGTGGGGCTCCGCAGCGCCGGGCTGGCAGCCAAAACATTCAAATGGCGGCGGGCAGATTTCAGTTGCCGATCCAGGCTCGCCGCCATGGAAGCAGACATGGCATCCAGGGTCTGCCGCAGAGCATCCTGATCCGGCACCGCCAATTCCGCCGCATTGGAAGGGGTCGCCGCCCGCAGATCCGCCACATAGTCGGAAATGGTCACATCCGGCTCATGACCCACGGCGGAGATAACGGGAATTTGAGATTCAAAGATGGCGTGAGCCACCACTTCGTCGTTAAACGCCCACAGATCTTCGATGGAGCCACCGCCCCGGCCTACAATCAGCAGGTCGGCCAGTTTGTAGTAGTTGGCATAGCGGATAGCGGCAGCAATCTCCCCGGGTGCCTCCGCACCCTGTACCCGGGAGGGCAGCAGAACGACTTTGGACAGCGGATATCGTTTCCGCAGAATCCGAAGCATATCATGCAGCGCCGCACCGGCTGCGCTGGTGACGATGCCGATGGTGCCGGGAAACTTCGGAATGGGCTTCTTGTGGGCCGGGTCGAATAGTCCCTGAGCTGCCAGCTTAGCCTTGAGCTGCTCGAAGGCGGCGTGCAAATCGCCGATACCATCCATAGCCATGGCGGTGCAGTAAAGCTGGTAAGCACCGTCCCGGGGAAAGACGGAAATTTTGCCCATGGCAATGACCTTCATGCCGTTCTCCGGCCGAAACCGGAGCCGCAGGGCATTTCCTTTGAACATGACACACCGCAAAGCGGCGGATTCATCCTTCAGGGTAAAATAATGGTGACCGGAGGGATACAGCTTATAATTGCTGATTTCACCCCGAATCGCAAGACCGGTCAGCAAGGGGTCCGCATCCATTTTTGTTCGGATATATTCGTTGATTTGGTTGACGGACAGAACATTTTGCTCCATTTTCAACCCTCCTGGAGCCGATGGGCAAGAATCGCCACGCCCATAGCATTATCCGTGGAATACTGAGGCTGGGCAAACACAGGCTCCAGAGGCGCCAGCACCTGCCGCAGCATGGAATTGGAGGCCACGCCCCCGGAGAAGATCACCGGCAGGCCGGGATACGCCTTTCGGGCATTCTCCGTAGCCTGATACACGGCCCCAGCCACACAGCGTAGCGCATAGGCGGCAGTTTCGGCGGAATCATTGGATTTTTCGTGGAATTGCTGCACCTTATTCTGGACACCGGACAGGGAAAACTCCAGCCCCGGGCATTTCACCTTGAACACTTCCCTCCCCTGGGCGCCCTGGCTCAGGATATCCAGATGTTTCCCGGAGGGGAAGGGCAATTTCAGCAGCTGTCCGGTACGGTCAATCAGCTGTCCGGCAGAAATATCCGTGGTACCGCCGATTTTGGAGCATTTGACATTTTTTTCATCCGGCTCAATCAGCAGCAGCTCCGTGGTGCCGCCGGACAAATGCCAGCCAAGATGGGGCTGTTCCAACAGATCCATCCGATTGGCGCTCCAAGCAGCGGCGGCCACATGGCCCTGCTGATGAGAAACCTCAAAAAGCGGAACTCCCAGCGCATCGGATAAAAGCTTGGCGTGGGTGAAGCCCACCATAAAGCAGGGCATATAGCTCCCCTCCACCGCCCGTGGCCGGGTGCTGACACCTACAGCGGTGATGTTCCCCGTTTGAACATGGGAAAACAGCCTGCCGGAAAGCTCCGGCAGGCTTTTAATATGGGCAAATACCGCGTCAGATTGGCGCAGACCAAGTTCCCCTTCCTTCACGGGCAGAAGCTTGGAATTGTTTACACCGTCGCTGCCATCGAACCAGGCGATGGAGGTGGTGTAATTACTGGTATCGAACCCGACAACGCTCATTCTGCGGCCCCGGTGTTCAGGCTCCGGGCAAAGGAACCCAGGATACCATTGACGAAGGCGCCGGTGTCATCACCATCGTACTTCTTCGCCAGACGGACGGCCTCGGAAACGGCAACGCCGGTGGGCACATCCTCTACGTACAAAATCTCAAAAATCGCAAGCTGCATAATGGACCGGGTCAGTCGGGAAATACGGCTTACGTCCCAGCCGATGGAATACTTCTGAATTTCCCCATTCAGCTCCTCGGCCCGGTTGGCAACACCGGAAACCACCTTATCCAGATAAGCAATCTGGGGCCGGGTGGGTCGCTCGGTATAAACATCATTTTCCTCGGAGAGCTTGGTGTAGTACTCCTTAGCCAGCCGAACGGAAACGACCTGCTCCGGCTCCTCGCCGGTGAAATCCCGACCGTAAATCAGGTGAACAGCCAGCTCTCTGGCATTGGCTCTGGTCATAAAATCCCCTTACTGGCGCACAATGCCGCAAACGTTGACATTGACGGTAACAGCGGTAACGCCGGTCATGGAGCTGATCGCACCGATGATGGCTTCCTGCAGTGCCTTGGCCACATTGACCACACTGGCACCATAGTTAATCAGGGCATTGCACTCGATGCTCAGGTCGTCTGCCTCACCGATGGTTACCTTCAGGCCCTTGCCCCAGTTCTTCTTACCCAGCATATCGATGATATCCGCGCCGGGCTTGGCGCTCAGGCCGGCAAAGCCCTCGATATCCGTCAGCGCCTGATAGGCGATGGTTGCGATCACATCCTCAGAAATCATCACGCGGCCGTTATCCTGCACCTGAGTGATATACTGCTTATTCTCAGCCATGGTAAAAACCTCCTGTTATTTGACCACACATCGAGTATGGCATATTTTTATTCATTATACCACGGCTATTAAAAAATTACAACAAATTTTTCATCGAAAGATTGCTTTTACTATACGGCCACCACGCGAATATCTGCCATAGCGTGGGCGGACTGACTCATAACGATGTCCGCGATCAATGCCACATCCTGCTCCTTCAGCCCGCCCTCCGGCGCAGCCACTGCCACAGAAATCCCGCTGTCATTCATATACGCCACGCAGTCGGCATAGCCTTTGGCAATGACCAAACTTTCGATCTGGGCTTCGCACAAGGAGGTCTGCACCAACTCCTCCAGCTGGGCCGAGGAAGTGGTAATCTCTGTTGCATCGCCATAGGCCATGGCCTCCTGGAGCAGGCTGACGGCGCTGTCCCGGGCCTGCTGGCGGGACAGCCGCACCGCGGCGAAATAATCCGATACGGTAGAAGTGTCGTCCCCGCCGACCTGAACGGACTCTCCGTCCATAACCAGCAGATCGTCAGACATCACCTTATCCGCATCCAGTTTATCCGTCAGATTGGCGGCCTCTCCTCCGCTGTAAAGCCAATTTACGTAAATTCCGGCACAAACCGTCACCAAAACACCGGCTGCCACCATATTTTTCTTCCAATTTTTGAACTTCATAGATAATACCTCCCATATTATTTCATTTTCAGCACTGTGATCCGATCTGCCCCAAGCCCGGTGGCACTGGATACCGCCTCCACAATGGCAAGACGCACGGCAACATCCCCTGCCCCCTGGCAAACCACCACCGCGCCCCGATATTCCGGGGCTAAAACCTGCTGCACAAGCCCCTGCTGTGCCCGCTCCGCATCGGTGATCAGAACAGTATCCGATCGCTCAGCATCCGTGTCCGTTTGATAGATCACCCGCTCTCCTGATGCTGTAGTCAGCAGCAGCTTCACCTTCCCCGCTCCCTGAATCTGGCTGAGTATCTGGGTCAGGGCTTCCGCATCGTCGGTGTAATCCAAATTTGGGGGAACAGGTTCCGTAACTGCCTCTGATTTTCCATCCGCCGGGATCAGCATCAGCGCGATACCGATTAGCAGCACCAACAAAACATAGCGGTATTTTCGCAGCAAGCCAAGGGCCTTCCCCCGCAGCCCCGTCAGATCCATTTCTGCGCCTCCTTTTCGATCCCCAGCTCCTCCGACAGGATTCCGGCTAGCCGCCCCTTGGCGTAGGGACTGACAGCGCCGGAAATGGTAACCCCCACCGGTATCGGAAGTTCATCCTCTGACAATGTCACATTCACCTGGACCGCCAGTCCCAGAGCCTTGGCTTTGTCCAAAATATATGCTTCTGTTTGGGTCTTTATGCTTTGCGCCAGTCCATCTCTTGTCATTTGTGAGCCCTCATCCACGGCGGCCATGGCATCGGTGGTGTAAATATCCAAAATATCTCCTATTTTGCCCACCCGAATGTCCGCGATTGGACGAATAACAGTAAAAGTCAAAAACAGTCCTGCCATCAGCTTGGCAACTGCCCCCTGGGTCCCCTTATCCCCAAGGAGCTTGATGACGATGCCGCAGATCACCGCTCCGGCCACGATGCTGAGTATATACGAACGCAGCGCCTCCATTAACTGACTCCCTTCATAAAGCAGACCACACTGATGAGCAGCATCAAACATATCGTGCCGGTCATGGCCAGCAAAAGTCCCATGGCGCCGGACAGATCCCCCACCAGATCCGCCATGCTCTTACTGCCAAAAACAGCGCAAATAGCCGCAGTAAGTTTCAGTAATAAATATTGAATGCCGATTTTGAAAAATGGCCCCAGCGCAATTGCAAGGATCGCCAACAGTCCGTAAATTCCAACAGTATTTTTCACCGTCCCAGCCCCCACCAAAACAGCCTCAGAAGCATCGGAAAGGATATTCCCGACCACAGGAACCATGCCGGAAATGGTCAGCTTGGTGGCTTTCAGTACCGACTGATCTGTGGTGCCGCTGACGACGCCGGTAACGGTAATGTAACCCGTAAACACGTACAAAATCAGCTTCAGGCTCCAGGTAGAAAGCCATTTGGTTAGCCCCTGAAGCTTGGCCAAAAGCAGATTACCCAGGGCACTTTTGGCCACGGAAAGGGCGATATAAACATACACCATCGGCATCAGCACCCCGGAAATCATGGCGCTCAGTAGGGCATTGAACAGCGCCGTACCGGTGTACAGGGCCGTGGCGGTGGTGGGCGCGCCCTGGGCCGCCGTGGCGGTGGTCATCACCGGCAGCAGCAGTTTTCCGTATTCGCTTAGGGCCTGGATCGTTTCCGAGGCGGAACCGATCATGGATGTGGCGCTTCGGAATATCAGGCAGGCCACAGCCGTGCAGCCGGCCAGCTCCACCATTTCTTTGGATGCTCCGGGAAAGGTACCCAGCATGGAACACAGCAGCACCGCCGCCATCACCGCAAGACAAATACCGCACCCCGCAGCAATATCCGGTTCCAGTGCCCCCAGGGCTTTTTTGACCACATACCACAGATCTTCCCCAAAGGTACTCTGGGTAACGGGCATCATATCCTGAGCCGATGAAGGCGCTTCCGGTGCAGTCAGTTCAGCGGCTTTCACGGGCATTGCCGCAAAAATCAACAGTAATCCGATTATTATGAAATTTTTCATAAGCCGCCCAAAATATCCTCCAGCAGATCCAGCAGCGCCGTCAGCAAAGGGATGGACAGCCACAAAATGGCAGCGGCAGTCAATAGCTGAACCCCTTTCCCCAAACCGCCGTTGCCCGCATCAACGCAAATGAGAGCCGCCAATTCCCCCACCAATCCCACGCCAACAGCCTTCAGTAAATTCTCCAGCATATCATGGTCCAGTTGACTCAATTCCGCCAGCTGCCGTAAAAAAGCAACCACCGGGGACAGATAAGATACTGCCAGCCCCCCAACCATACAGCAAACCCCAAGGGTCAGCAGCAGAGCCGAATCCTTCCCCTGCTTGTCCAGCACAACAGCCAGCACGCAGGCGATCAGAGCCCCTGCCGCCCCCTGCCAAAACTGCTCCATCAGAAATGGAACAGGCTCTTGACCAGATCAAAGAGCTCTGCAATCTTCTGGGCCACCATCATCAGCACCACAACCAGCCCTGCCAAAGTGGTCATGGTGGCCTGCTCCTCCCTGCCGGAGCGGGACAGCACCTGATTCAGGATGGAAATAATGATACCGATGGCGGCGATCTTAAATATCAGATCAATATCCATAGGCACTAAATAAACAGAATGACAACTGCGGCCCCGGCGCAAAAGCCCAGCGTTTGATAGCACCGCAGCCGCTGCTGGCGATTGGTATTCAGAGCGGAAAGCTGCCGCTGGCATTCTGAACGCACAGCCTCCAGCCCCTTAGTCTGTCCCTGCAAATCGAATCGGCCCAGACAATGGCCAAGACTGATGAGTATATTTTTCATTTCGCAGGATAGTCCTGATACGTTATGGACGGCAGTAGCCATGCAAACAGAAACATTTGGTGCCACCTGACGATCCAGCTCGTCTGCCAAGCCGGAAAAAATGCGTCCAATCTCGCCCGTTGCTTCCTCAGCCGCGGCACGGCACAGCCCCGGTAACGGTGTCAGCCGAAATTGCAGTTCCCATTCCATATAATTGATGGCTTTTATCAGCAGGCCCAGCCGCCGTTCTTCCCGTCGGTAGGCTGCCGCCATGGAAATTCCAACTCCGCCGCAGGCCGCCACCACCAATATCGCACCGATGAACTTCATGGTCATGCCCTTATCCTTTCCGCCATAAAGGACTTGTCCGATCGTAAAACGATCACCGTATCAAAAACGCCGCTTTCCACCAATGGCCTGTAGATCGGTCGGGAACGCAAATCGATCAGCGATGCTGCATGGGCCGTCGCCAGCACGTCAACGCCACACCAAAGAGCATCCATCAGTGCCTCGCAATCCCCATTGGAAGTGATCTCGTCCACCGCGATCACCGCTGGTCCCATGGTCCGCAAAACCCGCTCAATTCCCAAATGCTTTGGACACCCGACCATGACATCCACCCGACTGCCTCTTAAAAATCCGCTGCCAGGCGGAAAGAGTTCTCCCCGCTCATCCACCACCGCTACACTTCCCTTTTCGCTGTGCAGACGGATCATATCCCGGAGCAAGGTGGTTTTTCCGCTGCCCGGAGGACCGATGATGAGCAATGATCTATCAAAATATCTTAATTCCTTGGCCAGCCCCGGAAAATCCCTTGCCACACGAACACAAAGTGAATCCGGTTTCCTGATTCCGATCATCTTTCCCTCATCCAGCACCGCATCCCCGCAAATACCAATCCGATGACCACCGGGAGCAGTGAGATACCCCTGTCCAATGCTCGAAGCAGCCCAGGGTGAATAGCGGGAAGCTGTATTGATGACGTAATTCAGGTCATTTTCAGTTACCGCCTTGTTTAACCGATGATTTTCCCCGCCGCAAATCAATTCCGGCGGCAATCCGGACCGTAGCCGCAGCTCCTGCAATGACGCACGGCCCAACCTGTCCACATCCTCCCGGATCCATTGCGGCAAAATTGCCAGCAGTTCCTTCCAGGCGCATCTCATTGGCATCAACTCCTGCATAAGCCTATGCGCCGGAATGCCGGATATGCAAAAAAAACAGCCGCCCCGAAGGGCGACTGCCTTAGAAATCTTTACCGATGTCCGATTCGCGGATGTTGGGATTCAGATATCGGTCGGATTTAATTTTATTCTGATAACGAATGGCCTTTTTGGGGCACCGGTGATAGCACCCAAGGCAGATCACGCACTGATCTCCAAAGGAAATCCTGCCGTTTTCCATAGAAATATTGCCCACCGGGCAAAGCTCCACGCATTTTCCGCAGGAAACGCAATACTCACTGACGGAAAAATCCTTTACGATCAAATGCCAAGTGGGCCGGTTCTGCAGATACAGTGCCTCTTTCGTCTTTTTTCGTTTTGGAATACGCCCATTTCCTGCGGCAATATGTGCGGCTACCCGATCAATGGCCTTCGGCGCAGATTTCAATGTGGCGTTTTTGTAAAACTCCGGTACAGAGAAAACCAGCGTGTAATTTTCAGGCATTTTTACCAGATAAACGCCCCGTATATCCAGGCCCTGTTCTTTGCACAGCCGATAAGTAAAGGCATCCGCGCCGCCGGACATTCCGCCATAGTTCAAAACAACCCAAACCGGAACGGATTTGGTCAACTTCGGAATCAAATCATAAACATGGACAGGCAGACCAAAGGAATAAATCGGTGAAACAATGATAATTTCCTCAAATTCGGAACCATCGCCGGTATAGGTGGGGATATAGCGAATGTCCCCGCCAAGGGTGTTTCGCAGCCGCTGGGCAACATAGAGGCTGTTGCCTGTGGCGCTGAAATAGAAAATCCCTCTCATAACCGCTCACCTTTTATTCTTTTTGTAAATAATATTGAGTCCTTTTAGCAGCAAATCCTTTTCCAGGATGATTTTCCGCTTGCAAAGCGGGGTGATAAATTGGGCCATACCGCCGGTGGCAATCAAGGTCGAGCTGTGGCCCAGCTCCGCTTCGATGCGGTCCACGATGCCATCGATCATGGCGGCAGTGCCGTACATCATGCCGCTTCGCATACAGTCCACAGTGTTTTTTCCGATGACCTGCTTCGGCTCGTCCAAACTGATGCCGGGAAGCTGGGCTGCACGGCTGGTCAGGGCATCCAGAGAGAGCTTCACGCCGGGGAAAATCACACCACCAACGTAAAGATTGTCCGGCTCCACCACTTCGATGGTGGTGGCGGTGCCCATATCCATGAGGATGAGCGGCGCTTCGTACTCCGCCAGCGCAGCCACCGCAATCACAATCCGGTCGCTGCCCACCTGGGACGGCACATCCATATGGATATTCAGCCCTGTTTTCAAGCCAGGGCCAACCACCATAGGCTGTTTGCCGATTACCTTAATCACACCGGTCCGCACGGAATTGAACACTGGCGGCACAACTGAGGAAATAATACAGTCGGAAATATCCGACCGCTGAATCCCAAAGGCCTCCAGCATATTTTTGATTTCCACACCATACTGATCCGAAGTCCGGATAGGATCGGTGGCGATCCGGGCCTTGTAAATAATTACGTCATCCCGGATACAACCGATGACAATATTGGTATTGCCGATATCGATAGCTAACAGCATAACATCATCTCCTGGAAAGAACGACTTGATTCAGCACTCTGCCGATCACGCCAACAGCGGCGGTGGCGGCGATCATTTCGACCACCGCATTGATGCCCACAAAACCGCAGATAAACAGGATCACATTCTTGCCGCCGATCAGGTCCTGCATATATTCCGTATTGCCGAACAGTAAAACCAGTGCCAGCATAAACAGTACCGTGTTCAAAAGCGCGGCACAGAAGCCGGTGACAAATCCGGCGGTGGTGCTGCCCAACAGCTTTTTGATACCGATGTAAAGATAACCGGATACCAATCCTGCCAACAATCTGGGCACAAACCGCTGGACAAACGCCAAAAACGGATTAATTTCAAACAAAATCACGCCCATGGCGCTGGTGCCGCCAATGCCCATGCATTGTAAGAAGCTGGTAATGCCAAACATACCGCCCAAAACCATGCCCCCAACAGGGCCCAAAGCCATGGCTCCGATGCCCACCGGGATCATGTTCAAAGAAATGGCCAGCGGCCCGATATTTAGATACCCCAGCGGTGTGAAGGACATAATCAGCAAAATGGCGCAGAGCATCGCCAGGGTCACCATCTCGCGGGTGCCGAATGAATGATGTTTCATATTCAATAACCTCCTGCTGCCGTTCCCTTCTGGGATACAGCGCTGGTATCATTATACCACGGATGATACAATAACACAAGCCAAAATCAGCCCTTTACTTCGGGGGGAATCTCGGCTATAATGTACTAAAAAAAGAGGTGAATGAACGATGCTGAAAGGAAAAACAATCCTTCTGGGGGTCACTGGCGGTATTGCGGCCTATAAAGCGGCGGCCCTGGCCTCGGCTTTGGTGAAGCTCCATGCCGCTGTGGAAGTGGTGATGACGGATCATGCCACAAAATTTATTACCCCCCTGACCTTCGAGCAGCTCACCGGACGGCGAACCATGGTGGATACCTTCGACCGGAACTTCAGCCATCAGGTGGAACATATTTCGCTGGCGGAGCGGACGGATTTGGTAATCATCGCCCCGGCCACCGCCAATGTCTGTGCCAAGCTGGCCCACGGCCTGGCGGACGATATGCTGACCACCACGGTCCTGGCCTGCCGCTGTCCCAAGCTGATTGCCCCGGCGATGAATACCAATATGTATGAAAATCCGGTGACGCAGGATAATTTGCAGATCCTGCGCCGCTATGGTTGGGATGTGATTGACCCCGTCAGCGGCCGCCTGGCCTGCGGTGCCACCGGCAAGGGCAAACTGCCGGAGCCGGAGGAGCTGGTGCAGCACATTCTGAAGCATATTGGATTGCCCCATGATTTGTGCGGCAAAAACGTTCTTGTAACCGCAGGACCCACCCAGGAATCCCTTGACCCGGTGCGGTATCTAACCAACCATTCCACCGGCAAAATGGGCTATGCCATCGCCAAAATGGCCATGCCCCGGGGCGCTGCAGTGACGCTGGTCACCGGCCCCACCGCCCTTACCCCCCCGCCCTTTGTCAAGGTTGTGAAGGTGGTTTCGGCAGAAGATATGTTCCGGGCCGTAGCGGCGCATAGCCCGGATGCGGACTACATTTTCAAAGCGGCTGCCGTAGCAGACTATACCCCCGCCCAATATTGCGATGATAAAATGAAGAAAAAAGACGCTGATTTGTCCATTCCTTTGGAAAGAACCCGGGATATTTTGAAGTATTTGGGTGAAAACCGCCGGGAAGGCCAGATAATTTGCGGCTTCTCCATGGAAACCCAAAACATGGTCGAAAACAGCCGGGAAAAGCTCAACAAAAAGAATGTGGACATGATTTGCGCCAACAATCTAAAGCAGTCCGGCGCCGGCTTCGGTGTGGACACCAATATTATCACCCTGATCACAAAGGACGATACACTGGAGCTTCCACTGCTGTCAAAGGAGGATGCTGCAAACGCCATCCTCAATCACGCAATTTCAATGTCTTGATGCGAATATTACCCCGGCAGATTTCAAGCGAAATCTGCCGGGGTTTACATTAGAAATCCTCAGGAACGAAATCATCAAAGGGAGGCTCATCCTCCACAGCACCGCCGTTTTTCATGGCTTCCCACTTTTCTTTGGTAATGAGAATGGCCCGGGGCTTACTGCCCTGGAAGGGGCCAACGATGCCCTTCTCCTCCATCTCATCCACGATCCGGGCGGCTCTGGCATAGCCCAGCTTCAGGCGGCGCTGGAGCATGGATACAGAGGCCTGTCCGGTCTCCAAAATCACATCCACAGCGGCGGGGAGCATCTCATCCCCCTCCAGCTCATCGGAATTGGGTTCCACATCCGCAGTAGCCGTCTTACTGCCGGTCTGGCTTGCCTTCTTCTCGATTTCTTCCATAACCGTCTGATCATATGTAGTGACATAATTGTCCTTGACATAGTTGGCAACCGCCTCAACCTCGGGGTCGCTGACGAAGCAGCCCTGAACCCGGAGGGGCTTACCGGCACCGATGGGCGCAAAGAGCATATCGCCCCGGCCAACCAGCTTTTCCGCACCCTGGGTATCCAGAATGATGCGGGATTCCATGGCGGAGGCCACGGAGAAAGCAATTCTGGAAGGAATATTCGCCTTCATCAGACCGGTAATAACGTCGGCAGAAGGGCGCTGGGTGGCGATAATCAGGTGAATACCAGCCGCACGACCCATCTGGGCAATCCGGCAAATGGATTCTTCCACCTCCTTGGCGGCAACCAGCATCAAATCCGCCAGCTCGTCAATGATGACCACTACCTGGGGCAGCTTGCTCCCCTCTTCCTCGGCTTCCACGATGGAATTGTAGGATTCCAGATCCCGGACACCGGCATCGGACATGGCCTTATACCGGCGCATCATTTCGGTCACGGCCCATTGCAGAGAACCGGCAGCCTTCTTGGGGTCAGTAACAACAGGGATCAGCAGATGGGGAATACCATTGTAAATCCCCAATTCGACCATTTTGGGGTCAACCATAATGAGCTTCACATCATCGGGGCTGGCCTTATACAGCAAGCTGATGATAATGGAGTTCATGCAGACGGACTTACCGGAACCGGTGGTACCGGCAATCAGCATATGGGGCAGCTTGGCGATATTGCCAACGATACAGTTGCCGGCGATATCCTTACCGACGGCAAAGCTGGACTTGGATTTCGCCTTATTAAACTCGTTGGAATCGATGACCTCCCGCAGAGAAACAGTCGTCACCGCCCGGTTGGGAACCTCGATGCCCACTACGGAAATTTTGCCGGTGACGGCGGCGATCCGAACGCCGGAGGCGCCCAGGCTCAGAGCAATATCGTCCGCCACGGTGGTCAGCTTATTCAGCCGAACGCCCTTTTCCAGCTCCACCTCGTACCGGGTGACGCTGGGGCCACGGGTCACATTGATGATGTGGGCTTCAATTTTGAAGCTTGCCAGGGTCTCATTCAGGCGGCGGGTATTCTCCCGCATCTCCGCCGTGCCATCCATCCCACCGCGGCGAGAGGGATTCAGCAGATCAATGGGCGGGAAGCAATAAATGGGTTTATCAGCCCCCGCATTCTGGGCAATTTCCGCAGCCACCTCAGCAGCAGAAGCGGCGGCCTCTTTGGCAGTCACCTTGGCAGGCACCGCCTCAGTAACAGGGGGCGGCGGGGGAATCAGGTCATCCGCCACGTCGTCATCCTCTTGCTCCAGGGGCGGCATACCGCTGGTAGTGGGGAAAACAACCTCTGCCGGAGGAGCCTTTTTCTTCTTGGGTGCCGCAGGCTTTTTCTTTTCAACAACAGGCGTGGCGTTAAACAGCGTATCATCGATCTCGGGGCCAACCGGAGTTTTTGCAGCCGTAACGGGCCCATCGATCTCGTCAATCTGGGACATCATATGCTTGACCCGGGGGCTCAAAGGTTTCTCCCGCTTCGGTTCGCCATCCACCGGGAGGTCAATATTAACCTTCTCTTCCCGAGCCCGGCGGCGATTTTCGAGCATTTCGATGCGTTTGTTTGCCAAATGATTCACAACCACGGAAGCCGGTTCCGGCCGCTGAGCCATAGCCTCATCACTTTCCCACTCCGCTCTGGGCCGATTTTCAATGGCTCTGACCAAACTGGGCACGGTGATCTGCATGGAACCAAGCAGTGTAAAGACGCCAGCAAAGATCAAAACGATCAAACTGATCCAATCATACAGCAGCCAACGAAGGAAGGTTGCGATCAAACCGCAGACCAAACCACCGGTGGCACCGCTGATGCCGCCGTCATACAGCCACCGCAGGTAAGGCAGACCGGAAGCCACCTCAGGCCGGTATTTGGTAAGATGGGAAATACAACCGCAGATCAAAACAAAGCAAATCAGACAAATACTGCGGTTCATAACCGGCCGGCCACGGCTGAAGGCATGAATGGAGAATAAGTAAACCAGCGCAGGCAGAGAAAGGAAAAATGCGGTTTTTCCAATCAAGCCCAGGATAAACTTATACAAAAATTTTACCAAAATACCGTCTGGCTTCATAGCCATAATGGAAAACACCAAAAACAGCCCCAAAAATACCATAGAAGAAATAAACCGGGGCGGAATCTTGGTAATCTCCTCAGGCTCAGGATTTTTCTTGGAGCCACCGGATTTTGCAGGCAGACTCTTCCGCTTCGTGCCGGAGGCCAATTCTGCTTTTGTAGGTTTTTTACTGGGTGCCATAGAGAACCTCCTTAAACCAGTAGATAGAGAATAAAGGCGAACATGGCCATGCCCCAACTGTAATAGCTGAAGCGGCTGAAGCTGGCCTTCACAGATAGATATCGAAGGAACATAATTGCAAGATAGCCGACGCCGAAAGAAAGGCCAGCCATCACCAGATAGCACAGCCACGCCACACCGGAAACAGCGACTTTCGCAACAATTACGCCGTAACAATCAAAAACCAGCAGACCAAGCAGGGCAGGAACGGACAAAAGCAAGGCCATTTCCAGCGCATAGGCCCTGTCAACGCCACGAACTTGTCCGCCGCTGACCATACAGCCTATCCGGGAAAACCCAGGGATCATGGCCAGAGCCCCGCTTATTCCGATGGTCAAGGTATCCAACCGGCTGAGACTGCGGCCGTCCTTGTTACCCTGTAGCCGAATCCGGGGCCAAAACAGCACAAGCCCGTTGACAGTCAGCATCAAGGCCAACAGCGCCATACTGCCGATCCACTTCCCTGCCCTTTTATAAAACAGCAAACCGATCAGAATCGGAATCACAGCGGTTTTCAGCGCTTTGGTGTCGAGAATGGCGACAGTATCCACATGGGTGCTGCGATGCCGCCGGGCATAGCCAGCAAGCCGATTCGCCCGCAGCAAATGCTGAATCCGTTTTTTGCAGCTGAAAAGCAGCGCAGCAAGGGTCCCCAGTCGAATAACAAAGGGAACCATGGCGTCGGTCATCTGAAAGCCGGTAAGCATTTCATACAGCATCTGATGGGCCCGGGGCGAGACAGGAAGGAACTCCGTAAACGCCGAAAAAAGCACATAAATGAACTTGTGTAGCAGTTGATCGGGCATTTCCGTTCCTCCTGTCTGTTGATTCATCTTATCATATCACATTTGCGACAGGATTTCCACCCCGGAATCAAAATTATTCTGTCTTATTTTTTTGTTTGGAGATCATTTTGTGCAAAGCAGAAAGAGCATCATTCAGGCCGCCCAGCTTATCTATCAGCCCGGAAGAAACCGCCTCCTTGCCATAGAGAATGGTACCCACGTCTGTTGCCATTTCGCCGGTGGCCATCATATAATGTTCGAAGGTTTCTTTTGAAATTCTGGAGTTTGCGGTAACAAATTCAGTAATTTGTTCCTGAATTCTTTGGAAATATCGGAAAGTCTGAGGGGCACCAACCACAAGCCCCGTCATCCGGACCGGATGCACCGTCATACTGGCGGTGGGCGTAATGAAGCTCTTTTTGGTGCAGACCGCGAGCGGAATGCCAATGGAATGGCCGCCGCCAAGGACAAGAGAAACGGTTGGTTTTTTCATGCCCGCAATCATTTCAGCAATGGCAAGCCCGGCCTCAATATCACCGCCGACGGTGTTCAGAAGCAGAAGCAGGCCGTCGATATCTTCGCTTTCTTCGATACCGGCCAAAAGGGGCAAAACGTGTTCATATTTCGTGGTCTTCACCGTTTCTGGCGCCACCTGATGCCCCTCCACCTGGCCGATGATGGTGAGGGTATAAATATTCCCCTGTGGGCTTTTTGTAATATCAGAGCCCAGCTCCACCACCTGCTCCCGCTCTTCTTTTTTCATATCCGGGTCACGTTTTTCGTTCATGGTATACCTCCTGTATTTTGGATAACCTTATTCTGTCCAATAAATCCCCCTTGCAACCGGGGGAAAAGTAAGGTATAATACAAAAGGTGATTTTATGGCAGACAAGACCAACGCCGTCCGGATGGTCCAGCAAGCAAAAATTCCCTGCCGGGAGGCGTTTTATGAATTTGACGAAAATGATCTCAACGGAAACCACGCAGCAAAAGCCGTAGGGATGCCTCCGGAGCAGGTTTTCAAGACGCTGGTAGCCCGTGGCGATAAAACGGGGATCCATGTATTTTGTATCCCGGTATGCTGTGAGCTGGATTTGAAAAAAGCCGCCAAGGCCGCCGGTGATAAGAAAATCGAAATGGTGGCAGTGAAAGAACTTCTGGGACTCACCGGATATATCCGGGGTGGCTGCAGCCCTGTTGGGATGAAAAAGAAATATCCCACCTATTTCGATGAAACCTGCATCCTATGGGACGAGATCGCCGTCTCCGCCGGGGCCAGAGGCCACCAAATGATCCTCCCGCCGGAGGCGCTGGCTGAACTTGTCCAAGCAAAATTGGTCGATTTAACCTGAGAAAGGAAGATTTTTATGCAATATACTTACAGAACCAAGGGCGTATGCTCCCAAATGATCAGCTTCGAGGTGGACGATAACAAGGTCAGCAATGTCCAGTTCTTCGGCGGCTGCAACGGCAACCTGAAGGGCATCGGCGCCCTGGTGGAGGGCATGGATATCGACGATGTCATCTCCCGGGTAGAGGGCATCAAGTGCGGTATGAAGTCCACCTCCTGCCCCGACCAGCTGGCAAAGGCATTGAAAGAAGCCAAAGGTATTTGATTTTCTATTACGAAAAGCCCACAGCCGAATGGCTGTGGGCTTGCTGCATATTCAGGATTTCATATCGTCTTTTGGCAGGCGATTTAGCAATTTGGACCACATTTTCTTGAGAAAAGACGGAACATTTGCAGGTGAAACGATCTGATCTTCTTCCATCGGTTCATCAAGGACCCATGGCAGATCCATCGTTCCAACAGACAACACAAAGTACGGCCGCGGGCAATACGTATTGATCATGGCCTGTTCCGCAGTTTCAGGAAATACTTTGATTCCGTCAACCAAAATTGGTTCCTTAGAAAATTGAAGGATTGAGCCGGACACTGCATATAAATTCATGAGCATGATTGAAGTGAAAGGCATCAATTCATCCGGTGCCTCAATATCAATTCCAAATTGTGCAAGAAATGTCCGCAAATTTGGGTAAGTGTTGTCAACAGCGGCATAAAAATTGCGGCAATAGGCGCAAGTGCAGTGGTCAGCGGCCTCAGCGGCGGAGTATTCCATGGTAGCCGCCATGTCAATATCAAATTTCCAGTCGTCAATTTCCAGAACCATAGGAAACCTCCGTGAGATTGCCACGGCCCAACGGAACTTGCAATGACAGCTATTCTTTAACCGCGGCGAAAATATACTTCAGCAGCTCGTCCTTGCCGTTTCCTTTTTCAGCAGAAAACGAAATAATGGGGCACGCCTCCGGCAGCTCCAAATCGGAGCGGATGGTTGCCAGAATCGACTGGATCTCGCTCTTTTTCACCTTGTCCAGCTTATTGGCAACCACCACAAAAGGACAACCGCTGTCCAGGAACCAACGGGCCATAGTGATATCGTTATTGGTAGGCGCATGGCGGTGGTCAACGATCAAAATGCCCAGATCGATGCGCCCAGCCGCAAAATAATCCTCCATGAGCTTGCCCCACCGCTCTTTTTCCTTCTGGGAAACCTTCGCATAGCCATAGCCGGGCAAATCCACAAAATAACATTTTTTATCAACAGTAAAATAGTTGACATGGATGGTTTTACCCGGCTTCTCCCCTACTCTGGCGAAATTTTTCCGGTTCAGGATTCGGTTGATGACCGAGGATTTACCCACATTGGATTTGCCTGCAAAGGCAATTTCCGGCAGGCGGCTCTTGGGAAAATCCTTGGGAGCCGCCGCGGAAATTAAAAATTCTACATTGTGAAGATTCATATTATACCTCACTGCTGGATGCTGCTGCGGTTTCTGGGCTTCACATCAGCAGGCAAATCGTTTCGAATGGTAGGGATAATTTCCCCATCCCGCTTCAAAGCTGCCTCCAGCACCGTGTCCACCGTGGTTGCGGTGATGAAATTCAGGGACTTGCGGACCGTCTGGTCGATTTCCTCCAGGTCCCGGCGGTTATCCTCTGGGATGATCACCGTGGAAATGCCGTGCCGCAGGGCAGCCATGGTCTTCTCCTTCAGGCCGCCGATGGGCAGCACCCGGCCACGAATAGAAACCTCACCGGTCATGGCGATATCCCGCCGGACGGGGGTATTGGTCAAAGCGGACACCATGGCGGTGGTAACGGTGACACCGGCGGAGGGCCCATCCTTGGGCACTGCCCCGGCAGGGAAATGGACATGGATATCCTTGGTCTTGTAAAAATCCGGGGCAACCCCCAGCTTCTGGGCATTGGCGCGGATATAGCTCAGGGCTCCGTGGGCGGATTCCTTCATCACATCGCCCAAATTGCCGGTGAGCTCCAATTTGCCGGAGCCATCCATCACGTTGACTTCCACTTCCAGAGTCTCGCCTCCAACCGAGGTCCAGGCCAAACCGGTGACCAGACCAATCTGATCGGTGCCGGGGATTCGGTCAGGCAGATATTTCCGAATACCCAAAAATTCTGCCACATTGGAACCGGTAATACTGATTTTTTTTGGTGCGTCCTCTTCCAGTAGCTTTCGGTCGGTCTTTCGGCAAATATCCGCAAAGCAACGCTCCAGGTTCCGAACGCCGGATTCCCTGGTGTAGCAGCAAATAATCTCCCGAATGGCATCGTCGGATATCTTCAATTGGGATTTCTTCAGGCCGTGCTTCGCCATCTGCTTGGGAATCAGATGATTTTTGGCAATCATCAGCTTTTCTTCGTCGGTATAGGAGCCCAGCTCAATGACTTCCATCCGGTCCAGCAGCGGCCGGGGCACCGTATCCAGGGTATTGGCGGTGGTGATAAACATCACTTCGGACAAATCGAAGGGAATTTCCAAATAATGATCCCGATAAGTCTTGTTCTGCTCCGCATCCAGTACCTCCAGCAAAGCAGCGCTGGGGTCGCCCCGATGATCGGCACCCATTTTATCGATTTCATCCAGCAGAAGCAGCGGATTCCGGCTGCCCGCCTGGGTCATTGCAGCCATAATACGACCAGGCATGGCACCTACATAGGTTTTCCGATGGCCACGAATGTCCGCTTCGTCCCGCACACCGCCCAGGGAAATCCGGGCCAGCTTCCGGTTCAGTGCCCGGGCGATGGAATAGGCAATAGAAGTCTTACCAACGCCGGGAGGGCCCACCAGGCACAGAATCTGGGGCGGCATCTGAGGCGCCATCTGCCGAATCGCAACCGTTTCGAGGATTCGCTCCTTCACCTTCTCCAGACCATAGTGGTCCTTCTCCAGCACCTTGGCGGCAGCTTCAACGCTGATTCGCTCCTTCGTCCAGATCAACCAGGGCAAATCCAGCACCGTATCCAGGTAATTCCGAAGCACTGCCGCCTCAGAGGAACCAAAGGGCTGCTTTTTCAGCCGGGACAAATCCTTGCGGAGCTTATTTTCAGTTTCCTCATCAAAATGGCATTGAAGGATTTTCTTTTCATACTCAGCAAATTCTTCGTACTCATCCTGCTCCCCCAGCTCTTCCCGAATGATTTTCATCTGCTCCCGCAGATAGTATTCCCGCTGGTTTTTGTCCATGGCGGCATGGGTTTTGGACTGAATGTCGTCCTCCAGCCGGAGCATTTCCAGCTCCCGGCTCAGGAGCCGCAGGGCGGATTCCAGCCGACGAACCGGATCAAGGTTGCACAGGAGCTTCGCTTTGTCCTGATAATCCATGCCGGAATTTTGCGCGATGCAATCGGCAAGAAAACCGGGATTATGGGATGACAGCATTTTAAGCATCACAGATTGGGCCGGAAACTCAGACAGCTCCAGGTAAGCACCGTAGAGTGCATTAGCCTCCCGGCAAAGGGCATGATTGCGGGGGCTGTCCACGGATTCCGATTCCGGCACAGCCTGCACATGGGCGTAGAGATAGGGCTCCGTGCTACGCATTTCAGAAATACGCCCCCGGCAAATGCCGTTGACCAGCACCCGCATGGTTTCCCCCTGGGGCCGCAGAATCTGCTTTACCTTTGCAACGGTTCCGATGGCGACCAAATCTCCCAACTCAGGGTCATCGGTCATAATATTTTTTTGAGGCACAAGAAAAATGGGGGAACCATCCTTCATAGCCCGCTCCAGGGCTTTCACAGACTTCATGCGGCCCACATCAAAGTGGACACTCTGGTCCGGAAACACCGCCAGGCCCCGCAGGGCCAGCACCGGCAGGTCGCCGGAAATATAGGTTTCGCTCATGGGATCACCTTCCTTTGTATAGAGCGAAAAAGGGGGTAGAAAAACTACCCCCTTTTGGGAAATTGCTTATTTCTTGGCACTTTTTCTGCTCCGGGGAGCATCAGGGGTGCGCTCGATGAGTGGCTCGCCGCCGTCGATACATTCCGGGGTGATGATGACCTTACGGATAGTCAGATCAGAAGGAATCTCGTACATGATTCTGGTCATAGCCTTTTCCATCACGGCCCGGAGACCTCTGGCACCAATCTGGCGGTCAATGGCCTTCTGGGCCACAGCCTCCAGGGCTTCGGGCTGAATCTCCAGCTCCACATCGTCCATTTCCAGCAGCTTCTGGTACTGCTTTGTCAGGGCGTTCCTGGGTTCCACCAGAATGCGAACCAAATCTTCCTTTTTCAGGCTTTCCAGACAGGTAATCACCGGCATACGGCCCACCAGTTCCGGAATAATGCCGAATTTCAACAAATCATGGGGCTGAACCTGCGCCAGGAGCTTCCCCACATCCCGCTTCTTCTTGCTTTCCACCGGTGCATCGAAGCCGATGGCGGATTTGTCGGTGCGGGTTTCGATAATCTTATCCAGACCGTCGAAAGCGCCGCCGCAGATGAAGAGAATGTTGGAGGTATCCACCTGAATGGTCTCCTGTTGGGGATGCTTCCGCCCACCCTGGGGCGGCACATTGGCAACGGTACCCTCCAGAATCTTCAGCAGAGCCTGCTGAACACCCTCGCCGGACACATCCCGGGTGATGGAAGTATTTTCGCTCTTGCGGGCGATCTTATCCATCTCATCGATATAAATGATGCCCCGCTCCGCCAGTTCCACATCAAATTCCGCCGCCTGAAGCAGGCGAACCAGGATATTCTCCACATCATCACCCACATAACCGGCTTCGGTCAGGGTGGTTGCGTCGGCAATGGCGAAGGGTACATTCAAAATCTTAGCCAGAGTCTGGGCGAAAAGGGTCTTGCCACAGCCGGTGGGGCCGATTAGCAGAATATTGCTCTTCTGCAGCTCCACGTCGGACTCTTCTGCCAGATAAATGCGCTTATAATGATTGTAAACAGCCACAGAAAGGGCAATTTTCGCCTCTTCCTGGCCAACAATGTAACCGTCCATGAAGGCTTTCATCTCCATGGGGGTGGGTAGGGATCCCAGACCGGAGAACTCCGGTGCAAAGGAATATCCCTGTTCCTGCAGCAATGAATTGCAGGTGTGAACGCAGTCGCCACAGATATAGACGCCGGGGCCGGCAATCATCTGCACCTGCCCCTCCCGCTTACCGCAGAAGGAACAGCGAATGGGCTGCTGCTCGTCGTGATTTGCCATGAAGCAGGTTCCTGCCTTTCTTAATCAATGGCGATCGAGCACGCGGTCGATCAAGCCGAAGGACAGGGCCTCTTCGGCGGTCATAAAGTTGTCACGCTCACAGGCAGCAGTGACTTCTTCCACACTCTTGCCGGTATTTTCGGCCAGAATGCGGTTCATCCGCTCCTTGATGGTCTGCAGGCGCTTCATATGGATGGCCATATCGGTGATCTGACCCTGGGTACCGGCGCTGGGCTGGTGGATCATAATCTCAGAATTGGGCAGCGCCATCCGTTTACCCTTGGCGCCGGCGGACAGCAGGAACGCACCCATGGAGGCAGCAAGGCCCACGCAAATGGTGGCCACATCGCACTTGATGTACTGCATGGTGTCATAAATGGCCATGCCGGCGGTAACAGATCCACCGGGGCTGTTGATATAGAACTGAATATCCTTATCCGGGTCCTGGGCCTCCAGGTAAAGAAGCTGGGCGACAATCAGGGACGCAGTGGTGTCGTTGACCTCTTCGGACAGGAAAATGATACGGTCGTTGAGCAGACGGGAGAAAATATCATAGCTGCGCTCGCCGCGGCTGGTCTGCTCCACAACATAGGGCACTAAACTCATGGTCGTGTCTCCTTTCATAGGGGGTTGAAACATTCTAACCATTTCAGAGGAAGGTTATTCCTCAATTAACGATCCTGTCATTGCGAGGAGCGAAGCGACGTGGCAATCCCCCAAAATTAAAGGAGATTGCCACACCATAAGTCCGCAGACTATGCGTAGCGCAATCACCGCAGGCGGCTCTTAGCGCAAAGCTGTTTGCGAACTGGATCGCAATAACATTCTATTACATTATTCAGCCTTGGGCGCAACAGCAACAGCGCTGTCCACAATGACCTTCACAGCCTTGCGGGTCTTCAGGCTGGCAGTGATCTCCTCAACGGGGACCATGCCCTTGACCTTGTCCAGCTCCAGCTGATACTGGGAAGCCAGGCTCTCCAGCTCGGCGTTGATCTCGTCCTCGGTGACATCGATGTTCTCCACCTCGCCGATCTTCTCCAGGGTCACGTTGATCTTCGCCTGCTTCTCGGCGGCGGGACGGAAAGCATTGCGCATGGTGGACACATCGCCGCCCATCATCTTGGCATACTGCTCCATAGAGTAGCCGCTCATCTGCAGCTGATAGCCGAAGCGCTCCATCTGGGTATCCAGCTCAGCCTCGATCAGGGCCTTGGGCATATCCACAGTGGTGTTCTCGGCGGCCTTCTCAACGCAAGCCTGCTCGAAAGCGGAGTTGATCTGCTTCTCGGCATTCTCCAGAGCCTTGGCACGAATATCTGCCTTCAGCTCATCCAGGGTGTCGAACTCGGAAACGTCCTTGGCAAACTCGTCATCCTGAGCGGGAACGATGGTCTCGGTAACCTTGTTCAGCTTCACATGGAAGACAACGGGCTTACCGGCCAGGCCCTCGTGATAATCCTCGGGGAAGGTGATGTCGATATCCTTCTCCTCGCCGGCGGTCATGCCAACGATCTGCTCCTCAAAGCCGGGAACGAAGGAGCCGGAGCCCAGCTTCAGGTCGAAGTTGTCGCCCTTGCCACCGTCGAAGGGCACGCCATTGTCGAAGCCCTCGAAATCGATGTTGGCAGTGTCGCCCATGGCAGCAGCCCGGTCCACGGTCTCGGTAGAAGCAACGTTCTGAGCCATCCGGTCCAGCTCCGCCTGAACCTGCTCGTCGGTAACGGAAGCCTCAGCCTTCTCAACCTCCAGGCCCCTGTAATCGCCCAGAGTAACCTCGGGGTAGACATCGGTGGAGATGGTGATGGTCACGATGCCATCATCGCTGATGTTCATATCGGTCAAGCTGGGACGGCCAATGGCCTTCACGTCCTGCTTCACAACAGCTTCCTCATAAACCTCGGGGAAGATTTCTTCCAGGCCGTCTTCGTAGAAAACGTGAGCGCCGTACATGGCCTCGATCATCTTCCGGGGGGCCTTGCCCTTACGGAAGCCGGGCAGGTGAATCTGCTTGCGGGCCTTCATGTAAGCGGCGTTGACGCCCTTCTCCATCAGTTCCTTGTCGATCTCGACGGTGATGGTGGCCTGATTGCCGTTCTTTTCAATGTTCTTCACATTCATGGTTTGTGTTCCTCCTGATTGAACCGCCGCATAGCGGCGTATCTTTATAAATTTGTCCGATATATTCTAGCAAAGAAACTGGAAAATGTCCACACTTTTTTCTGAAATTCTTTATTAAATTACCTTGAAGGGCTTAAAATCCAGGAAATCAGCGGCAACCAACCGAAATTCCACCCCATCCCACAGCCCTTCCATGGCCAATTTATGGCTGGGGCCGTGCAGATGGCCGTAAAAACACCGGCGGACCTGATAGGTATTCAGCAGCTCCAGGATCTCGTCACATTGGTAGCCCTTGTACCGGGGAGGATAGTGTAAAAAGACCATTTTGGGCCTCTCCCCTGCTGATTTTAAGGATACCTCCAACCGCAGCAGCTCCCGCTTGAAAACCTTCTCATCATGCTCCCCGCTACGCTCCTCTTCAAAGAACCAGCCCCGGGTGCCACAGATGGCCCAATCCTCATATTCATAATGATTGTTATTCAAAATGAATTGATTGGAAAATCCCTTTTCTTCGCAGAATTTGTAGAATTTCGAGGCGGTGCTCCACCAATAGTGGTGGTTGCCCTTGAGGATGATTTTCCGCCCGGGAATCCGGTCGATCCAGGCAAAGTCCGAAGTCGCGCCCTGCAAATCCAGGGCCCAGGACAGGTCTCCCAACAATACCGTGGTGTCCTCCGGACCGATGACGGATAGCCCCTCTTTGAGCTTGTCCATATACCCCACCCAGTTGCCGCCGAACACGTCCATGGGCTTTTCCGCCCCGAGGCTCAGATGGAGGTCGCCGATTGCGTAAAGTGCCATCTTATCCCTCCGCCAGCCGCTTTTTCAGCTCCGGCACGGTGATATTCATGGCCCGGGCCACCTGCTCCGCCTGGGCTAAAGGGTTCGTCTCTGCCAAAAGCAATGTGGTGGTACTTTTCCCGGACCGGGAGCGATAGTCAGACAGGGCGCCATAAGCCAGCGCTCCATAAGGGTTCAATATATAGTTGCTGGTATGATAGAAGCTGGGAATAATGGTCTGTACCCGAATATCACTGACCACTGCGGCGAACATTCCCTGCCGCATAGCGTTGTAGGCGTCTTTGTCAGGGCGATACGTGCCGCCCTCAGTGCAGTGGAAGCAGTAATTGAGGGTCTCCTCCTGGCCGCAGGCACCGCAGACCAGCCGTTCCAAATCCGGCGGCAAAGCATGGTCCCCCTTCGGCGTGGAGGTGGGAACGGCGATAGCATCGGTGTCCAGCTCCCCCCGGTGCAAAAGATCCCAGGCAGCGCTGTTCTCATTGCAGCCGCAGATGATGGTGCCGATAGGCAGTCCCATCTGCCGGCCGTACCAGGCAGCCATTGGAGCCGCAAAGGTGCCGGAACTGACAGCAATATTGATGGGCTTATCCACTCTGATAAGCTCCGAGCGGATCAGTTCACCAAAAACGCCGAACAAAACACTGATCCGAACGGCGATCTCCAGCCAATCGGAATGCTTGCCGATAATATCCCCATCTGGATGAATCCGCTCGGAAAGTGTGCGGATCATACGGTTGAAATCACCATCCAGATTGTGGTAAAGTTCTGCCATCAAGATGCGGAAATTCATGGATTTCAGCTGAAACGGCGTGCGACCAATGGCCATATCCACATCCCAGCCTGTGAGCTTGGTGGAAAAAAACAGATTCAGAATATCTGCCACATTCTGCCCAAAGCTCTGCTCAGCCAGGCCGCTGATCTCTGTTCGGTCAAAACTCGGCATCCGGAAGGGCACAAACAGGCCCCCATCGGGCCCCCGATCCTGCTGCATGGTGATGGCCGGGGTATAAACATCGTGTTTGCTGCGGGTGGTTACATAGAGCATTTCTCCATCACTCCCATGGCATTGTTCCAGAAGATATTTTCCACCTGTTGTTCCGTCAGTCCCCGCTCCAAAAGCCGCTGGGCCAGGGCCGGGTAGCTCTGAATGCCATCAAAGCCGCCGGTAAGCTGGTCACAGCCATCCAAATCGCCGCCCAGAGCGATGTGCTGGCATTCCGGGTCGAATTCCATCCAGTGGAGAATGTGGTCGCAAACGGTGTCCAAGGTGGGCACTGCGCCCACAAAGGGCGCGCATTGATTAAAACCAGCCACGCCGCCGGTTTGGCAAATGGCCTTGAACATATCGTCCGTCAGATTCCGGCTTACATCACACAGGGCCCGGCTGTTGGAATGGGAAGCCACAACAGGCCCGTTGGTGATATCTATAATATCCCAGAATCCCTCGTCGCTGATGTGGCTCACATCAATGAGCATTCCGACCCGCTGGGCTTCCTTGACAAATTCCCGGCCCATGTCCGTCAGACCGCCGCCAGTCTGGTGGGAGCCGGTGAGGGGGTTGCTTTCGTTCCAGCCCAGGGTGGTCATCCGGAAGCCAATCAGGCTCAAATCCTGCAAAAGCTCCGGGTCATAACCAAAGCCCGCAGGGCCTTCGATGGTCAAAATAGCGGACATCTTCCCCTTCTGCCGGTTGGCCTCGATATCGCCGGGGCCGTAGGCAATGGACATGAGCCGCTTGTTCTTGTCGATTTCCCGCTGGATGGTGGCCAGCTCCCGCTCAAACATATTCAGGGGCTTGACCCGGTACCATTCCTCCATATAGGGGGTGGTGAAGCAGGCGAAGCACTGGGCATAGCCCGGCAGCACTTTGGCCCGCTCTAAATCGATATGTAAGTCGTTTTTACGAAGAGAACCGGCACTGTTGTGGTCGCTGCCCAGCAGGGCGTAAGCGGTATCGCAATGCAGGTCGAAAACAGGAAAATTCATTGAAACGCATCCTCCAAATGATGGATTTGGGGCTTTTTCGTCAGGGTACCCTCTGGCGCATAAATCTCCACCACGTCAAACCGCGGCTGAAGCTCCGTGGGGTGCTGGGATAAATAGTAAGAAGCGGTGGAACGGAGCTTATCCTGCTTATGCCGGTCCACATATTCCATTGCCTGGGCAAAGGACCCGGATTTGCGGAGCTTTACCTCCACAAAAACAAGAAAATTTTTGTTGCGAACGATCAAATCAATCTCGCCGTACCGGCTGCGAAAATTAGCCGCTTCGATGGTGTATTTCTTTTTCTTCAAATACGCTGCCGCCAGGGCCTCGCCCCAGGCGCCGGCCAGATTATTTTTCCCCATAGAACTTCTTCAGGAAGGTCATCCGGTGAATGGGGCTGGGGCCATGGGCGGTCAGGGCAGCATAATGGGCCTTAGTGCCGTAGCCCTTGTGGATTTCAAACTGATATTGGGGATACTGTTCGGCAGCCGCCACCATCAAATCGTCACGGGTCACCTTCGCCAGTACCGACGCGGCGGCAATACTGGCACTAAGACTGTCGCCCTTGACCACGGTTTCCACCGTTATTCCAAAATCCTTGGCCCGGTTGCCGTCAATCAGCGCAAGCTCCGGCTTCACCTGCAATTGGGCCAACGCCCGCTCCATGGCAAGATAAGTGGCCTGCAAAATATTGATTTCATCAATCTCTTCATGGGAGGCAATCCCAATGCCGTAGGCGATGGCCTGCTCTTTGATGATGGGAAACAGCTCCCGGCGCCGTTTGTCGGTGAGCTTTTTGCTGTCGTTCAGCCCTGGAATATCCGCATGGGGCGGCAAAATCACCGCCGCGGCACATACCGGCCCCGCCAGAGGCCCACGGCCCGCTTCATCCACGCCGCAAATCAGCCGGATTCCCTTTTCGAAGAAGCCATCCTCGATGGCCCACATATTGATCTCGCTCATTTCATATCCTCCGGCAGTTCCAGGGTAAACCGGCCCAGCTTGCCGCCCCGGTATTCGTCCAGCAGTACCTTGGCCATCCGTTCGGTGTTGATTTCCCCACGGGCCAGGAGATATCCTCTTTTTTTGCCTGCCAATTTCAGCAGCTCATAGCCGGGGGTATCCGGCTCCGCCTCGATGCCGTAGCGGTCGATCACCGCCTGGGGATACCGCTTCCACAGCAGCTCCATCAGGTAGCAGCTCAGCTCCTCGATATCCAGAATACCTTCCTTCACCGCACCGGTGTAGGCCAGCATCATCCCCACATTGGGGTCCTCAAATTTGGGCCACAGGATACCGGGGGTATCCAACAGCAGCAACCCGCTGTCCACCGTTACCCATTGCTTGCCCCGGGTAACACCGGGTCGGTTCTCTGCCTTGGCGCCCTTCCGGCCGGAAATCTGGTTAATCAGAGTGGATTTTCCCACATTCGGGATGCCCACAACCATGACACGCAGGGGCCGGTTCATGCCTCTGGCCGCGTCACGTTCCAGCTTCTCCCGGAGAACATGGCGAACAGCAGGGGTAAAGGCATTGATGCCCTTGCGGCTTTTGCAGTCGGTGGGCACCGCTGCCCGGCCCTGACTGCGGTAAAAATCTGCCCACCGGGCCGTAGCATTGGGGTCCGCAAGATCCATGCGGTTCAGTATCATAATACGGGGTTTGGTGCCGCAAATGCTGTCGATATCCGGGTTCCGGCTGGAAATCGGGATTCTGGCATCCACAATCTCACAAACCGCATCCACTTGCTTCAAATCCGCTTCGATTTGCCGCCGGGTTTTGGTCATGTGGCCGGGATACCACTGGATATTCATTTTTTCATCCATCAATCCAACACTCCGATCCGGTCGTAATCTGCTTTTTCGGTGCCACCATGGGTGCCGGGGCTCAGCAGGAAAACAGCTTTACCCAAAATCTGCCGCTCATCGATCAAACCGATCTCGGGATCCCGGCTGTCCTTGGACATACCGCGGTTGTCACCCATAACAAACACGCACCCCTCATCTACCACCAGCGGGAACTTCATGCCTTCCTGCATGAAGGTGCCGGTGTAGGTGTAGTCCTCCACCAGCGCTTCCCCATCCACATAAACAATCCCGGCCTTGAAATCGATATCAACCTCCTGGCCTTCGGTGGCAATCACCCGCTTGACGATACATTCCCCATTATCAAAGGACTTCTTGCTGGCTACGATGATATCCCCCCGCTTAGGCTCCTGATAGAGGGCATTGCTCACAAGCACCAGCCGGTCGCCGTCCACCAAAGTGTTGTACATGGAAGGGCCAACCACGACCACCACCCGAAAAAACAGCATATACAGGATCATAAAACCGGCCAGCACATAAATCACATCATGCAGATCCAGAATCAGATTCTGTTTCCAGTCGAGCTTCACTTCCGGCTCAGCTTTCTTTTCTTTCTTCTTAAAGAACATTGCTCAATCGTCTCCTTCGGCAAACTACACTTCGCCATTTTATCTATTCCATTATACACGTTTCCCCTGTAAAAGAAAAGGGTTATTTTGCAAAAAAACCGCCGGAATTTTCCCGGCGGTAAATAAAAAAAGAGGGTCTCCCCTCTTTTTTTATGAAGTTGGAGCTTAGACCTTCTCCTTGACCTTAGCGGCCTTGCCGAAGCGCTCACGCAGGTAGTACAGCTTGGCGCGACGGACCTTACCCTTACGGACGGTCTCGATCATAGCGACATTGGGAGAATGCAGGGGGAAGACCTTCTCACAGCCAACGCCGTAGGAAATGCGGCGAACGGTGATGGTCTCGGTGATGCCACCGTGCTTGCGGGCAATAACGGTACCCTCAAACACCTGGATACGCTCACGGGAGCCTTCCTTGATGCGAACGTGCACACGAACGGTGTCGCCAACCTTAGCCTCAGGCAGCTCGGCCTTCATGTACTGGCTGTTCAGAGCCTTAACAAGATCCATTTCTTTGTCCTCCTTAAATATTAGGCGTTCGTGCGACAGAATCTCTGCGCAGAGGACACACCTTGATTTCAGACCGATGTATTATAGCATAGCGTTTCCCAAAAATCAAGAGAAAATTTCATATTTTTTCAAACAATTTTGCATAATGGAAAGACCTTCTTCGCTTGACGGTATATGGACAAATATGATATAATGTATAAAATTATGTAGAAAGGTATGCAATCGGATATGACAACTGAGAAGAAAACAAAAATATACCGAATCTGCGGCGCCGTCATTACCCTGCTGGTCCTGGCGCTGGGGGTCGCGGTCATGCTGTCCTGCTGGGATATCTACTCCGGCGGTACTGGATCCTACAGTCCCGCATCCATTGCCCAAAGATTTGAAAAGATCGCGTTTCTGGTCTATCTGACTTTGGCCGCGGTACTTGGCGGCATGCTTTTGAGTATTGCGCTTCCCCTGGAGAAGCAGCGTCCGAAAGCAATTCGGGATGACAAAGCTGCTCTCAACAAAATGAAGACAAAAGCCGGTATTCTTTCCGAAAGCTGCGCCAAAAACGCACAAATGGAGCAAAAAAAGCGACTTTGGCTTCGCTGTGGCACTGCCGGAATCTTTGCCGGAATGATGATCTATCCTCTGATTTACTTCCTGAATGTGAAGCATTTTACAGTCGTCAACCAGAACAGCGACATCATCAAAGCCATGACCCTGGCCCTGATCCCCGGTACCATCGGGCTTATCCTTTGCTATGTTTGCACACTGCTGGTGAACAGAAGCATCCGCCGTGAGACGGAGCTATATAAAACCTTCATTGCAGAAAACAAAGACCGTCTCTCCTCTGCCCCCAAAACGGCGAAAAACGAAACTAAAACCCGTCTGCAACTGATCCGCTGGGCCGTCCTGGCAGTGGCGGTGCTGTTTATCGTGGTTGGAATCTTCAACGGCGGCGCTGACGATGTTCTTCTGAAAGCCATCGTTATCTGCACAGAGTGTATAGGACTTGGTTAATATGGAAAATACAAATGTAACAAAGAAAAAAGGTAGCCTGCGCGCCTGGTTTGCCGCCCATAAGCCAACGAAACGGCGGATCATTCAGCTTTACGCAGCGCTGCTGACCAATGCCAATCTCAAAGGCTTCGGCAATGGCCAGATCTACACCGGCAAGGCAAAATTCGCCTGCGCTCCCGGCCTGAATTGCTATTCCTGCCCCGGCGCCTCCGCTTCCTGCCCCCTGGGTGCCCTGCAAAATGCCCTGGCCAGCACCAACACAAAGCTCCCCTATTATTTATTCGGCATTCTGATCCTTTACGGCTTCCTCTTTGGCCGCTGGATCTGCGGTTTCCTGTGCCCCTTCGGTCTGATCCAGGATCTGCTCCATAAAATCAAAACGCCCAAGTTAAAAAAGAACCGTTTTACCCGCATTGCATCCTATTTTAAGTATATTTTGCTGGTTTCGATGGTCCTCATCCTGCCGACAATCTACGCCCTGCGTAATTTCCCGCTGCCTGCGTTTTGTAAATACATCTGCCCCTCCGGTACCCTCCTGGGCGCGGGCGGCCTGCTCTCCAACGAGCATAACGCCGACCTGTTCCCCGTACTGGGTCCCCTGTTCACCTGGAAATTCACACTTCTGGTGATCTTCATCGTTGGCGCAGTGTTCATTTATCGTTTCTTCTGCCGTTTCTTCTGCCCCCTGGGCGCCCTGTACGGTCTGTTCAACAAAATTTCTCTGCTGGGTATGAATCTGGATAACTCCAAATGTGTGGACTGCGGGCTGTGCATTGGCGAATGCCGGATGGACGTGCTCCACGTGGGCGACCATGAATGCATCAGTTGCGGCCGCTGCGTGAACGTTTGTCCCACCGGTGCCATCAGCTACAAAGGCCCCAAGATTCTGCTGGCCCCCAATGAGGTGGGCGGACGTCCGTTAGCTAAGGAGAAGCCCGTTGACCCCTGTGATTTCCCCGGCACACCCCTCCCCAAGAAAACCAAGATTGCCCGTCTTGCTGTCGGTCTGACCATGGCTGCGGTGCTGGGCGGAGCTCTGATTTACTACAATTTTATTGATAAAATTCCCGAGCCGGTGGTAACACCGCCTCCCACCTCCCCCACCGAACCCGGCGATGAAGTCATCGACGCTGAAGTTGGCGGCGAAGTTGGAAATCTGTGCCCGGACTATGAGATGCTCCTATATGGCCAGGACGGCACCGTAAAACCCAGTGACAGCCGTGGCAAGGTCACCGTCATCAACTTCTGGTATCTGTACTGCAGCGGCTGTGTCAAGGAGCTGCAGAGCGAGTTCCCGAAACTGAATGAAACTTACGGCGATCAGATCGAAATGGTGATCGTCCATACCAATAATCAATACCTCTTAGATGTCAATCAGTACATTAATGAAACATTCGAGGAAGATTGGGGCTATACCTACTGCCGCGATCTGGAGGGTGAAGTGTTCTTCAAAGCGCTGGGCGGCGGCAATGCCTGGCCGCTGACCGTCATTCTGGACGAAAACGGCGTCATCCAATACAAAGTCCTGGGCTCCGCCCATTACGATGTGATGAAAGAAGTCATCGACGACCTCCTGGCTGATTAAAATTCATTCGTTATTCGAAAAATTCCCGCCTTTCGAAAAAGGCGGGAATTTTTGTATTACATCAACATAAACAGCGCATAAGCGATGAGATAAACAACAATGAGTCCGGCGATCACGACCAGCATGGGCACGAACATCATTTTCACCGCATTCCAGTAGGTTTTCCAGACATCCTTGGGGTCAGGCCGTGGGGCGGCGCCGTTCCGTTTAGGAAGACGGGCACCTACGCCGGACATATCCGCCAAGGTGCGGCCATCATCGATGTATCGAATCTTTTCTTTTTTCTTACCCATAGCAGTTACAGCAGATGGCAAGCGGCAAAGTGGCCAGGCTCGCACTCCTTATACTCCGGAGGCACGTGCTTACAGACCTCCTTGGCATAGGGGCACCGGGTATGGAACCGGCAGCCCTTGGGAGGATTGGCAGGAGACGGGATATCGCCCTCCAACTTGATCCGCTCCATTTTGGCCGTGGGGTCAGGATTGGGCACGGCGGAGAACAGTGCCTTGGTATAAGGATGCAGAGGATTCTTGAAAATATCTTCCTTGGTGCCAAACTCCATCATGCCGCCCAGGTACATCACGCCGATCTTGTCGGAAATGAACTTAACCACGGACAAATCGTGGGAGATGAACACATAAGCAAGGTTCATTTCCCGCTGCAGCTCTTTCAGCAGATTGATGATCTGGGCCTGAATGGATACGTCCAGTGCAGAAACGGGCTCATCACAAATAACCAGCTTCGGATTCACCGACAGCGCCCGGGCAATACAAATCCGCTGCCGCTGACCGCCGGAAAATTCGTGGGGATACCGCTCAAAGTAGTAATCCCGCAGGCCACATTTATCCATCAGATTCAGCACATAGTCCTTCACCTGATCCTTAGGCACGATGTTATGGACCTGGACAGGCTCGGACAGAATACCGCCGACGGTATCTCGGGGAGGAAGCGAGGAATAGGGGTCCTGGAAAATGATCTGCATCTGCTTCCGGATTTCCCGCATCTGTTTGGAATTATAATGGGTGATATCCTCACCGTTGAAGATGATCTGACCGCCGGTGGGCTCATGGAGTTTCAGGATTGCCCGACCGGTGGTGGTCTTACCGCAGCCGGACTCACCAACGATACCCAATGTCTCGCCGGGATACAGCTTGAAGGACACGTCGTCAACCGCCACCAATTCCTTAGTAACCTTACCGGTAATGGTCTTTTTCATGGGGAAGCACTTGCGCAGATGCCGAACTTCCAGCAGCGCCTCCTTGTCGAAGGGCTGGGCGCAGTCGGCCTCAATCTGCTTCTTCCGCTTTTCCTGAAACTCGGCGGCAATGGCCTCGTCATCATATACGGCGGGATTCTTATTCAATTGCTCAGCCATTCTTCTTCTCCTCGTCGTACAAATGACATGCGACAAAGTGAGTGGGGCTCACCTGCACCATGCCCGGGTAATCACCGGAGCATTTCTTGGTGCACATTGCGCATCTTTCCTTAAAATAGCAGTGGGAAGGCATATTGATGGGGTTGGGCACATTGCCGGGAATGTTATACAGCTCGGTGCTGTCGTCCAACGTCATAGTAGGCTTGGACTTTTGCAGGCCGATGGTGTAAGGGTGCTTGGGGTCCTGGAAAATCTCATAAACAGTACCCTTCTCAATCACCTTACCGGCATACATGACCACAACATAGTCCGCCATCTCGGCGATGACGCCCAGGTCATGGGTAATCAGCAGAATAGAGCCATCAATCTTGTTCTTGATGTCCTGCAGCAGATCCAGAATCTGCGCCTGAATGGTCACATCAAGAGCGGTGGTGGGCTCGTCGGCGATAATCAGCCGGGGCTCCGCCGCCAGGGCCATGGCGATCATGACACGCTGACGCATACCGCCGGACAGCTCATGGGGAAACGCGCCGTAGACATTTTCAGGAATGATTCCAACCAGCCGAAGCATTTCCTCAGACTTGGCCTTAGCGATCTCCTTGGTAGCGCCGGGCAAATGAAGCAGCGTCACTTCATCCAACTGCTGACCAATAGTGAACACCGGGTTCAGAGAGGTCATAGGCTCCTGGAAGATCATCGCGATCTGCTTGCCACGGATCCGATGGATCTCCCGAATGGGCATCTTGGCAATATCGTAGACTTTTTCCTCCATCTCAAAGCCGCCGTCGGCCTTGGGAATGGGACTCCCCTTCTCATCCAGTTTGTACTCGCTGGACTTAAAGCGAATGGAACCGTCCACGATCTGACCGGTGGGGCCCTGGATCAGCCGCATAACCGACATACTGGTCACAGACTTGCCGCAACCGGATTCGCCCACGACGCCAACAACCGCGTTCTTGGGCACATCATAGGAAACACCGTTGACCGCCTTCACAACACCCTGCTCCGTATAGAAGAAGGTGTGCAGATCATCGATCTCAAGAATATTTTTGTCATCCTTCATCTGGCAGACAAATTCAGACTCATCAGCTCTGCGGTTTTTATAGGCCTCCAACCGCTTCATTTCCTTGGCATTGGCCTTGGAAATGGCCCGAATCTCCTTACCGGAGAGATAATTACCGTTCTTTTTCATCGCCATAATTATCTCCTCGCTTTCGGATCAAGGGCATCCCGCAGACCGTCACCCACGAAGTTGAAGCCCAGAACGGCAATAACGATGCAGACGCCGGCAGGGACCCAGATCAGGGGATAATTCTGCAGAATTTCCTGGTCGGTGGTAATAATGTTGATCATAGAGCCCCAGGCTGTGTAGGGGGCCTTGATGCCCATGTTCAGGTAGGACAGGGTTGCCTCATAGAGGATCATACTGCCCAGGCTCAGGCTCATCTGCACGATCAGCTGCGGCATCACATTGGGCACCAGATGCTTGAAAATCTTACGGGAAGTGGAGTAACCCATGGCCTCAGCGGCCACCATGTACTCCTGCTCCCGGAGGCTCAGGATCTGGCCTCTGACCAGACGGGCAATGCCAGGCCAGGAGATCAGAGTCAGGAAGAACATCAGGATATAGATCCGCATTCCCTCTTCGATCCACTGTTGCTCAACCCAACCGTCCATGGCAGAGCTAAGGATCATCAGAATCGGCACACCGGGCAGGCACATCAAAATGTCGCAGATACGCATGATGATATTATCCGCAATACCACCGAAATAACCGGCAATACCGCCAATAATCACGCCCATAATGGTCATAAGAATAACGGTCATAAAGCTGACCAGCAGGGACACCCGGCCACCATACATCAGACGGGTCAAGACGTCATAACCCATATTGTCGGTGCCCAGAGGATGATCCAAGGACATATCAGCCTTGGTGTTGTAAGGCGCCTGCTTCTCTCTGACATGACGGACGTTGTAGGTAACGCCGTCAATCTCGTAAGAAACGATAGCCTCTTCGTATTCAACTCTGCCGGAAGCGTCTGCCTCAGTCTCCCCCCACCGGGTATATACCACAGGGCCCAGGAAACAGAACAGAAACAAACTTATAACCATCACCAAGCCAATAATACTCAGCTTGGAGCGGAAGAACCGTCGCAGAAGCATCTGAGTGGGCGACATGAGCCGCACGTTTTTATCAAGAGGAATGTCGGTATCGACAGCTTCCTGAATGTCATTTTCTTTCATTTCAAGATCGTCCATATCGCACCTCCTTACTGCAACTTCACGCGGGGATCGACCACAGCATACATCAGGTCTGCCAAAAGCACACCAACAACACTGAGGACGGCCAGGAACATATTGTAGCCCATGATGAAGGGGATATCGCCCGCATTCATGGCCTGCAGAGCAATGTTGCCGATACCGGGCAGGTCAAAGACCTGCTCGGTAATGATAGCACCGGAAAACAGCGAGGGCAAAAGTCCTGCCAGAGAAGTAACCAGCGGAATCAGGGTATTGCGGAAAGCGTGCTTGTTGATGACGACACTTTCCTTCAGACCCTTGGCACGGGCTGTACGAATGTAGTCGGAATTCATGACCTCCAACATATTGGTACGGGTCATACGCATCCGGGCGCCAATGCTCAAAATCACCACCGTCAGGATCGGAATGAAGCAATGGCGTGCATAGTCAATCAGCAGACCGATGCCGGACAAATCCTTGGTGGCATCCACCAGGCCGATATCAGGGAACCAGCCCAGCTGATAGGACAACCAGTTCTTCAGAACATTGCCAAAGAAGAAGGACGGCAGAGAAATGCCGATCATAACTAGGATCGTTACCACATAATCCCGAAGGCTGTACTGATGGGTTGCAGCGGTAATACCCAGAGGAATTGCGATCATAAACTCGAAGATGGTCGCAATCAGGGCGATAATAAAGGACGTACCCATGTGCATGGCGATCTTTTCGGTGACGGGGATGCCATACTTAAAGCTGGTTCCCAAATCAAACCGAACCAAGTCCCCCAGCCAGTTCAGATAGCCCTTCAGGATATCCATGAAGGTAGCATTTTCCGACAGTCCGTAAGCGGCGTACATGGCGTCCACCATTTCCTTATCGACCGTCGCACCGGTGGTCTGAACAGCCACAACCTTGTTTTTAACGAAGTCGATGGGCATCAATCGCGTCAAGAAATAAATAATGAGCGATACACCCAGCAGAACAAGAATAGAGTAGCCTATTCTTTTCAGAATATATTTAATCATAAGTCACCGCCCCTTATCAGCCGGCAAACTCGATTTCCCAAATGCGATCCAAGGGGGTGGAATAGGGGTTCACATCCTCGGACAGAGTAGCGCTGTTGATGACGTTGGAGTTGTAAGCGTACAGAACATCACGCTGGTAGACAGGCAGCTCCACAGCCAGATGCAGAACATAGCCCATGGCTTCCATGTAAATCTCAGCACGCTCGTCCTGCTCGTTGGTTTCGCGGGCTTCGTCAATCAGATCGCTCAGCTCATCCAGGATATCCAGCTCCTCATCGGTGCCGCTGGTCTTCAGGTAGTTGTAGCCCCAGGCCAGAGTGCTGGTGGCGGTGGAATCCTTGTGGTAGACCTGATACATATCGGGGTCCAGAGCAGAGGACCAGGCAGCGGCCCAGACAGCCAGAGAGCCGGTAGAAATCTTGGTCAGAGCCTGGGTATCACAAACAACGTTGATTTCCCAGCCCATGGAGTTCAGCAGCTCCGCGGCATCCCGGAATACCAGGTAAGTGGGGTGATCCTGCAAGGTAGCACCGGCAATGGTGAAGGTGATCCGCAGGTCGCTGTCACCGGCGCTGACACCGGCAGCTTCCATGTACTTTTCAATGTTGCTACGGGCAATGCTCTCGTCCCACTTGCCCATCTGGGGATAATCCTTGCCGTTATCGGTGGCATCGGAGCCTGTGGGGTAAGCCCAGCTGACCATGGACATGGGCCAGTAGATCTGCTCAGCGGTGCCGCTGCGGTAGTAATCCAGAGCCAGGGAGGTGTTCATAGCGCACATGATGGCCTTACGCAGGTTCTGATCATTGACCTTGGAGGCGTTGATGCCGATATAACCGTAGCCCAGCTGGTCGGTGGACAGCATCTTAAAGCCATCGGCGGACATTTCCATCAGCTTGGTGTAGTTATCATTGGTCAGAGAGGGAGAAACGTAGTGAACAGTGCCGTTCTGCAGGGCGCCAATGGCGTTATTGGAGCTGACGACCTGATAACGGATCTTCTCGATCTTGGCATTGTTGATGCCGGCGCCGGTAGTCTCGAAATAGTTGTTAGCCTTGAAGTAAACGATATTGTTGGTGTAGAAGGCGTTTTCAGAGGGGTTATCGCTGTTGTTGGCATCGGTAACCTTGTAGGAACCGGCGCCCATGGGCAGCTTAACATTTCTGGGGGACTGAACAATATCGGACATGAAGCTGAAATCAGCGAACTGGACACCGAACTGATTGTTGGCGATATCCATGGGAACGGAGCTGCCCTCACCATAGTAGTGCTGAGGAGCAACAGTCACAGCGAAGTTCCAGATGGCCTTGGGGTCAATGCCGTTGATGGTGATCTGGAGAACATCATACTCGTCAGCGTTGGTCACGGTGCCGTCGGCATTGTGGCCGGAAGCGATCTTATATTCGGTGCCGTCCACGGTGATGGTGGAACCAGCTTTTTCGGTGTGGCCCAGGGAAACGATACCGGAAATATTCTTAACAGCCAGGCCGCCGTCCTCGGAAACATTCTCATGCAGAATAACCTGCTTAGCCTGAGCAGTGTACTCGCTGGTCAGCTTACCGGCGGTAGCCCAGTACTGCAGAATGCCGTCCAGCTCGCACTTCACCTTATCATCAAAAACGTACTCAATGGCAGCATCCTTGGTGGTGATGGTGCTGGGGTACTCAGGGGTCAGCTTCTCGATCTTGGTGCGGTCGGGCTTGCCCTCAGCATCCTTAGCATAGTCCACCTTCACATAGCCTTCGGTGAACATGAAGCAGAAAATCTCATCCTGGAACTCGGAGTGGGACTTGTAAGGCTCGTCGGTGAAGGACTCCTGAGCGCTGACATAGTCGGTGCCCAGCTCTTCCTTGAACAGCTTTAGGGTGTAGTCGTAGTCGGCCAGCAGGTTCTTGTTGGAAACTTCCTCGGGATTGGTGGAAATGGCGCTCTGATAACCGGAGCTGACAGACCAGGCCAGGATAGCGGCCTTCATATCGTCATAGGAAACCTCACTGGTGGGGGATGCCTTTCTCTTGGCGATGTACAGATTCAGCAGCTCGTTGATACGGGCAGCGGCACGGCTGGAAGCCTGAGAGGTAATCAGATCATCATTGTCACCGGAGCCGGAACCGACAGTCTGGGTGCGGTACTCGTCAAGACCCACAATATCGGTGGAATACAGCGTGTTGGAACCGGTGTAGACGGGATCCAGGTAAACGTAGTAGTTAAACAGCACGTCTTCCATGGTCAGGGGATGACCATCGGCGAACTTGATACCATTCTTAAGAACGAAGGTGTAGATCGTGGTTTTTGTCTTTTCATCCTCGTAGAAATCAAAGTCCTTGGTAACAACAGCCTCGTTGTCACCATAGGCAACCTGAACCTTACCATCGACATATTTGGAGCCCAGCATACCGATCTGGGTCATGCCGACAATGGTGCCGTCAGGGGCGGAAGTGGAGAAGAAGGGATTGAACAGGCCGTCCAGAGCCTCAGTCATAATAACAAAGGCGTCAGGCTTCGCAGCGGGATCGGTTACGGGATTGGTGCCGGGCTCTTTCTTACAGCCGGACAACATGGATGCCATGCCCAAAACCATGGACAGGCACAGAATCAGAGCTAAAATTCTCTTTTTCATGGTAGCACTCCTTTACAAAATCAAAATTCCTTGACAATATCAACCTGATTACCGCTTACGGTGACAGTGAGCAGATCGGGGTTGAAGCCGGCGGCTTCGCAGGTAATGCCGGAGCCGTCGATGATGCTGTAATTACCCATGGCGCAAACAAGGCCAATGATATAGTCGCTGTTTTCGTCATAGTATAGACCGGAATCGATCTTCAGCACACTATTGGAAATGGTAACGTTGGTAATTCCGGCGTTTTCAGAGATGGAACCGGCAAACAGGCCGAAATTAGCGCCGGCAGACTTGGTGCCCTTCTGAATGGTGAAGTTCACATTATCAAAGGACAGATCGCTGATGATCGCATCGTCCCGCACGGAACCGAACAAACCGGAACGCAGGGCCTTCATATCGGTCTGCGCCACCGTCACATTCCGAATGGTATGACCGTTACCAATGATGGTGCCGGTAAATTCGTCGTGCATCAGATCCTCGGGCCAATCCTCATCGGAGAAGTCGAGATCATCGCAGATCACAAACTGACAATCCGGGGCAGCAAACTTTTCAAACTGCTTGGCGGTATAAATGTGGTACCACTCCCCTTCCAGCCAATCCAGATAAACCTTCATGGTCCGGTTTTCGACAGTACCGTTCGCTTCATTCAGCACACCGGTGTGAACCAGAGTCTCGGTTTCGATGGGCTGGGTCAGCGCCGCGTCGTAATAGGCGCTGTTAAAGGTGTAGCCCTCTTTTTCGGGGAAATCATTCATCTTGATTTCACCCTTTTTCTTGTTCCACTCCGGAAGCTCCGGGGCGGCACCCGTCTCGGTGGGATCATAAGTAAGGGTGTCCATCAGCTCGCCGGTCATGGAATCGTAGAATTCCACTTCAAACATCGGAGCCCAGACAGCATACAGGGTCATAACAGGCTCAGTGGAATTGTATTCACCATCGGCGGCAACCGTCAGACGGTCTTTGGAAAAATCCCATTTCTTGGCGTAAGAGTAGCCACCATCGGCAGTCTCGGTACGCTCGGCATACCAGCCCACCAGGAAATGGTCCTTCAGCACGGGGGTAAAGTAATTGGAATTACCCCGAAGCTCATCGTCAGGAGACAGCAGTGCAATGGAAACATTGCCGCTGCTATCGGACTTCAGCTCAGCAGGGTTGAAGAAATCAACCATCACGTCAACATTGGTGGTAAAATAACCGCCGTTGGCGTCAAACCGAACGCTGATATCGTAGTTATCCTCATTATTGATTTTATAAGGATTTTTGTTCCCTGAGCAGCCGCTGATCAGGAGCAGGGCTCCCACCAGCAGACAAACCGCAAGGAAGGGTCTGAATCTGAATTTCATCGTTCCGCATCATCCTTTTCTTGTTTGGTTCTGTGGGCCAAAGCCGCTTTCACGGCTTTGGCCACATCATGACGAATCAATTCCCAGCTTGTTCGGTCTGGGCCTCTTCCTTGGGCTTGGCGGCGCGCTTTTCACGCATCCGATCAAAGAGAACAGCGGCTGCAACACCGGCAACGCCAACGCCGATCACGACCCAGGCCAGCCAGGTCTGATTCTTCTTGGGCTGCGGTGCGGGCTCACTGGGCTGAGAGGGCGTAGTGGGCTCTTCGGAGGGCTCCTGGGTATCGTCCGCCGCAGACTGCAGCGCCTTAATCCGCTGCTCTGCGGAAACCAGAGCCTCGTAGTTGGTAACAAGACCTCTCTGCAGCATGGTGGCAATCTTGTCGTAGGCGGCGCGGGCAGCCTCGACCAGAGCCTTGTCGGACAGGGAAACACGGGCAGGAATCTGATTGATGGCAGCAATGGCGTTCAGGGTGGTCTCATCCGCACCGGCGGCACCGTCGATCTTCAGATCAAAATACTGATCCATAATGAAGGTATCGTAGTACAGACCATTGACAGGACGAACCAGAGTCAGCTTATCCTGAACCTTGCCCACATAATCCACAAAGTTCGCGCCATAGAACACATTGGAATACATCCCGTCGGTGGCATTCCACATATAGTAAGGCAGCAGGCCGGTACCAAGGATGGTCACCTCAGTGCCGTCGTAATCGTTGTAAGTGCCATAATCACCGGTGCCGGGAATGTTTTCGAAGCAGTCATAGTAGGCCTGATCGAACTCTTCCTCCAGGATGGGGGCCTCGTAGCTGGCCAGAGAGACCAGAGTCAGCCCATCGCAGCGGTAGAAGGCCTTATGGCCAATGGCAGAAACAGTGTAGGGCACATCCACCACCCGAACATCAGAACCGGCGAAGGCAAAGGAGCCGATCCGGACAGTCCCCTGGGCGATCTCCACGCTCTCGGCACCGGAACCGGCATAGGTAATCAGAACCATGCCATTTTCAACGGTACAGTACAGGGAGCCGTCGATCACATGAACCGTTTCGCTCAGGTCAAAGGTGTCCACGATGGCAGGATACTCCACACCGTTGAAGGAGGTGTTCTGCGCCTGGGTGAAGGGCACCAACTGGCACATGGCGAAGGGGTTGTTGCCCAGAGTCGTCACAGCGTTACCCAGGGTGACCTTGAAGGGCGTGGTCTCTTCCTTCATAAACACATAGTCACCCAGGGAAACAATGCCGCTCAGGTCCGCCTCCGTAATGGCGGTGTAAGAGAATGCGTACTTATCAATGATCTCGGTGAACTGGAAGTTTTCAACCTTAGCCAGCTTCTCACAGTAGGCAAAGCCGCCCTCGGCCACATCGGTGCCAGCCTCGGAGAACTTCACACTCTCCAGATTGTTGCAGTAAACAAAGGCGTACTTGCCCACATTTTCCGCAGAGGACAGATCCACATTCTTCAGAGCCTCATTCTCACTGAATGCCCGTTCGCCGAAGGTAACGACCTTGGACAGATCGATATTTTCCAGGGCAATGCAGCCGGTAAAGGCATAATCGGGAATCTCGGTGATCCCCTCGCCCAGCACCACATCGGTCAGCTGACGGCAGAAGGAGAACACGTTCTTGCCGATAGAAGTGGCTGCGCTGAGATCAACCTGGGTCAGCTGGGGGGCATGATAGGTATACATATACATACCGTCATTGTTGACCGCCGCAACCGTCATCTGGTCATCCAGACACAGGTTAAATACGTCACCGGAGAAGGCATAATCGCCCAGCTCCAGAACCTTGGAAAGATCAATTTCCTTCAGGCTGGAGTTATTGTAGAACGCCATATCGCCAATCTTGGCATTGGCGCCCAGGGTAATGCTCTCTAGGCTAAACGCGCCGGAGAAGGCGTTATCGCCGATCACCGCATTTTCACCGATGGTCAGGGACTTCAGATCGGTGGCGAACACATAGTAGAAATACTTCTCGCCATCTTCGTCGAAGTTCTTCACCGTAAAGGCATTGTTCTTATCCACAGAGAACGCATAGTTGCCAATGGTAACATTGTCGCCGATGACAACGGACGTGATCTTTTTGCACTCGCTGAAGATGCCCTCAGGCAGGGTGACGCCATCGGGGATCTCCACAGTGGTCAGCGCAGTGTGAGAGAAGGCATATTTGCCCAGTTTCGTGTCAATCGAAATATCGGGAAGCTGAGAAATACCGGTCTCAAAGAAGCCGTAATCGTCAATCGCGGTCAGCCGGCCCAGAGTCACCTGCTTCAGACCGGTGCTGGAGCCGAAGCCGTACTCCCCTACCTTGGTCACATTGGGCAGATTCACCGCGCTGATGCGCACGTTGTGAGAGAACGCGCCCTTGGCCACGTTGGTCACATCGGCGCCCCCAAGCTGCTCCACGCCAAATTCACCGGTGAAGGTGGGAGAAACCGCAATCACTGCAGTGCCGTCGGCAGAAAGGATATAACCGGCGTTCTGCACTTTGAATGCCTTGTTACCCTCTTCCACCTGGAAGGAAGCGACCTTAGTGGTACGGAAGGCGAAGGGGCCGATATCGTTGACATCGGGACCGATGGTCACAGTCTCCAAAGCCTCGCACTCATAGAACATACCCTCGGGCAGAACAGAAGCATTGACATAGAAAGAGGTCAGCGCCTCACAATCGGTAAAGGCATAGATGCCGTACTTGACCTTGCCGGAAACGATCTCCACATCCGTCAGGCTCTTGCAGCCGGCAAAGGCATACTGACCAATGGACAGCAGCCGGTCGGAGGTGATGACCTTCTCCAGGTCCTTGTTGCCGGCGAAGGCATAGTCAGAAATCACGCAAATGCTGGACAGATCGATGGTGCCCTGCAGATCACAGTTTTCGAAAGCATTCTGGCTGATAATATCCAAATTGTTCTCACCACTGAAGGTCACCTTCTGCAGCGAAGTACAGCCATAGAACGCACCGTACTCAATCGACTCCATGGTGGAGGGCAGAACAACCTCTTCCAGAGCAGTCAGATTGGCGAAGGCATAGGGATTGATCTTTTTGATACCCTCAGGGATGATGACCTTGGTAATGGTGTTGTCACCGATGTACCACTGCTTGCTGGTCTCAGCATCGTCGAAGGCCAGTTCCTCGGGCGTCTTGAGGATGTACTCAAAGTTAGAGAAGGAGAACGCGCCGATCTCAGTCAGGGACAACTCAGCGGGGATGGAAACCGTACCGCCATTACCGAAGTAATGCGTCAGCGTTGCACCGTTGTTGATGAAGGGGTCCTTGACTTCGATGGAAACAGTTTCGGAATAGTAGGTGGACTTGCCATCCTGCAGCACCCGAATGGTGACGGAAGCAAAGCCCTCGGACTTGGCTGTAACCACACCGGATTCGTTGATGGTAACAATGCTTTCATTGCTGGATTCAAAGACAACGGTGGTCTCCTTCGGGAAGAAGGCATCCAGCTTGTAATTCAGCTTCACGGATTCGGAGGGGTACATGGAAAGACTGTACTTACCCTCGAAGAACCGGGTATCGCCGGTCTCGCCCAGGAGCTTGTCAGCGCTGTCGATCTGATAATAGGCCTTGATGGTGTCGTAACCGGTCAGGGTAAACACATCGGCCACAGGCTTATCATAACGGCGATAGCCTTCATCTTCTTCCCCAAGGACCGTCAAATGGAAACTCACGCTCTTGTTGGTCTTGGGATCCCGGATCCGAATAATCGTCTTACCGGGTGCGGTGGCTACGATCTTATCGTTGACGATCCGAGCCACACTGGGCTTCTGGGAAGTGAACTCCAGCAGCTCGCCCCACTCGGAATCCGGGTGGACCAGCGGAGACAGGGTGAACACTTCGTTGGGGCTCAGAGACAGGCCCTCTTCCAGACCGTCAAAATAGAAGTCCGCAAAATCATTGGGAAGACCGATCTCGTAGGTGACATAGTTCAGGGCGTAGTCGTAGCAAGTCAGAACGAAGCAATCGTCGTTCATAGACTCTTCCTTGATGTCATAAATGTAATCGGTCAGCTCAAAGGTAACATAGGTCTTGCTGTTGCGCTGAGAATAGATGGGGGTCATGAACTGCTCGAAGGACTTCATGACCACAGCCTCATTGCCATCCTCATCGGTGCCAATGGTAACATAGCCCAGCTGGGCAGCCATGGAGAAGTGGTTGTCGTAAACGCCAACCTTCGCATAGAGTCGATTCTTCTTCAGGGTCTTGTCGTACTCATAGTAGTACTCGACATCGGTAATGGTGGGAGCCTCGAAGTCCACCACCAGGGGGAACTCGAAGACGTTGCGCTTATTGGTCTCCAGACCGCCCTCCCGGTAGTCCGTGTAGGCCTCCAGGCGGACCGTGTACTCGGTATTGTTGGCCAGGTTATAATCCTGAGTATCAAACTCGATCTCGATGTTTGCGGGATAAATGGAGCCGCCGTCACCGTAGGACTTCCGGACATCGTAGTCAACGGTCTCGAAAATCACATTGCCGGTGGTATCATCGGTGATGGTGATGACAATCTTGGATGCATTCCGCAGCAGACCGGCCCACACAAACCGCAGGGAGTGAATGGTGCCCTCCTTATTGGAAAGGGCGATATAATCCTTGTTGGCTGAAATAATCATGTCCTCGGGATCCTGCAAGAAATAGTAGGAACCCAGGTAGCTGACAAAGTCATCAGACACGCCGCCGATCGGACGGCTGGCGTAAGCATCGGGCATGACCTTATCTTCGAAGGCGATGGAATCATCCAGCTCATCGGCATGGGTCTCGTAGTACTCCTTATCGAAGATGGGCGCAACAGTCCAGTCACCGTAGTAGGCCAGGTAAGGCACGCTCATATCGATCTCGGTACCGGCAGTAGCAGTCAGAGTAATATACCCCTCCACATAAATACCGTTCTCGAAAGAATCGTTCAGATACTTCTTATCGGCATCGGTCAGCGTGATCTTCACAGTAACCTTGGCATCCTTGCCGCCGGCCACAGTAATATTCTTGCCGTTGACGCTGCCACCGGAGACAGAAACGATCTCAATGGCACCGGACAGCGGATAAGCCTCTTCCGTAACGGTGGTCTTACCGGCGTTGGTCTTGGTCTCGCTGACACCCTCGGTCAGAACATAGCCGCCCAGATCATAGGACAGAGAGCCGGAACCGAAATTATGGATAGAGAAGCTCATTTCATAAACGCCGGTCTTGGAAACGTCATCACCCAGCTCCAGCTTGGGCTTATCCATGGCATTGCCATCGGCGTCATAGGTCGTAATGTAAGCGGTGGTGTTCAGGGAGCTGAACAGGTTTGCCAGGCCGGCGCCCTGCTTCCGCACCGCATAAGGAAGGCCGTTGGTGTTCAGCGCGATATCCGCGGTGGACATCATCAGCTTATTAACCATCTCATTGACCTTCACATTGTCGTCGGCGATATCGGAGAAATTCTCCACCACATACTGCCGCAGCAGAATAACCACACCCGCCAGGTTGGGGCAGGCCATGGAGGTACCGGACAGACGGTCGTAGCCGCCGCCGGTGACGGAGGAGAGAATATTGCCGCCGTGAGCGGTAATCTCAGGCTTGATGTTCAGGCTGGGAGTAGGACCCCAGGAAGAGAAATCGGAAATGAAGGGACCGGAGGTCTGGTTCTTGCTGATGGTCAGCGTTCCGTTACCAGCAGCCACCAGCATCTCACCGTCATCCTGGGAGATGGAGCAGACAGCCAACTTGGCGTCACCGATGTTCATCTTAATGTCACCGGAAACGTTGTTGTAAATGATGATACCGGCGGCGCCCTGGGCCTCGGCGATCATGGCCTTCTCTTCAAAGGTGTTGGAACCACGGCGAACCAGGGCAATCTTGCCCTTCACGTCCAGGCCGGTGTAGTCCGCACTACGACCGACACCGGGAATCACCAGGTATTCCATCTCCTTGGAATCAGCGCCATCCAGCAGATTTTCGACAAAATCCTGCTCAACCGCAGCGCCGGAGTTGGCCTCGATGAAGTAGATGATACTCTCGCCATGAAGCAGATAGGGGGTCTCCTTGCCGTTGATGGAAGCAACGGACATAACGCCCTTGTAGGTGGAGGGAGAACCGACTGTACCGGTATCGGGGTTGGAAGTCAGGCCCAGGTTACCGTTGGCCTCGGAACCATAGGCGGAGGAATAGCTGTTGGAGGCAGCCACGATCATGCTGATACCGGCTTCCCGGATCCGATCATAAACGCCGCTGATGATCTCCTCGTCCGTCTCACGGCCGAAGCCACAGGCGGTACCCAGGGACATATTGATCACATCAACACCCAGAACCACGCAGTCCTCCAATGCGGACAGAATCCAGGATGCCCGGGCGGTGTCCATCACATCGGAGAAAATCTTCATGGAAACCAGCTGTGCGTTGGGCGCAACACCGGTAATCACATCGTCCTTGCCCACGATCACGCCGGAAACGTGGGTGCCATGGTTGTTATGGGTGGAATACACGTCGGGGTCGTTATCGGCATAGTCATAGCCGTAGGGAACCTTCTCATTGATGTAAACATCATCCACCGTCAGGCTGCCGAACATCTTGTTGGCAGTGGTCTGGCTGATGACAGAGGCAACCTCCTCATAGGTCAGTCCCAGATGATCAGAGGTAAAATTATCCGTAGAGAAAGCGGTGTGAGCAGAATCCAGACCGGTATCCAGAACCGCCACCACCATGCCGGAGCCGTCATAGGGGAAGCCGGAGCTGTTGAAAATACCGGTGTCAAAAACATTAACCTCGTTCTCCACCAGCTTGGTCTCGGCCTTTTCGTAAACCTCGCTGACGATAATGCCCTGGCCATCCTTCAAAGACTTGCGGATGGCATCAAAATCCCGGGCAGTGATCTCCAGCTCAAAACCGCTCAGCAACGTGTTGTAGTCCTCACCGGCGTTGTAGGAAATCCCCTGCTCATCCAGAACAGAGAGAACCTGCGACTTCTGCGCTGCGATGCTCTCGCGAATATCCGCAGCTTCATCACTGGTAAGGGCAAAATCCTTGAAGCTCATGGTTTTGTTGGAAACCTCGTAGGCATCCAGCAGGTTGATCTCATCAACGGTAACAATCACCGCGATCTCCTGATCGTCCTGAATGGTGTCGGGAAGACCGAACATAACGGAGTTATCCAGGTAGTCTTGCAGATCCAGCTGGGGTGCATTGTCCAGCTTCTGGATGTAGGATGCTTCGTAACCAGCCACCTGTGTGTTGGGGGTGGAGACAATTCCGAGAAGAACGGACACCACCAGCAGACAAACGGATGCAGACTTGATTACGATGGATAGGGATTTCTTTTTCATCTGTAACATACGCCTTTCCTAAAATTCTACCGATACATATTATATACCATATTTTATTATATCGCATTTTCTTCCTAATTGCAAGAATTTTTATCAAAAACAATTTATTCTTCCCATCCAAAGTTGTGTATTTCATACAAATACATTCTGAATACATTTGTCCCCTCACTGTGGATTTGTAGAATAAATGGAAACCGATTCCTTTTAATATGCAAATCATAGGAATAATATGCAAACAAGCGTAAAAAATCAGGAAACAGATTCTTGATCTGTTTCCTGATTGATCCATTATCCTTCAGCAGGAATGGCTTCAAGAACGAAGGTCACCACAGTCATATCATCGGTCAAAGTGATCTGGCTGACACCGTCCACAACCAAATATCCCTCGGGAACGACACTGATCTTCGCAGTCAGCTCCCCTTCACCAACCAGATCCTTCTCGTAGAAATAAGCGGATCCCTTGGCGTTGGTAAAACCGGGCAGGCAGCAGGCATCACCCCGGCACAGCTGAACAAAAACATTCTCCAGTGCGGTTCCATCGGTAGTCTCAACGGTAATGGTGTAATCTGCGTCCACAACAGCTTCCAGTACGAACACAACATCCGCCACGTCATCGGTCAGCGTGATCTGACTCTTGCCGTCAACCAGCCGATATCCCTCAGGAATGACATTGATCTTCGCGATCAGGTCGCCCTCCCCTACCAGATCATCGGCAGAATAAAAAGCGGAACCATCAGCATTGGTGAAGCCAGGCAGGCAGCAGCTTTCGCCACGGCACAGCTGTACAAAAATACCTTCAAAGGGCTTGCCGTCCACATCCTGGACAGTGATGGAGTAATCATACTCCACAGGCTCGCTGGGCTCCGTCTCAGAAGGCTCGGTTTCAGAAGGCTCCGTTTCAGCGGGCTTGGATTCAGATGGTTCCGTAGCGGCAGTGGTCTGGCTGGGATCCGTCTGCTGGGGTGTATCCTCTCCACATGCACACAGGCACAGAGCCATAGCCAGCACAAGGATCACCGCAAGAAAAGTCTTGATATTTTTCATGTCAATTGCTCCTTTTCAGTAATTACGCAGGTTCAAAGGTGGGTAACTGTTCCAAATTTTCAACAAAGGTCTGCTCGTAATCATCCGCGCAGAAGAAACCGAACATATTCAGGAACGGCTGAACATCCGGCACAGACCCTGTATGAATCATTGCAATATTTCCGAACCGGTCAATGACAACCGTGGTAGGATACGCCTTCAGCGACAGCATCCGCTCCCACCGGAAATCGCAGGCGGCCATGGTAAAGGTATAACCGTTTTCCGATTGAAACTCAACGATCCCCTGATTTTGGTCATAGGGATCTAACGCCAGCACGGCCACATCGTCACCAAACCGCTCAATGGCTTCCTGAAGATGAGGGAACTCCATCTTGCAGGGAGCGCAGCTCAAATTCCAGAAATTCAGAACAACCGCTCCCTTCTCTTCCAGCAACGAAGAAAGAGTCAGGCTCGCGCCATCGGCAGTGGTGACCGTAAAATCAGGCATAGGACTGCCAAGGGTCAACTTCAAAGAATCCAACTTCTCTTCCGTCAACTCCCCTGCCCCAAGCTGAATGACCGTATTCTCACCAGTCAGTTTGTAACAGGCCTCTGCCTCATATCCTTCGGGCAGATTTTGCACCACAGCCACATAGCTGTCCGATGCCTCTGCAGTAAAGGAGAAATGCCCCTTCTCATCCGAAAGGCCCATATCCACAAGATTCACCAGGCTGGAATCGGGGAATATCTTCACCCGCACTCCATCCAGGGGCAAGCCGCCCATATTGGTCACCTGCACCGTATAATCCACTGTTTTGGGAACCGTGGGTGCGGGATCAGAAGGTGCAGTTGTCTGCTCAGACGGCTCGGTAACCACAGGATCATCGCCGCAGCCGGCCAGAAAACAAACGCACAAAACCGCCAGTAAAGCAGCTTTCAAAAGCGTCTTCATCATCATTCCTCATTTTGTATAGGAAGGTGCGGATGGGTCACATCCGCACCTCCGGTAAAACTCATTCAGCGGCAGGTCCCAAATAGTCGTAGTAGTAGCACAGCTTGACCCAGGAGTTATCCACGTTTTCAAAGGTGTACTTGGAAACGAGCAGCTGCAAAATCTCTGCCAAACGTGCATCGACCTCAACACAGCCGATCCGCTCCGTGGCATCACCGCTGTAGATCTTTTCAGCGTAGCTTCTGATCTCATCGGACAGGTCCTCGCCGGTACCGTGGTAAATTCCGGCGTAAACATCCTGAACCTGATAGATCTCAGCATAGCTGTCATAGCTGTCGCCCCACAGATCCCGCAAATAGGCATCGGTGGCTTCCGGATCATTGCCATGGGTCTCCAGGAAGGCCATAATGTAAAGATCGTTCTCATTCTTAGAGAAATCAAAGCCGCCCATATCAAGCATACCCTTAATCATAACAGGGTTGCCGTCTTCATCATAGACAGGGTTACCGTTCTCATCCACAGAGGGCACGGTAATAACGGGATTGGAGAACAGGCCGGTAATGCCGGTAAAATCAGCATACAGCTTGCTGCCATACAGCTGATTGCCATCTGCGTCCTTACCCAGGTCCTCGTGCCAGTAGCCATCCTCGCCAAAGATCACATCAATACCGCCGGCAATCAGATGGTACATCGCATCACCGGTAGCATCACTGTCATAAGTGAAGTAGCCGGGAGATGCCAGCCGGAAGTGCTCCAGCGTGGGGGCCACATATTCGATATCGTAGTAAATGTAGCCGACCTCATAGACATCCCAGAACGCAATGTCAATGTAGTAGTCCTTCCCTGCCTCCATATAGAAGACCATGGAAACATTCTTGTCGTCATTCCACAGCCGCTCGTCCATTTCATAGGCCAGCAGTTCCTGACTGTTGCCGTCAAAGATCCAGCCATCCACACCCTGGGAAGACTCGGAGCGGGAAGTAATGCGGTAAACGCCGGACTTGTCGGGCACAAACTTGGCCAGCTTGCCTCTGGGCATAATGACGGTGTTGTAGTAGAAGAAGTTGCTCTCCACATTCTTGCCATAGGTGGCTTCCTGCGCAGAGAACGGAGCCAGGCCCTTGATGGGGTCCTCCATCTGCTGGGCATCCTTGCCGTAGGCTTCGTAATACTTGCACATCTTCAGCCATTCGTTATCGGTACCGTCAAAACCGGCCACCTCGGCAACAAATTTCAGCTGCTCTGCCAGCTCCTCGGTGACGGTGCAAACGCCGTACAAAGAAGAGTTGGAGCAATAGGTGAAGTAATTCAGCATTGCCTCGTACAGGGTCTTTTCGCCATAGGTATAACCGCCGTCATAGACGATATCCCACAAATTCTTCTCCTCGCTGAATTGGGTATAACCCATCATATCAACCAACAGCAGAGGACCGTTGACAGAACCAACATGGTAGTATCCATCAGCCTCATTCAGGAACACATCCACATAGCTGTACTCAAAGCCATCCGCAGTGGTGGCAGCCTGACGGGGCAGATGAGCAGTGGTATCGATGTCCTTCACATCCACAACCCGAAGATTCTTGATGTAAACGGTATCATCGCCAACGTTGTCCGCCTCGTCCTTAAAGTAGCAAAGAGCGATCTCATAGGTGCCGTCAACAGTAGCCACGCAGGGATAGCAGGACTTCCACTGCTCAACCTCGTCAGCACCGGAAATGGCGAAGATAGCCTCGTCATTCACGATAACATGCATATAGTCGCCACCGTTTTCGGTGGAGGAAAGGTAGTCAAAACCAACGGCCTGACCAGCCTTCAGGGTTACGTCCATATAGATGATCGCATAGGAGCTTTCGATCTCCTGATTGGAGGCCTTCAGACACAGATCACCGTTCTTATCGGTGACGACGAAGGGCCAGGAATACTCATCGTCAGCCTCGGGGCGGAAAGTGACCTCGATCTCGCCCTGATTGACCACAGCACCGATATTCTCGGAGGTATCCATAGTCTGGTTGGGTCTGACCTGGCTGATGATATCACCCACACCGTTGGTGCAAAGCTTCTGGGTGTAATCCTCCGCAGTGAAATACTCAAAAATGCTGGTAAAGGGTCTCAGACTGGTCAGCGCGCCGACCTCAATCAGGCAGATCACGCCGTAGCGGTCGATAACCACAGTAGAAGGATAATTAGAGAAACCAAAACCGTTGGTCGCCCAAACGTTGGGACAAGCAGCCATAGGGAAGCTAAGACCCATAGAATCCTGATAAGTATCCACAGTAGCAGAAGGCTCCAGAGGATCAAGGGCGATAACAGTGCCACCCTTCTCCTTGTACATCTGGTAAGCCTCATCCATGTAAGGGAACTCAGTGGCGCAGGGGCCGCAGGTGCTGAACCAGAAGTTCAGAAGAACCATCTTGTTCTCTGCCAGCACTTCGGACAAAGTGAGCTTCTCGCCATTGGGCAGCGTGGTGGTAAAATCATACATCACATCGCCAACCTTCAGAGGCTCAGAAACATCGGAAAGCTCCTTGTCGGTAATCAGCTGAGAAGTCAGCACAATATTGGCAGCATTGCCGGAGAAGGAATAATACTCCTCGGTCACATAACCACGGGGAGCCCCATCCAAGACAATGGCATACTCATCGGAAATGGGCAGGCTGAAAGAAACACTGCCTTCCGCGTCGGTATCGCCACCCTCAACCATGTCAACCAGGGTATTATCTGCATAGACAACAACACTGACGCCAGCCATTTTCAGGCCACCGGCCGAGGTGATCTTAATAGTATATACCCCGGTTTTTTCAGAGGGGGCAGAAGGTTTGGTAGGTTCTGTATTTTCCTGGCCACCGGTAGACTCCGGGGTCGAGGAAGATTCCGTGCTGGGGTCAGTGGGCTTGGGATCATTTTCACATCCGGCCATCATCGCCGCCACAGAGAAAACCATGGCAAAGACGAGAACCATCGAAAGTAATCTTTTGACTTTGTTCATCTTGTCCTCCTGTTCACAATTTCGACATTATTTCTTATAATTTGCCCAAAGAGAGCCTATTATTCGTAGATTATACCATAACTGAGAGCATCAGTCAATAAATAATTATATCAAAATCCTTTTGATTGCACACTATTGAAAAACCAAAAACCCGCCCCCGAAAATCAGGGGCGGGTCTCTGGCTAGTCAGATGGGAAATTACAGGAAGTTATCGTCGCGCTCGCCTTCGCTGTCGCAGTTGACGTTGGTGGAGACGGTAGTGGGGTCCTCAACAACACTGGTAGCGATGACATCCTCGATGGAGAACTTAACGACGTCCATCTCGGGGTTCAGGTACAGTTCCTTCATTTGTTTCACCTCTTCTTTAGAAATATATGCAAACCGATCCAGGCAAAACGCCGCGAATCAATATTGCCGAAATAAATATGCGTGCCTGCATCCATGTGTTTCACGGAACCGATCAGTTATCACGCTGTGTGGTGTGCTGGTTTATCAGGAAATGAAGTGACAAACCAGCACACCCGCTTTGATCAAGCGAAGTACTGTTTTGCGTAGTAGCCGTAGACTGCGGTGGCCGCGGCCAGGTCGCCCATGGTGCTGGCTTCGGCAGCCTTGATCTTGCAGTAGTGGCCGATGGAGTAGGCCATCACACCGGTGGAATACTCGGTGCCATTGTAAGTGTAGACCGCAGCCACGTAGATACCCTTATCCAGGTCCTTGGCGGCGATGCCTTCCACGGCGCCGAAATACTCAGAGGTACCGGAACCGCTCATGGCGATGGAGCCGGAGGCATTTTCCTTGGTCAGCACGTCCACACTGTTGTAGGTGGCCAGATCCCACCAGTACATGGTCAGCTCACCCTCAGGTGCGTAAGAGGGAGTGAAGTAGAAGTTGACGGCGAAGGCGCCCTCGAAGGAAACCGCAACGCCACGGCCACTGAAGCCGCTCTTCACAAAGTTGGCGGCCTTGGCACTGCTGGCAGATACAACGGCATCCACCATGGATTCGCTGTAATCCGCGACCAGAGCCTTCTGCTCCTCAGTGAGG
>JAZQHH010000140.1:0-4821 GCA_045540495.1 Faecousia sp.
GTCAAGGTCGGCGCGGGCAACGTGGTCGACCGCGAGGGCTTCCTCTTCCTCGCCGAATGCGGCGCCGATTTCGTGAAGGTCGGCATCGGCGGCGGTTCCATCTGCATCACCCGCGAAACCAAGGGTATTGGCCGCGGCCAGGCTTCCGCACTGATCGAGGTTGCCGCAGCCCGCGATGAATACTACAAGCGTACCGGCGTTTATGTACCGATCTGCTCCGACGGCGGTATCGTGCATGACTATCACATGACCCTGGCTCTGGCCATGGGCGCTGACTTCCTGATGCTGGGCCGTTACTTCGCCCGCTACGACGAAGGCCCCACCCCCAAGGTCATGGTCAACGGCGCTTACATGAAGGAGTACTGGGGCGAAGGCTCCAACCGTGCCCGTAACTGGCAGCGCTACGACCTGGGCGGCAAGAGCAAGCTCAGCTTTGAGGAAGGCGTGGACTCTTATGTCACCTACGCAGGCAGCCTCCATGACAATGTGGAAGCCAGCCTCTATAAGGTCAAGTCCACCATGTGCAACTGCGGTGTGATCACCATTCCCGACCTGCAGAGGGAAGCCAAGCTGACCCTGGTGTCTTCCGTCTCCATCGTGGAAGGCGGCTACCACGATGTCACCCTCCGCTCCGCCTCTCCCGTAAAGTAAACAACCAAAAGGCGTGCTGAAAAAGCACGCCTTTTTTAATGGACAATGGATAATGGATAATGGACAATGGGCAATGGGCAATGAATAATGGACAATGGTCAATGGGCAATGGATAATGGACAATGGATAATAGATAATAGAAAACGGACAATGCCCGCACCCCCAACGATCCCCCTTCCCCGTAGGGACGCCCATTGTTAGAATCGGGATGATTGCCACTGGCAATCATAGGATTAGAAAATTCGCTGCGCTCTGCAACACGTCCGCCCGTCCCTCTTCCGCACCCCGTAGGGATGGCCATCGGCCATCCGCCTTCTTGCGTTCCCCTCCGCACCCTCATGTGATCTTCCGCACCCCGTAGGGCGGGGTCATGACCCCGCCGCCAACCCAATTCCACCTCCGCGCCTGCGGGTACTGTATGATGCTTTTGCTCGAATGCGGAATCGGTCTTCCACCGCAAAAGAAGTGCGTAAGGGGCATGATACTTTCTCTCCGGCGAGAAAGTATCCAAAGAGCCGCCGGGGACCTCCCGTATGGTCCCCGGACTCCCCAGACGGCCAAAGAGGAAAACGGATCGAATTTTCATAATCCAAAATTACCGCCGTTTTCCCCTTTGGAATCCCCTCCGGCACATTTGAGAAAAAGATCTTAATTAGAAATATCTAAAATCTCTTAAATGCGTAGGGCTACGGTCTTGCCCCCCGCCGACCAACCGATTCTACCTCCGCACCCGTAGGGGCGGCAATCTGCCGCCCGCCAACCCGATTCTATATCCGCACCCCGTAGGGATGGCCATTGTTAGAATCGGGATGATTGCCACTGGCAATCATAGGATTAGAAGATTCGCTGCGCTCTGCAACACATCCGCCGTCCCCCTCCGCACCCCTACAACGCACCTAAATTTATAACTTGTACCTTGTACCTCGTATCTTGTACCTTGTACCTTGTACCTCGTACCTTGTCCCTTGTACCTCGTGCCTTGTAACGCCCTTCCTGCCTTCCGCATAGAATACCCGGAGGCGATTTTTATGGCCATTGTACAGACGACCCTGCCGGTCACATCCGCCCGCACCGCGGATGCCATTGCCAAATTGGTGCAAGCCTATCCTTTTTTGCGCACGGAGCTGCTGGGGCGCACCGCCTTTCAGCGGCCCATTTCCACCCTGGTGGTGGGCAACGGCCCACGGAAGGTGCTGTTCACCGCCGCCCACCACGCCAACGAGTGGATCACCACCCTGGTGCTTTTAAAATTTGTGGAGGATCTTGCCCGGGCCATCACGGAAAACGGACAAATTTTTGGGGTGGATGCCGCCGAAATTGCCCGCCGGGCCACCATTTATACCGTTCCCCTGGTAAACCCCGACGGGGTGGATCTGGTCACCGGGGCCGTCCCGCCGGGAACCTTCCCTTACGAAAACGCCCGGGAGCTGGCGGCCTTCTACCCGGCCATTCCCTTCCCCGAGGGCTGGAAGGCCAATCTTCTGGGGGTGGATCTGAATCTGCAGTACCCCGCCGGGTGGCCCCAGGCCAGGGAAATCAAATTCAGCCAGGGCTTCACACGCCCCGGCCCCCGGGATTATGTGGGCCGGGCGCCCCTGGATCAATTTGAGAGCCGGGTTCTGGCCGGCTATACGGAATTTCTGCAGCCGGAGCTGATCCTGGCCTACCACACCCAGGGCCGGGTGATCTACTGGAAGTACCTGGACATCGATGTCCCTGGGGCCAGAGCCTATGCTGAGGCCTTCGCCAGGGTCAGCGGCTACACCGCCGAGGACACCCCCTATGCCTCGGGCTTTGCGGGCTACAAGGACTGGTTCATCGACAGGTGGCGCCGCCCGGGCTTTACCGTGGAGGTAGGCCTGGGAGAAAACCCGCTGCCCTTGTCGCAATTTGAACAAATCTACAAAGAAAATATAGGTATTTTGACAATTTCCGCCCTGGGAGAAGATTTTTTACAACAAGGTATTGACATATCCCCAGAAGTCTTATAATATTAACTTATGATTACAAATTAAACCTATGTTTATAAGGTGATAGCATGACACACAGAGAAAGACAGATCTTGCAGCTCATCGAATCCGATCCCATGATCGCCCAGCAGGAGCTGGCCGATGCCCTGGGGATCACCCGCTCCTCCGTAGCGGTGCATATTTCCAACCTGATCAAAAAGGGCTATATCGCCGGCAAGGGCTATGTCCTCCGCTCCGGCAACTACGCCGTAGTGGTGGGCGGTGTGAATATGGACATCGGCGGCATCTCCCACAGCCCGCTGCGGCAGGCCGACTCCAACCCCGGCCGGATCCACATGAGCCTGGGCGGCGTAGGCCGGAACATTGCCCACAACATGTGCCTTATGGGCCTGGAGGTTCGCTTCCTCACGGCCTACGGCGACGATGTCCACGGCCGGCGGATCGCCGCCTCCTGCACCGAATTGGGCATGGATGTGAGCCACGCCCTGTGCGTCCAGGATCTGCCCACCTCCACCTACCTGTACATCTCCCAGCCCGACGGTGACATGGCCCTGGCCCTGTCCGACATGGAGGTCTGCAACCGGATCACCCCGGACTATCTGAAGGCCAATATTTCCATGCTCCGCAACGCCCGGGTGATCGTGGCCGACTGCAACATCCCCGAGGAATCTCTGATCTGGCTGGCGGAAAACTGTGAGGTTCCCATTTTCTGCGACCCCGTATCCGTGACCAAGGCCAAAAAGCTGCAGCCCATTCTGAGCAAGCTCCACACCCTCAAGCCCAACCGCCTGGAGGCCGAGCTGCTCACCGGCGTGACCATCCGCAGCCGGGAGGATGCCGCGAAGGCCACCCAGACCCTGCTGGATATGGGCGTAGAGCGGGTGTTTCTCTCCCTGGGTGCCAACGGCGTCTGCGCCGCTGACCGGGAGCGGCAGCTGTGGCTGCCCAATTTTGCCGGCAACATGGTCAGCACCACCGGCTGCGGCGATGCCTTCATGGCCGCCCTGGTCTGGGCCTGGCTGGAGGAGCTGGATCTGGAGCAAACCGCCCGTGCCGGTCTGGCCGCCGCTGCCATCGCCATGGAAAGTGAAGCCACCATCAATCCCAACATGAGTATCACGGCACTTGCCACCCGCATGGGCCGATAAGCTGAACAAAGGAGAATATGAACATGATCAATCAGTATCTGGATGTCAATCCCGAAGTCAAGCAGGCCATCGCCGAGGGCAAGCCCGTGGTGGCCCTGGAATCCACCATCATTTCCCACGGCATGCCCTATCCCCAGAATGTGGAGACCGCTCTGAATGTGGAGCGGATCATCCGGGAAAACGGCGCCGTTCCCGCTACCATCGCCATCATCGGCGGCCGTCTGAAGGCCGGTCTGACCCCTGAGGAGATCGAGTATTTCGGCAAGAAGGGCCAGGCCATCCACAAGGCCTCTCGCCGTGACCTGGCTGTGCTGTGCGCCCGGGGTGAGGACGGTGCCACCACCGTGACCACCACCATGATCATCGCCCACATGGCCGGCATCAAGATCTTCGCCACCGGCGGCATCGGCGGCGTGCATCGCGGCGCGGAAACCACCATGGACATCTCCGCCGACCTGGAGGAGCTGGGCCAGACCCCTGTGATGGTGGTCTGCGCCGGTGCCAAGTCCATTCTGGACCTGGGTCTGACTCTGGAGTACCTGGAGACCAAGGGCGTGCCTGTCATCGGCTTCGGCACCGAGGAGCTGCCCGCCTTCTACACCCGCCAGTCCGGCTTCGGCGTGGACTACCGCATCGATACCCCCGAGGAGCTGGCCGCTGCCTTCAAGGCACAGCACGCGCTGGGCTTCAAGGGCGGCATGCTGGTTGCCAACCCCATTCCCGAGGATTTTGCCATGCCCAAGGCCGTCATTGACGCTGCCATTGACCAGGCAATCGCCGAGTGCAATGAAAAGGGCATCAAGGGCAAGGAGACCACACCCTTCCTGCTGGCAAGAGTTGCCGAGCTCACCGGCGGCGACAGCCTGGCCTCCAACATCCGGCTGGTGTATAACAACGCCAAGGTAGCCGCCCAGACCGCAGCTGCCTACTGCAAGCTTTCCTGATATAAAAAGCGGCTCCCGCCGCACCACCGTAAGGGAGGGTCTTGACCCTCCCTTTTTTTACCCCCACCGCACCCCGTAGGGCGGGGTCATGACCCCGCCGACCATCCC
>JAZQHH010000141.1:0-7099 GCA_045540495.1 Faecousia sp.
TAGCGTTGCATTGTATCAAATAGCGTAGTTTATGCCACGAAAAGGGTTATCCCATTTGGGGTAACCCTTTTCATATTGCATATGAAAGGGACTTGAACAATAAAATGCGGCGCGGATGAGCGCCGCCGGCGACGGCTTGACGGAGCCGAACCTTGATTGAACGAGTCCCTTCCGGTGTACCATAGCAGAATAATCCGAGCCACATTTGCGGGTTCGGATTCTTTTTATACCTTATGCATTCCGCTTTATCGGCATGATGGATGTTGACTTTCTTCTTTCTTGTCGATTGTTCGGTATACAGCGAAAAATTATTCCTGTCGAAGGTCCTCAATCAGCAGTATTAAATGCGCTACCGCCTTTTCAGGGAGACCTTCCACACTAATTCGTGCATCGGTTTCCAATCCCAAAAGGTGATCGGTGGTCACTCCAAAGGTCTTGGACAAGCGGATCAGCATTTCAATCGAAGGCTGGATGTTTTCATTCTCCCAATTGGATACGGTCTGCTTGGTTATGTTCAACTTCTTCGCCAAGTCAACCTGGCTCCAACCACAAGCCGATCGCAGCATTTTAATATTCTCACCTAGCATAGTATGCCTCCCGCGTCAAATATTACGATACTATTATTCCAAATCTCTTGACATATTTGAAATACTATGGTATTTTAATATTGGACTCCAGAAGATGGGCTTTCCCATTTTTTGTCCCGATTTTATATACGGAGGTGAATCCTATGTTGGCTCTGATCGGTGCTGGCAGCATCATCGTTTGGCACGGCTGTAATTGCCTGCTGTGGCTGTGGCGCTAACTGAATGGATGCGGGGGAGGATCGATTCCGGTCCTCCCCCGTGTATGAATATCGACCTTCGGTTTTTGGGGTTGAATTCCACGAATCAGAGATGTATAATGGGGACGAACCTATCTTGATAAATATTCTGGGAGGGTATAATGGAATTAGAAATTAAGAACGTATACAAATCCTTCGGCGAGAAGGAAGTGCTGAAGGGGGTATCCCTTCGGGCGGAGGGAGGCAAGGCTTTTGGCTTGCTGGGCCGCAATGGCGCGGGAAAGACCACCTCCATCCGGATCTTGATGGATGTATTCCCCGCCAACAGCGGTGAAATCCTCTTCGACGGGAAGCCCATCGATTATTCCAAAGTACAATTCGGCTACCTCCCCGAGGAGCGGGGCCTGTATCCCAAAAAGAAGATCATCGATCAGCTGGTCTACTTTGCCGAGCTGAAGGGAATGGGACACGGCGAGGCGGTGAAATCCGTGGACTACTGGCTGGGCCGTCTGGGCATGAGCGAGTACCGCAACAAGCGGCTGGATACCCTGTCCAAGGGCAATCAGCAGAAGATTCAGCTGATCACCGCCCTGGCCCACGACCCGGAGATCGTGATTTTGGACGAGCCCTTCTCCGGTCTGGACCCGGTGAACGCCATGCTGCTGAAGGACGTGGTGAAGGAACAGATCAGCAAAGGGAAAATCCTGCTGTTTTCCAGCCATCAGATGAATTATATTGAGGAGTTTTGCGATTCCATCGCCATCCTCAACGGCGGCAAAGTGGTGCTGTCCGGCGATCTGCACCAGATCAAGCGGGATTACCCCCGGAACCGGCTGGTGGTGCGCTCCCAGCAGCAGGAGAAGATCCTGGCGGCATTCCCCAACGCAAAGGCGGCGGAGGATGGCAGTCTGGTGATAAAGCTGGCCGATCCCGGCGAAAAGCAGGCCGTCATGCAGCGGCTGGCGGATTTTGATCTGGACGAAGTGCGGGTCTTTGAGCCCTCCCTGAATGATATCTTCGTGGAATACGCAGGGGCAGAGGTGTGATTTTATGAAACAATTTGGAAAAATCCTGAAATTTGAGCTGAAAAACTACATGACCAACAAGGTTTTCGTTGGCGTTACCGTCTTTTTGATGGCACTGCTGGTGGTGGTCATGTTCTTCCCCCGGATCACCGAATCCATCAACAGCAGCGAGGATGTGATTCCGGATGATAAGGCCGTCATGCTGCTGGTGGCGGATGGGCCGGAAATCCAGACCGCCTTCGCCGCCGCTTTCCCGGAATACGACGTCCGGATGTTTGATGGGGATGTGTCCGCTGAAATCACTGCCGGGAATGCGGAGTGTGCGTTTGTGATGGACGGCCTCACCAACTATACATATTATGTAAACAATCTTTCCATGTACGACATGAACACCCAGGTGGCTGACGAGGTGCTCCTGAGCCTCTTCCGCATGAGCGCCATGGTGGGCACGGGGATGAGCCCCGAGGAAGCCGGCGCCATCCTCAGCGCCACCATCAGCCACGAGACCCAGACCCTGGGTAAGGATCAGATGCAGAACTATTTCTACACCTACATTATGATCATGGCTCTGTACATGGTGATCCTGCTCTACGGCCAAATGGTGGCCACCAACGTGGCCACGGAGAAGAGTTCCCGGGCCATGGAGGTGCTGATTACCAGCGCCAAACCGGTGAGCATGATGTTCGGCAAGGTCCTGGCCTCCTGCCTTGCGGGCCTGACCCAGTTGGTTGCGGTATTCGGCACGGCCCTGATTTGTTTCCAGGCCAACAAGAGCTATTGGGACGAAAATGGAATTGTCGCCGAAATGTTCAATATCCCCCCGGAATTGCTGATATATATGCTGATTTTCTTTGTTCTGGGTTTCCTGATTTATGCATTCCTGTTCGGCGCCGTGGGCTCCACCGCATCCAAGCTGGAGGACATCAACACCTCCGTCATGCCCATTACCATGCTGTTCATCATCGGATTTTTTGTGGTGCTGTTTTCCATGACTTCGGGAAATGTGGACAATCTGGCCATGAAGATTTGCGCCTTCGTGCCCTTCACGTCGCCCATGGCCATGTTCACCCGGATTGCCATGAGCACGGTGCCCTTCTGGGAAATCGCCGTTTCCATTGCTATTCTGATCGCCTCTGTTGTGGGCGTGGGCGTGATTTCGGCGAAGATTTACCGCATTGGCGTGCTGCTCTACGGCACACCGCCGAAGCTCGGCAATCTGCTGAAGGCCATCCGCAAAGCATAATACACAAGGGCACCTCCACAACGGAGGTGCCCTCACTATATCATTTCGCAGGGGCGGTGGGTAAACAGGGCCGATGTGGACATCGGCCCCTACGCAGGGGGGGCCATGCTTCCCATTAACAGCAGGGCCCGGGGCCGCCGCAGCAGCAGGCGTTCATCAGCCAGCACAGCAGAAAATTGGTACAGGGGTCGGCGCGGGTTTCGAAGCCGCCGTAGTTCCCGGCGGTTTGGCGGTAGACCCGGCCGCCGTTTTGCAGCTCCTCCAGGGCCCGCAGATAGGTGATATTGTCCGGCTCCATGGATACCGCCCGGCGCATATGCTCCAGGGCCGTCACCTGGTTGCCCAGGGCATCGTTGGCCACGGCGCTTAAATAATACCACCGGGCATCCCGCTCCTGGACGCTGTTCAGGGTGTTTAATGCCTCCCGGTAGCGGCCGTAGCGGATGTACTGGTAGGCGGCCTGATGGTAGCGCTCTGTGTCGGAGGGCTCCTGGGCACCCCGGAAGGGGTCGTAACCGGCGGAATCCTTATTCTGAATGGCCTCGTAGGCGGCGTTGATGCGCTGCATCTGCTGGGCGGCGTACTCATCCCCGGGGTTCAAATCCGGGTGATACTGCTTCGCCAGCTTGCGGTAGGCCCGCTTGATTTCCTCTTCCGAGGCATCGGGGCTGACGCCCAGCACCTTATAGGGGTCTTCCATCTTCCTTGTCCTCCTGCTTCCGTTTCTGTCGAAGCGATGTCCAAACGCCGCTGTACAGAATGTTATTGAGTATTTCCTTGTCCTGCACCAGGGGCAGCCGCTCGAAATGGGCGGTGCAGCGGCCCATGGCCATGACCAGGTAGTCGTCCCACTGCTGGGGGTCTTCTCCGGGCAGTGGGTTAAATTTTCCCTTTTTCCGATCCCGGTGCCAGTCTGCCACGGCATCGGCCAGGTAGACGAACCGGCCCAGGGCCATGCCCATCTGCCGCAGCTCCCGGGCCCAGAAGTCCTCTTTCCACACCAACAGCTCCGCCATGAGCCTTCCAAAGCAGCCGGCGGTTTCGTCGGGGTTTTGACAACGGGCCTTTTCCAGGGCGGTCAGCTCCCGGATGCAGTCCGCAATGGCGGCGCACTGCCGGGAGTAGCGTTTTTCCAGCTCCCCCATCCGGTTTTTCAGGCCCGATGCCATGAGTTTGGCGGAGAGCTTCCGGTCGTCGCGCCAGTCGTCCAGGCATTTGTAGTAGGACAGGGCCACGTTCATGTCGGCGGCGTAGCGGATGCAGTCGTTATCCAGCCAGGGCCGGGGCTTGATGGGGTGCAGGTGGCAGGCGCGGCTCCCCTGCTGTTCCTCCGGCTCGTAGAGGCTCATGAGCAGCAGAGCCAGGAAGGCCATATCGTAGCTGAGCCCCAGCCGGGCAAGCTGGGAATGCTGGACCCGGATCCGGCGGCAGATGCCGCAGTAGACGGCGCTGTAGCGTTTTTTCTGCTCCTCTGACAGCTCCGACAAGCTGGCTGTCACAAATCCAAACATCCAGGCGCCCCCTTTCCGGGTTTTTATTCAGAATACATCCAATTTATGAACTGGACGTAAATTTTTCGTGTTGGTGGGGTAAATGATTAGGAAGACCCCCTTGCCCCCCCTCATTTATGAGGGGGGTAACCGAGCGTAGCGAAGGTCGGGGGGAGTCCGAAACGCTGTGAATGGTATACTCCCCCCGCCCCTTCGGGGCACCCCCCTCATAAATGAGGGGGGCAAGAAGTGCTATCGTAATCAATCATATTTCCTTCCATCTGCGCTCCATCAGGTAGCGGTTTAGGGCGCCGCCGTAGAAGACGATGCAGATGCAGCAGTACAGCCACAGCATTCCCAGGGCGACCGCGTAAACGGAGCCGTAAATATTGTTATAATAGGGGAAATTTTCCACATATATAGAAAACAACTTCGAAAAAGTTGTCCAGCCCAGGGCCGCCAGCAGCGCGCCGGGGAGATTTTGCTGCAGACTGTGCCGCCCGTTGGGCATGGCGGAGTACACCGCCAGAAACAGCAGCGTTTGCAGGGCCAGCATCAAAAGGTTACGCCAGTCGATGATGTCCATCAGGAACATCAGGAAGGGATTGGTGGTCATGCGCAGATAGTCCAAAATGGTAGTGCCGAAAACGTGGAGCACCATGGTCAGCACCAGCACCACCAGGAACAGGAAGGTATACACCACGCTGATGGCCCGGGTATGCAGGTAGCTGCGGTTTTCCTCCAGGCCGTAGACGGCGTTGAGCCCCATCAGTACCCCCCGGATGCCGCGGCTGGCCGACCACAGAGCCGTCAGAACCGAGACGGACAGCACCGCGCCGGAACTGTTTTCATAGGCACCGGTCATGATTCTTTCCACCATAGGCAGGAAATTCACCGGCAGAAATTCCGACACCAGGGCCATGACCTCCGTCAGGCCGAAGGTTGTGAAGGTCAGCAGACTGAACAGGATCACCAGAATCGGAAATACCGACAATATGATGAAAAAGCTGGTGTAGGTGCTGTGGATGGAGATATTCATGGGCTTCAAAAACTGCCCGATCTGGCGGCACCAGCGGTAGATTTTCCAGTTCTTCAGCTGTTCCATGACCTCCTCCTTTCAAAAACGGCTGTCATTGAGCGATCAAGCATAAAGCCCGCTGCGCGGGGCAGCGGGCCTTGCGTCTACGAAAATATTATTCCGCAGAGATCAGATAATAGTACACCGGCTGGCCGCCATTGATCAGATTCACATCCGCATCGGGGCAGATCTCCGCAAAGAGATCCGCGGCCTTCTGGGCGTGCTTCTCCTTCACATCGGCGCCGTAGTAGATGGTGATGTATTCCCGACCATCGTCCCGGACCTTCTGGGCCAGGGATTTCAGCAGGACCTTGATATCCTGGCTGGTGCCGAAGAGCTGGCTGCCGAAAAGAGCCAGATAGTCGCCCTCGTGGATGTCGTAGCCGTCGAAATCGGAGTTCCGGGCGGCGTAGGTGATCTGCATGGTATCCACCAGGGGCAGGGCCTCAGTCAGGGCAGCGGTGTTCTCCTCCTCGGAGCCCTCGGGGTTGAAGCTCAGCATGGCAGTGATGCCCTGGGGCACGGTCTTGCTGGGGATGACGATGACCTTCTTGGGGGTCAGGGCATCCACCTGCTCGGCGGCCATGATGATATTCTTGTTGTTGGGCAGCACATAGACCGTCTCGGCGGGGACCTTGTTGACGGCCTCCAGGATATCCTGGGTGCTGGGGTTCATGGTCTGGCCGCCGGAGATGATGCCGTCCACGCCCAGGTTGGTGAACACGTCGGCAATGCCGGCACCGGCGCAGACGGAAACCACGCCGAAGGTCTTTTCGGGCTCGGCGATCTTGGGGGCCTTCTCCGCCTCGCTCATGACCTTCTCGGTGTGCTGCAGGCGCATATTCTCGATCTTGACGGTGACAAAGGAGCCGTAGTCCATGGCCTCATGGAGGGCCTTGCCGGGGTCGTTGGTGTGGACGTGGACCTTGATGATCTCCTCGTCGTCCACCAGCACCAGGCTGTCGCCCAGGCTGGACAGGAACTCCCGGAGCTTTTCGGGATCCATGTCATTCTCCCGGGAGATGATGAACTCGGTGCAGTAGGTGAAGGTGATGTCCTCGGTGTCGAAATCGTCGAAGGAAGCGGATTCCTTTACCTCGGCAGCGCCGCCCTCGGGGGCCACCACGTCCTCGCCGCGGAGGGCGCAGAGCATTCCCTCCAGGGCCACCAGCCAGCCCTTGCCGCCGGCATCCACAACGCCGGCCTTCTTCAGCACGGGGTTCTGGTTGGTGGTGTTGGCCAGGGCCACCTTGGCCTCTTCAATGGCGGCCTCGTGGACAAATTCGAAGTAATTGTTCTCCTCGGCGGCACGTCTTGCCTTGGCGGCAGCCAGACGGGCCACGGTCAGGATGGTGCCCTCGGCGGGCTTCATGACGGCCTTGTAGGCAGCGTCCACGCCCTCCTGGAGGGCTTCGGCCCACAGCACGCCGTCACAATTGGCGGCGCCCTTCAGCTTCTTGGAGATGCCCCGGAACAGCA
>JAZQHH010000142.1:0-14354 GCA_045540495.1 Faecousia sp.
CCGCCGCAGATGCCGGTACCGGCAGAAATCAGGTTGCTCAGCTTCCAGTTCAGGCCGAACAGCTTGCGAATAAAATAGCCGCCGCCGAAACACATGGCAAAGGTGAAGATCATCACGAAGAAGGTCATCTGTCCAACGGACATGATGGTTCGGATGGAAAGAGAGGCACCCAGAAGGACGATGGCCGCCTTCAGAATCTTTTTGGAAGCAAATTTCAGCGCAGGCTTCATCCATTCTGGATGAAAAAAGCTGTTGATGATGGTACCCATAAACAGGGCGACGATGGATGCGCCCAGCAGCTCTCCGGGGATCAGCTTTTCGACCAATACGGACAGCGCCGCTACCGCAAAGCAGATTGCAACGCCCAGCCCGAACAGCAGGCGGTCTTTCGTTTTCGGCTTCATGTGGTTCTCCTTTGAAGTTTTTCTTTATTTTACCACCTACTTGTGATAAAATGAAGTTATTATACGGAATGATGCAATTCCAGATATTTATTGGAGGGCCGCCTATGGATCCGAAGCTACATACTTTTCTGACACTCTGCCAAACGATGAACTATCGGCTGGCGGCAGAGCGGCTTCACCTTTCGCAACCGGCTGTCACAAAGCAGATTCAGTCCCTGGAACAAACCTTGCAGACGAAGCTGTTTTTCTACGATGGTCATACTCTGCATAAAACAGAAAAGTGCCTGCTGTTGGAGCGGTATGCCATTTCGCAGCAGTACCAATTCCAGGAACTGCAATTGGCAATTGCGGATAAAAAGCGGCTGAAGCTGCGAGTTGGCGCCACCAAGACCATCGGTGACTATGTGCTGATCGATGCCATCAAGGATTATCTCCGTGACCCGGGCCACGAGCTATCTCTTGTGGTGGATAATACCAAGCATCTTCTGCAAATGCTGGACGAAAACCGGCTGGATTTTGCCGTGATTGAAGGTACATTCAGTAAAACGAAATACGATTCTTATTTACTGCGAATGGAGCCCTTTGTGGGGATCTGCGCGAAGGGCAGTCCGTTGTCCGGGAAACACCTAACCATTGAGGATTTACTGAAGGAAACGATCATTGTCCGGGAAGAAGGTTCCGGCACACGCCGAATTTTTGAGGAACGACTGATGGCATCCGGATACGGGCTGAATGATTTCAGCCGGGAGGTTTCCATCAGCAGTTTTGTGTCGATCAAAGCGCTGGTGGCGGTTGGCGTGGGCATCAGTTTTTTGTACCGGTCTGTTGTGGCGAATGCGGATGACATTGGCACCTTTACCATTGATGGAATCACAGAGCCGCACCCTTTCCATGTGGTCTATACACGCAATACAAATGCCAAGAATTACGCAGAACAATTCCTTGGCGCCCTTAATTTTGTGGGGTGATTCTTTTGAACGTAAAATGGATTTTTTTGATGTTGGGTTGACGTTGGTGGATGAAACAGAATCAAAAGATTCGACTTTGGGAAAAGATGGCACTCTTTCGCAACGCCCATCTCTGCCAGCGCACCTGATAGCTCCGTTGTAATTACCCTGAGCAATGGAAACACTCCTGTTTTTGCGACAATCTCGTATCTGCGCAAATTGTCTTTCGGCCTTCTTTTAATTTTACCACCTTCTTGTCCTCTTTTCAAGCTGCGTTTGGCGTGATATCGTGGGGGTTGTAGGTGCTGCATGATACGCCGTAAAATCGGCACCTCTTGCGCTTTGTGTATCCCTTCTGATATAATACGGTAAAGGACTGAAGTTGAGAGAGGAAATTAAATGGAACTGGCAAATTGGAGTTGAAACAACTCCGTTTTGTCGCATATTTTCTTGTTTTATATTCCTAAATACGCCAAAACCCCTGTTTCCGCCTAACGAAAACAGGGGTTCTTTGACAGACTGAGGTAACTGGCAGAGTCCCTTGACTCTGCCAGTTGCCTATTTACCGGGTAAAACGGAAGACCGTGCAATGGTCGTATTCTTCGCCGGGTTTCAGAACGGTGGAGGGGAAGGTGGGCTGGTTGGGGGCATCGGGGAAGAACTGGGTCTCCAGGCAGAAACCGTGGCGGGGGCCGTAGGCACCGCTCCCCTTTCCGATGCGTCCCTGGGACAGGTAGTTGGCGGTGTAGAAGTGGACACCCGGCAGGGTGGTTTCTGCCAGCATGGTAATGCCGGTGGCAGGGGCGTAGGCCCGGGCCACAGGGCGGAGGGTTCCTGCCTCACCATCCACCACATAATTGTGATCGTAGCCACGGGCGTTAATCAACTGATGGAAAGGCTCCCGGATCTGCTTGCCGATGGGCGTGGGCGTTCGCAGGTCCATAGGGGTACCCGCCACCGGTTCGACGGTGCCGAGTGGGATGCTTTCAGCATCGCTGGGGGTATAGGTTTGCGCAAAAATCTGAATATTCTGATCCAATGCGGAACCGGAATCGTGGCCGGCCAAATTGAAGTAGCTGTGATTGGTCAGGTTACAAAGGGTATCCCGGTCGGACGTGGCATGGTAGCGGATAATCAGAGCGTTGTCATCCAATTGGAAGCGTACCGAACATTCCAGCCTGCCCGGATAGCCTTCTTCGCCGTCGGGGCTGGTTAAGGTGAGGGTTACGGAATGTGCGTCGGAATGGTCGATGCTCCACACCCGGTGGGAGAAGCCCTGCAAGCCGCCGTGGAGATGATTGTTGCCGTTGTTGGTGGCGAGGGTGTAGGCTTGGCCGCCCAACCGGAAGTGGCCTTTGGCGATGCGGTTGGCGAAGCGGCCCACGGTGGCACCCAGATAGCCGTCCTGGGAGATGTACTCTTCCAAAGTGTCATATCCCAGCACCACATCCACGGGATCGCCGTTGTGGTCGGGGGCGGTCAGGGCGCGGATGGTGGCGCCGTAGGTGATGATCTCGCAGGAAAGCACATCATTATTTATTTGAATCAGGAACACCGGCTCGCCGCCGGGGGCGGTTCCGAAAGGGGTAATCATCATATCTGCACATCCTCTGACAAAATAGTTTCGATTTCGGCCAACTCTTCCGGGGAAAGCGGAGGATTGCTCAAAGCACGGACATTTTCCTCCACCTGCTCCGGGCAGCTTGCGCCGATCAGCGCACTGGTGACAACCCGATCACGCAGCACCCACAAAAGGGCCAGTTGGGCCATGGACTGGCCCCGCCTTGCCGCAAGGTCGTTGAGGCGGCGGACCTTGCGAAGCTTCTCCTCGGTGATGGCTTCGGGTTTCAGGTAGCGGGGATCGTGGGCAGCCCGGGAATCGGCAGGGATGCCGGCCAGATATTTGTTGGTCAGGATGCCGTTATTCAGAGGGGAGAAGGCAATACAGCCCACGCCCTCCTCCTTCAGCACCTGGGTCAGGCCCTCCTCGGGGGTGCGAACCATCATGGAATACTTGGGTTGGTGGATGAGCATGGGAGTGCCCATCTCCCGGAGCGTTTTGACGGCAACCCGGGTCTGCTCCGCATTGTAATTGGAGATGCCCACATACAGAGCTTTGCCGCTGCGGACGATTTGGTCCAGTGCGCCCATGGTTTCCTCGATAGGGGTATCCGGATCGGGGCGGTGATGGTAAAAAATGTCCACATAATCCAGATGCATCCGCTTCAGGGATTGCTCCAGACTGGTGATCAGATACTTGCGGCTGCCGTGGTCGCCGTAGGGACCGGGCCACATATCGTAGCCTGCCTTGGTGGAGACCACCAGCTCGTGGCGGTGGGTGTGCCAGTCCCGGTCCATGTGGATGCCGAAATTTCGCTCCGCTTCGCCGTAGGGAGGCCCATAGTTGTTTGCCAGATCAAAATGGGTGATGCCCAGGTCAAAACCCTTGCGAAGGATGCTCTGCTGGGTAGCAAAGGGCGTAATGTTTCCGAAGTTATGCCACAGGCCCAGCGACAGCGCCGGCAGCATCAAACCACTTCTTCCGCAACGCCGGTAGGGGATCTGTTCGTAACGGTCAACAGCCGGTTGATAGTCCATAATGTGCCTCCTTAAAAATCAAATTTTTCTTACAAAAATTATATCACGGATACAGGCAGGAATCAAGCGCATATTGATGCTGCATATTTCAAAAGAATTTAAATAAAATTGTGCATACCTACCAATTGGAAACGTTAACAGTTAGAATTTTTGTAGAATGTGATGGAAGCCACTTTACAATGCGTGTAGGCTGTGTTATAGCGTCATCACAATAAAGACGGAACAAAATCCGTCAAAATAAGGAGGAAAAATTATGAAAAAGATTCTCGCAGTTGCTCTTGCTCTGGTGATGGTCTTCGGCATGGTTGCCTGTGCCGGTGACGGCGGCAAGGATGGTTCCACCAAGATTTCCGTGTTCTGGTATGATGAGAGTGATGTCTATCTGAGCTCCGTTCGTACCGCTCTGAACAAGGAGCTGGACGCCCTGGAAGGCGTTGAGTACGATAACCAGTATGCCGCCAACGACCAGGCTAAGCAGCTGGACCAGATCAAGACCGCCGTTGCCGGCGGCACTGACCTGCTGGTTGTCAACGTTGTTACCTCCGGCTCTCCTGACGTTGCCAAGGAAATCATGGCCGCTGCGGGCGATATCCCTGTTATCTTCTTCAACCGTGCTGTCGGCACCGACGGTGCTGACGTAACCTTCCTGAAGGAAAATGCTAAGGCTTGCTTCATCGGCACCGATGCTCCTGAGGCTGGCCATATGCAGGGTAAGATGGTCGGTGACCATGTTGTTGCCAACTATGACAAGATCGACCTGAACGGCGACGGCGTGATTTCCTACGCCATGATGAAGGGCGACGAGGCCAACATCGAGGCTATCTACCGCACCCAGTACGGCGTTGAGGATGCCAATAAGGTCCTGAAGGATGCCGGCAAGCCCGAGCTGAAGTACTTCGACGCTTCCAACACCTCCTGCTACCAGGTTGACCAGGGTGGTCAGTGGTCTGCTGCTGCTGCCAAGGAGTATATGGACACCAACTTCGTCACCTTCAACGAGGCCAGCAACAATATGATCGAGTTGGTTATCTGCAACAACGACGGCATGGCTGAAGGTGTTATCGCTGCTCTGCAGGAGAAGGGCTACAACAAGTCCGGCGCTCACACCGTTCCCGTCTTCGGTGTTGATGCTACCGACAATGCCAAGGTTCTGATTGCTGAGGGTGCCATGACCGGTACCGTTAAGCAGGATGCTGAAGGCATGGCTGCCGCTATTTCCCAGACTGTTTCTGCCATCGCTGGCGGCAAGACTCCTGTGGATGCTCTGGCTGGCCTGAAGGACAATCGCTTCTCCATTGCTTCCGATTGCAATGCGAAGCTGTTCGTTGCTTACGCTCCCTACACCGGCTAATTTTCAGTAGCCAAATTCACAATGGTATAAATGTTCGGGCAGCTGTCGCCGAAGGCGGCAGCTGCCCCTTCGCTCAAGGGGTGGGGAACGCTGAGTGCTGTGGGTCACGGCATTGACCGCTCTCTATCGCATGAAAAATCAGTAAGGGAGGTAGAAAATATGGAGCAGAACGTTTTGCTGAGAATGGTGGGTATTACCAAAACGTTTCCCGGTGTCAAGGCGCTGAACGGTGTCAATTTTGAACTCAAAAAAGGCACGGTCCATGCGCTGATGGGTGAAAACGGCGCCGGAAAATCCACGCTGATGAAGTGCCTGTTCGGAATCTACGCAAAGGATGAGGGACAGATCTTCCTGGAAGGCAGGGAGATCAACTTCAGGAGCAGCAAGGAAGCGCTGGACAACGGCGTTGCTATGGTGCATCAGGAGCTGAATCAGGCCCTGAAGCGCAACGTCATGGACAACATCTGGCTGGGCAGATATCCCACCGTCGGCGGCATCGCTGTTAACGAGAAGAAGATGCTCAAGGACACCTTGGCGGTCTTTGAGGAACTGGGCATCAACGTGGATCCTCACCGGATCATGAGCACCATGCCCGTATCCCAGCGGCAGATGGTGGAGATCGCCAAAGCCGTTTCCTACAACTCCAAGGTCATTGTCTTTGACGAACCCACCTCCTCCCTGACGGAGGAAGAAGTGGAGCATCTGTTCCGGATCATCAATATGCTCCGGAACCGGGGCGTGGGCATCATCTACATCTCCCACAAGATGGCGGAGATCAAGCGGATCTCCGATTACATCACCATCATGCGTGACGGTCAGTGGGTGGCAACGGAGCCTGCGGCGGATCTGGAGATGAACGACATCATCCGCCTGATGGTTGGCCGTGAGCTGACCAATCAGTTCCCCCCGAAAACCAATACCCCCGGCGATATCTATCTGAAGGTAGAAGGCGTAACCGGCATGTTCAACCAGCTGCGGGACGTATCTTTTGAGGCAAGACGGGGCGAAATTGTAGGCCTTGCGGGTCTGGACAGCTCCGGCCGGACGGAAACGTTGGAGAGTATTTTCGGCATCCGCACCCGCCAGGAGGGCAAGATCACCCTGGGCGGAAAGAATTGCCTGAACCGTAACGCCCGGGAGTCCATCACAAACGGCTTTGCCCTGCTGACGGAGGAACGCCGTGCCACCGGCATTTTCGGCGTTCTGAATATTCGTGACAATACGGTCATATCCAGCCTGAAACGGCATAAACGGCTGGGCCTTTACCTGAGCGAAAAGTCCCAGCGGGAGGATACCCAGCGGTATATTGATGCTATGCACACCAAGACGCCCTCTCAGGAAACCAAGATTCGCAGCTTGTCCGGCGGTAATCAGCAGAAGGTGATCATCGGCCGCTGGCTGCTGACGGACCCGGAGGTGCTGCTGCTGGATGAGCCTACCCGCGGCATCGACGTGGGCGCGAAATATGAGATTTACCAGTTGATCTTGGACCTGGCCAACAAGGGAAAGACCGTTTTGATGGTCTCTTCCGAAATGCCGGAATTGCTGGGTATCTGCGACCGAATCGTTGTCATGTCCGGCGGCCGCGTGGCGGGCGAAGTGGATGCCAGGAATACCACCCAGGAAGAAATTATGACCCTGGCCGCGAAATATGTTTGAGGAGGTAACACCATGACCAATCCTGTTGAGAAGCTTCGTCGCACGGCTGATGAATACAAACAGCTGAACCAAAAAGACAAAAGACGCTACTGGACGGATGGCATTCTGAATAACGCACTGTATATTCTGATGCTGCTGTTCGTCATTTACACGGCCATTCAAAAGCCTCAATTCCTGACGCTGGGCTCCTTTGCCAACCTGATCACCCAGGTGGCGGCCTATCTGCCCATGGCATTGGGTATCGCCGGCTGTATCGTTCTGACCGGTACGGACCTGTCTGCCGGCCGTATTTCCGGCCTGACGGCGGCCATAGCCGGTGTGTTCCTGCAGAAGACGGATTTCGTCAATAAGATGTTTACCTTCCTGCCGGAAGTGAACACCTTCTGGATTCTGGTGACCCTGCTGACCGTGGTGGCAGTGGGTGCCCTGATCGGTCTGGTGAACGGCTTCTTCGTGGCGAAGTTCAGTCTGCACCCCTTCATCGTGACCCTGTCCACCCAGTTGATTACTTACGGCATTATCCTGTGGTTCTTCTCCCTGAACGGCAACAATGGCCAGCCCATTTCCGGTCTGAGTGAGGAGTACAAGACCTTCGTCAACGGCGCGCTGTTCCGGGTGGACAACGTGGCCATTCCCCGCTACGTCCTGTATGCAGTGTTTCTGACGGCCCTGATGTGGTTCATCTGGAACAAGACCACCTTCGGCAAGAATATGTTCGCCGTGGGTTCCAACGCGGAAGCCGCCAAGGTCTCCGGTGTGAACGTGTTCCTGACCACCATGCTGGTCCACACTCTGGCAGGCGCTATGTATGGCTACGCCGGCTTCATTGAGGGTGTTCGCAGCGGTTCCGTTGCCGCAGGCACGGGTTTGAACGCAGAGTGTGATGCCATTGCGGCCTGTGTCATCGGCGGTGTGTCCTTTGTCGGTGGTACCGGTAAGATCAGCGGTATCATCTTGGGCGTGTTCGTGCTTCGGATCATTTTCGTGGCCCTGACCATGCTGGGCGTGGATTCCTCCAGTCTGTATATCATTAAGGGCGCTATCATCCTCTGCGCCTGCGCACTGGATATGCGTAAGTATCTGGTTAAGAAGTAATGGACGATACAACTCAAAACCAACCGTCTCAAAAAAGAGAGCTGCGGGGACTTTACAAGCATGTGAAAATCCCCGTGCCGGTGTTGGATGCCATTATCATTGGCTGCATTCTGGTCATCATCGTTTTTCTGGCCATCGACCTGCAAAATCCCGGCTTTACCATTACCTTTGATTCCAAAGGCGGTACCGATGTACCGGCTCAGAACCAGATGTACGGTGAGCTTTTGGAGGTTCCGGAGCCGCCTACCCGGGAGGGGTATACCTTCACCGGATGGTATATGGATCATGCCTGTTTTGAACTCTGGGATGTGGAGAACGATATCATCGAGGCAGATATGACTCTTTACGCAGGTTGGGAAAAGAATGAATGAAACGAAAACCCTGATGCGGACTTGATATCTCGCATCAGGGTTTTTATTAAGCGTTATTCAGTTGTGCCAATTCCTCGTCAGACAGCGGCAGCTCAGCGCCGCGAAGATTTGCGGTGAAGTGCTCCACCCGGGAAGAACCGAACAGCGGAATGATCCTCGGGAAGCCTTCGCAGCAGTGCAGATTTACCATCCACGCCACGGCCAACGCGCTGGCGCTGACCCCCTTTTCCTTTGCCATTGTTTTCAGGAAGGTCAAACGGTCGCCGGCGATCAATTCGCCGGGCAGCCGGGTGGACTCTTCGTAGCCACCTTTGGCAAGGCAGGAATAGGCAACCAGAGGGATGTTCTTGCAGGCAAGATAGCGCAGCCGTTCCCGATTCGTTGCCTCGTTAAAGGTGTACTGTGGGGCGATGTCCGCACGGGCGTGCAAATAAGTAAACCACTGCTGCATGACGGTGTATGGAGTCTCAGCCACTGCATTTGCTTCGGAAAAACGCCAGGTATCGTAGTTACTGCCGCCGAGATGGCGAACCTTTCCCTTCTCAATCAGCCGGTGGAAGGCCTCCATGGTCTCTTCCAGAGGGGTGTTGGGATCGTCGGTGTGGGCGTAGTACAGGTCGATGTAGTCGGTTTTCAATTTGCGCAGGCTTTCATCGATCCAGTATTCGATCTGCTCCTTTTTCAGCCCCTGGCCCTGGCCGTGGCGGTCGAAGCCGACCTTGGTGGCAAGTACGACGTTGTCACGGCATTTGCGGCTGACAAAGTATTCGCCGAGGAGGGTCTCGCTTTCGTCGCCGGTGCCGTTCCAGTGGGCGTAGTTGTTGGAAGTATCAACGAAATTTCCGCCCATGCCCAGATAGGCGTCCAGAACCGCAAAAGCGGCTTCCTTCGATGTGGTGGTTCCAAAGTCCATCGCCCCCAAGGCGACGGGAGAAACCTGCAAACCGTTGGGAAGAATGATTTTATTCATTTTGGATCCATCCTTTCATAACGTGTGTTTTCATTATATCCCATGCGCCGGGATGATGCAATGTAATATCTGATATTTTTTGTGTTTTTCTTTGATAACTATTCCAATTCTGATATAAATCATGCACAATAGATCCGAAAAGCTACGATAGGAGGAATGCGACATGTCTGCACCTGCATTAGTGATCGATCCCCGGAGAAAGTCCGCTCTGGATGCCGGGTTTACGGCCACCTTTGGCGGCCTGCCGGAACGCTATTTTTCCGCCCCCGGACGCACCGAGATCGGCGGCAATCATACGGATCATCAACGTGGCCGCATTCTGGCGGCGGCGGTGAATCTGGATACAGTAGCGGCGGTCCGGGCCAACGGTACCGATACCATCCGCATTTTATCTGAGGGCTATCCCATGTGTCAGGTCAATGTGCGGGAACTGACACCGGTGGCGGCTGAGATCAACAGCACGCCGGCACTGGTCCGTGGTGTGGCCGCCCGGTTTGCGGAGCTTGGCTGTCAGGTGGGAGGCTTTGATGCCTACTGCATGTCCACGGTTTTGCCCGGTTCGGGCCTGAGCTCCTCCGCCGCTTATGAAGTGCTCATCGGCACCGTCATCAACAGCCTGTTTTTCGGCGGAAAAGTAAGCCAGCCCGAAATCGCCATAATCGGCCAGTACGCAGAAAATGTATTCTTCGGCAAGCCCTGCGGACTGATGGATCAAACGGCCTCCGCCGTCGGCGGGCTGGTCACCATCGATTTCGGCCGGAAGGATCATCCGGATATCCGGTCTGTGGATTTTGATTTTTCCGCCTGCGGTCATGCCCTGTGCATCATTGACAGCGGTGCCGATCACGCCGATCTGACCGATGAATACGCCGCCGTCCCCGGGGAATTGAAGAATATTTGCGCTCACTTTGGCAAGGGAGTGATGACGGAGGTGGAGGAAGAGGCTTTTTATGCCGCCATCCCCCAGCTTCGTGCCAAGTGCGGTGACCGGGCGGTGCTTCGGAGCGTCCATGAGTACCAGGAGAACCGGCGTGTGACGGCCCAGGTGGCTGCGCTGGAAAAGGGCGATTTCGACGGCTTCTTAAAACTGGTAAAGGAAAGCGGCTATTCCTCCTGGATGTATCTGCAGAATGTGATCCCGGCCGGGTACAAAGAGCATCAGGACATGGCGGTAGCGCTGGCGCTGTGCGAAAAATATCTGGCAGGGCGAGGCGCTTTCCGGGTCCACGGCGGCGGATTTGCCGGAACGGTCCAGGCCTTCGTGCCCTTCGAATTGCTGGACGCTTTTAAGACAGGAATTGACGCGGCGCTGGGGGATGGGGCTTGCCATGTGCTGTCCATCCGACCTCAGGGCGGCGTGGAGATGGAGGTAGCGTTATGAAAATCGAAACCTGTATCGATTCGCTGATTTCCTATGCCATGAATACCGGCCTGGCTGAGCCACCGGATCATCAGTTGTTGGTCAATCGGTTGCTGGAGTTGCTTCATTTGGATGCGTATGAGACCTCTGACGAGCCTCAATCTGAGGATCTGGAGGAGATTTTGCGGGAGATTCTGGACTATGCCTGCGAAAAGGGGCTGTGTGATGACAATGTTACGGCCCGGGATCTTTTCGATACCCGGATTATGGGCGTGCTGACGCCCATGCCCCGGGAAGTGCGCAGCCGCTTCGCTGAACTTTATGAAAAGGACCCAAAAGCAGCGACGGACTGGTTCTACAAACTCTCTCAGGATACCGATTACATCCGCCGCTACCGCATCCGAAAGGATATGCGCTGGAAATCCGCAACGGACTACGGCGAGCTGGACATTACCATCAATCTGAGCAAGCCGGAAAAGGACCCAAAGGCCATTGCGGCCGCCAAGGCAGCACCTCAGACCGGCTATCCCAAGTGCCTGCTGTGCCCCGAAAACGAAGGCTACGCCGGTAGGATGAACCATCCGGCGCGGCAGAATCATCGCATCATCCCCGTGACCGTCGGCGGCGGGGACTGGTATTTGCAGTATAGCCCCTACGTTTACTACAACGAGCATTGCATCGTGTTCAACGCTCAGCACACGCCCATGGTCATCGACAAGGGGGCGTTTTGCAAACTGCTGGACTTTGTGACGGCATTCCCCCACTATTTCGTTGGCAGCAACGCCGATTTGCCCATCGTGGGTGGCAGTATTTTGAGCCATGAGCATTTCCAGGGTGGCCATTACAGCTTCCCCATGGAGCGGGCCCCGGTGGAGCAGGAAGTGACGTTTACCGGGTTTGAGGAGATCAAAGCCGGCATCGTCAAGTGGCCCATGAGCGTCCTGCGAATCAATGGTTCCGACAAAGATCGGCTGGCAGAGCTGGCGGATAAGATCCTGCGTTGCTGGCGGGGCTATACCGATGCGGAGGCCTTCATCTTTGCCGAAACCGAGGGCGTGCCGCACAACACCATCACCCCCATCGCCCGTCGCAGAGGGGATGACTACGAGCTGGATCTGGTGCTGCGGAACAACATCACCACGCAGGAGCATCCTCTGGGTGTGTATCACCCCCATGCGGAGCTGCACCACATCAAAAAGGAGAACATCGGCCTCATCGACGTCATGGGCCTGGCGGGGCTGCCTGCCCGGCTGAAAGGAGAACTGGCAGCGCTGGAGGAAGCCATCCTCACCGATACCCCTCTGACCGGAGAACTCCGGAAGCACGAGGCCTGGGTGGAGGAGCTGAAAACCGGATACACCTTCACACAGGAGAATATCTCTGCTGTTTTGAAGACGGAAGTAGGCAAGGTGTTTGCCAAGGTTCTGGAGCACGCCGGCGTTTACAAACGAACGGCGACAGGTTTGGCGGCGTTTAACCGATTCATCGACTATGTGAATCGGGAGGTCAGAGTATGAATGTTTTGGTCACCGGCGGCGCCGGATACATCGGAAGTCACACTGTTGTGGAACTGCTGAACGCCGACCATCAGGTCATCATTGTGGATGATCTGTCTAACGCCAAGGCCGACGTGGTGGATCGCATCGAAACGATCACCGGAAAGCGGCCGGCGTTCTTCCGGCTGGACTGCGGTTATAAGGATGGGCTTCGGGGCGTGTTTGAGGATCATGCCATCAATGCAGTCATCCATTTCGCCGGGTTCAAGGCAGTGGGCGAGAGTGTGAAAAAGCCCTTGCAGTATTACCGCAACAATCTGGACAGCACCCTGACGCTCCTGGAGGTCATGGAGGAATACGGTTGTAAAAAGCTGGTCTTTTCGTCTTCCGCAACGGTATACGGTCCCGATAACCCCCATCCCTACAAGGAATATATGCCTGCCATCCGCTCCACAAGCCCCTACGGCTGGACGAAGGTGATGATTGAGCGGATTTTAACGGACTATGTAACTGCCCATCCCGATTTCTGCGCGGTGCTGCTGCGGTACTTCAACCCTATCGGTGCCCACGATTCCGGGCTGCTGGGTGACGATCCCAACGGAATCCCCAATAATCTGATGCCGTATATCGGCCGGGTGGCGGCAGGGCAGCTGGAAAAGCTGACGATTTTCGGCGGCGATTATCCCACGTCGGACGGAACCTGCCAACGGGACTACCTCCATGTGGTGGATCTGGCGGTTGGACACCTGAAGGCACTGGAATATGCCGAAGACCACAATGGTGCGGAAGCCATCAATCTGGGCACCGGCAATGGCATCTCCGTGTTGGAATTGGTCCACGCCTTTGAAAAGGCCAACGACATGAAGCTACCCCATGTGATCGGCCCCCGGCGGGATGGTGACTTGCCTGCCTTCTGGGCGGACGCATCAAAAGCGAAGCAGCTACTGGGTTGGGAAGCGACCCATAGTGTGGAGGACATGTGCCGCAGCGCATGGAAATTCGCGAAAAACGCTTCACAATGATATTTACGCCCCCTACAAATAAAAGAATGCCCGGAATCGGATCGCTCCGACTCCGGGCATTCTTTTACGCGAAAGCATTGAACATTCCAACGACCAGGGCAATAGATGCTGCGATTTTCGCAATCAGGAGTTTCCTCCCGCTGTCCTTACTCAGCCGTTCCAGCGCCAGCGCACCAATACCGGTTAAGGCCATCAGGACGGCCAGAATTACTTGAGGAAGGAATCCGGGCCAGTTGATGCGCGCCCCCACGTAGCCCATGTAAATGCCAAGGGCTATCCGACTCGCCGGAGTAGGCAGTCAGGAAGATGATACGGGAGCTTGATTTCAAGAACAAGCAAGTCCGCAAGGAAAGCTTCAAGAACGGCCGGTGGAAGATATCCAGGAATTCTAACAGCTACATAAAGGTTAGAGATCACGTTGTGGTGCTGTACCACAACAAAATCCATGATAACTGGAAGTTTTCACTGGATAATGTGTTTTGCCCGGAAGTGTACGCCACCCGGGAGGAAGCGATGGATGCAGCGTTTGAGGCGCTGGAGAGCTAAAAAAGGCAGCCGTCCGAATGGGCGGCTGCCGTGGGTTTATGCGGGGGTTCGGGTGATGCGGATGGTCCACATGAATTGATCGATGTCCTTATCCCAATAGCAATCATAGCAGGAGTCTGTATCGGAATGCAGGATCGTATTGCCGGAGGAAAAGTCCAGTGTTGCCGGGTCGATGATATAGGAACCGATGTTCTCCTCGCCACAATTGGGGCACTGGGTCCACACTACAATCTTACCTTGTACACGGCTGGGGTCAGGAGAGTTGGGGACGTAGGCGTCCGGGGCATAGTACCTGCACTCCACATTCTGCATGGCCTCGGCTTTGTAAGTGTAGGTGACAGGTTCTTCTGTGGTGTAGTCCTGCCCCATGGGAACAGTGGTTTCGGCGCTTGTAATGCTTGACGTGGGGGAGATTTCTTCCTGGGGTGTTTGCTCTGCGCAGGCTGTGATCCCGAAGCACAGCGCCAGCACAAGCATGATTGTGAGAAGCTTTTGCATATGTTTACCTCCTGTATTTTGGGATAGTGCCATCATA
>JAZQHH010000143.1:0-10764 GCA_045540495.1 Faecousia sp.
GTTGGGGAAACATGTTGTCTTCCTAAGACCGCTTGGCCTCCGACTTTGATGCCGGTCTCCAGGATCTCGGTGGCAGGCTGCTGCTCGTCATAGGCGGGAGCGCTTCTGTGGATGCTCCAGTTTTCGGCGCCCTTCACAGGCGGTTTGTTGTCGATGGGCTGGCCCAGCAGATTGAAGACCCGGCCCAGACATTCGTCGCCCACAGGCACGGTGATGGGTGCGCCGGTGTCAATGGCGTCCATGCCCCGCTGGAGACCGTCGGTGGAATTCATGGCGATGCAGCGGACCACATTATCGCCGATGTGCTGAGCAACCTCCGCCACGATGGTCGTATCAGCGTGAGGGATGTGGATGGCGCTGAGCAGCTCAGGCAGTTTATCATCCGGGAATCGGATGTCCAGAACCGGGCCCATGACCTGGATCACGGTTCCTGTATTTTTGGCCATTGGATTCAACTCCTTTGATTAGAGTGTCATTGCAAATGATGCTGTCATTCCGAGCCGGTGCGCACACTGGCGTGGGAATCTCCTTCGTTTATAGACCATGGTCCATAGCGGCAGGGGATTGCCACGTCGCTTCGCTTCTCGCAATGACATGAATCTTATTTACGTTAAGAACCTGCCACGATTTCGGTGATTTCCTGGGTGATGGCGGCCTGGCGGGCCTGATTGTATTTCAGGCTCAGGTCGGCAATCATGTCCTCGGCGTTTTGGGTGGCGGAGTCCATGGCGGTGCGGCGGGCGGCCTGCTCGGAGGCACGGCTCTCGCACAGCGCGCCGTACAGCACGCCGCCCAGATATTCCGGGATGATGGCATCAAACACTTCCCCGGCGCTGGGCTCATACAGGATATCGGAGCCGCTGGCCTTGCGGCCTTCCTTTTGCGCAAGGGGCAGCAGCTGCAACGTGGCGGGGGACTGGGACAGGACGGATACGAAATTGGTATAAGCCACATGAATCTCGTCAAACTGCCCCGCCAGGTAGGCCTTGCTCACCAGCTTGGCAACAGAAAAGCAATCGCCGATGGAAACCCCGGCGGCCTCCACATAGCGCTCGGTGAGCAGGGGCAGATTCCGGGTCCGGAAAAAGTCCACCGCCTTCTTGCCGATGGGCAGAATCGTGGCATCCTTTTCCTGACAATGGGCCATTACCAGCTTCAAAATATTGCTGTTGTATCCCCCGGCCAGGCCCCGGTCACCGGCGATGACGATATACAGTGCCTTGCCGGAGCTTTTTCGGCCCAAATAGGGGGAGGAAAAATCGGTATTAGTCTCCACGATTTCACAAATGGTGGAGTAAAGCGTTTCAAAATAAGGACGGGAGTTCAGGATTTGGGCCTGTGCGTGGCGGAGCTTGGAGGCGGCCACCATTTCCATGGCCTTGGTGATTTGCTTGGTAGACTCCATGCTTCGAATCCTGTTTTTGATGTCCTTGGTGGAAACACCGGCCATTGCGCGCCTCCTTCCTTATCCGTTCAGCAGCTCGGTGAGGGCGGCTTTCAGGCTTTCCTCGGTGTCCTTTTCCAGCTTGCCGGTGGTGCGGATGGCATCCAGAACGTCGGGGCAGCGTACATCCATAAAATCATACAGCCGCTTCTCAAATTCGGGAATCGCCTCCACATCAATGCCGTTGAGATATCCGTTGGTCACGGCGTAGATGATGCAGACCTGGTGGGCAACCTCCACAGGAGCGTTGTTCTTCTGCTTCAGCACCGCCACGATCCGCTCGCCCAGGGCCAGACGGGACTTGGTATCCGCATCCAGATCGGAGCCAAACTGGGCAAAGCTCTGCAGCTCCCGGTACTGGGAGTACAGCAGCTTCAGGGAGCCGGAAACCTTCTTCATGGCCTTCAGCTGGGCGTCGCCGCCCACACGGGACACGGAGATGCCGGGGTTCACGGCGGGCATAACGCCGGCGTTGAACAGCTCGGTTTCCAGGAAGATCTGACCGTCGGTAATGGAAATGACGTTGGTGGGAATATAAGCGGAAACGTCACCGGCCTGGGTTTCGATGATGGGCAGGGCAGTCAGACTGCCGCCGCCAAGCGCATCGGACATCTGGGCAGCCCGCTCCAGAAGCCGGGAATGGAGATAGAAAACATCGCCGGGGTAGGCTTCCCGTCCGGGGGGACGGCGAATCAGCAGGGATATGGCCCGGTAGGCCACGGCGTGCTTGCTCAAATCGTCGTAAATGACCAGCACATCCTTGCCCTGCTGCATGAAGTGCTCGCCCATGGTGCAGCCGGAGTAGGGGGCGATGTACTGCATAGGAGCCAGCTCCGAGGCGGTGGCGGAGACCACGATGGTATAGTCCATGGCGCCGCCCAGGGTCAGATTTTCCACCACCTGAGCCACGGTGGACCGCTTCTGGCCAATGGCAACGTAGATGCAGATCACATCCTTGCCCTTCTGGTTCAGGATGGTGTCGGTGACGATGGTAGTCTTGCCGGTCTGGCGGTCGCCGATGATCAGCTCACGCTGGCCCCGGCCAATGGGAATCATGGAGTCGATGGCCTTGATGCCGGTCTGCAGGGGGCGGCTGACATGCTTCCGTTGGATGATGCCGGGGGCAGGGGATTCGATGGGGCGGAAGCATTCCGGCTCAATGGGGCCCTTGCCGTCGATGGGCTCGCCCAGGGCGTTGACCACACGGCCAATCAGATTTTTGCCCACGGGCACAGAAACCACCCGGCCGGTGCGCTTGACGGTGTCGCCCTCTTTAATGCCGCTGTCGGTGCCCAGAATGGTGATGGAAACGGTGTCCTCCTCCAGGTTCTGAGCCATGCCAAAGGAGCCGTTGGACAGCTCCAGCAGCTCGCCGGCCATGCACTTGTCCAGGCCTGAGGCTTTGGCAATGCCGTCGCCCACCAGAATGATGACGCCGGTTTCGCTGGCTTCCATTTTGTTTTCGTAGTTCTTGATTTGACTACGGATGATTTTTGTAATTTCTTCGGGTCTTAATTCCATACTGTACCTGCTTTCTGATTAAAGTACGGTATTTTTCAGGACGGAACGAACTGCTGCCAGACGGTGTGCCACCGTGTCGTCCAGCCGTTTGCCGTCGTAGTCCAGGCGTACGCCGCCCAGGCAATTTTCGTCCACAGCACAGCGCAGCTCAATTTGCTTGCCGGTGATGGACTGGAGTTTTTTTGTCAGCCGCTCCAGCTGCTGGGGGGTCATGGGTACAGCGGTGACGGCTTTTACCAGCAGGATGTTGTTATCCCGGTAGTAATGCTCCTGATAGGCGCTGCAACAATCGGAAAAGTGGCGAATATATCCTTTTTCTGTGAGAATTTTCAGAAAATTCAGAAGATAAGGTTGGATTTTGCCACGGAAACTGTCATCGAGGATTTGACAGCGCTCCTGTTTGGTCAGGGTGGGGGTGCTGAGCAGCTTGAGAAATGCGGGCTCCTCCACCGAAAAGCAGTGGTTCAGAATGCCCAGCTCATCAAAAATAGCCTTGGAAAGCCCTTCGCTTTGGGCCAGGTCGTAGAGTGCCTGTCCGTAAACGTTTCCCACCTCTGTCATAGGCCGTCACCCAATCCGTTGATAAATTCGTCCACCAGCTTGCTCTGGTCGGCGGCCTTCAGCTCCCGGCCTACCACCTTACCGGCGATGGCCATGGCGATGTCGGAAATTTCGTCCTTGGCGTCGTTCAGGGCCTTTCTTTTCTCCATGGCAATGTCCGCAGAGGCTTTGTCCATGATGGCAGAGGCCTCGGCGTTGGCCTGGCGGATGATTTCTTCCTCCCGGGCCTGGCCCCGGGCCACAGCCTCCTTCACGATGCGGTCGGAGGTGGCCTGGGCCTGCCCCAGCTTGGCCTGATACTCGGCCTGCATGGCCTGCGCGTCGGACTTGGCGGAGTTAGCCTCGGCATAGAGTCCATCAATTTCGTCCTGGCGGTCTTTGATGATTTTCATCACAGGGCCAATCAGAAAATGCTTCGCCACGAAGAACAGCAGCAAAAAGTTGATGAGCGTTACCAGAGCAGTCCAGAAATTGACACCAATAAAGCTTTCAAATCCTTCCACTCGTTTCGCTCCTTTCTGTTAGAATGTTGAAAGGGCTTACACGTTGGTGGCAAACAGGATCAGAAAGGAAATCAGCAGGGAGTAAATGCCGGTGGTTTCGGTAATGGCGCAGCCCAGAATCATATTGGTCCGCAGGGTGCCGGCGGATTCGGGCTGACGGGCCATACCCTCCAGGGCCTTGCCGACAGCGTTACCTTCGCCGATAGCGGGGCCGATAGCACCAATGCCCATACACAGGCCGGCGCCGATGGCACAGCAGGCTTTCAGAAAAAACTCATTGAAAACAGTACCCATAAAAAATTCCTCCTAAATATTGTTTATATAAATTTTATGGTTGACGGGAAAATATCAGCTCTGCGCTTCTTCCGCAGGGTCGGGGCAGGAACCGGCTACATAAACCATGGTCAACAGACTGAACACCAGGGCCTGAACAAAGCCGGAGAACAGGTCGAAATAGACGGACAGAACTGCGGGGATGCCCACTGCCAGCACCGGCACACCGGACAAAATCCCAAAGGCCTGGAGCATACCAAACAGCCCCAGCACCGCAAAGACGAAGCCCAGGATTTTTAGGCCGGTTTTCTTCTTCCTGGTGCTGTAGGTAATGATGCCGCCGGCCATAACCAGCAGAATAATGGACACCGCAACACCGCTGGAGGCAATCAGATTGAGAACCAATGCGGAAATACCGGCCAAAGCGGTATAGAGGATGCTGGTGATGACACCGCCGCCGGCCACATTACCGAAGTGACGGAAGGCCATGGACACGGGCTGGGCGATTTCGGAGATGATGTTCATGGGGGTCATGACCACCACCGGTTCGGTAAAGCCCTTCAGCCAACCCACGAAGCCGTTATTTTTAATGTTATTATACCAAATAATGACACTGACCATAATGGCCCAGGTGATGACGGTGCTGAGATCCGCGGTGGTGGAGCGGAGAAACCCAGTCATACCAATCAAACTGCCGCAGATACTGCTGATGAAAATGGTAATGATGAAGGGAGTCCAGTGACCGTTGTGGGGGCCCATGGTATCAAGAACCATGCCATGCATCATGCCAATACCCTTTTCTACCAGCACCTGCAGTCCGTCGGGACGTTTCTTCAGTCGTTTTCCCGTGTAGATGCAGAACCAGCACAGCAGCGCCGTGATCAAGATTGAGGAAACCATTGTCTGGGTCACATTGATGCCGCCAAAAATGGGGATGGTAAAGTGGATATAGGGGCCGGTTACGTTGACGCTCATGTTTTATCACCTGACTTTCGGAAAAATTCAGCGATGGTCAAAATGGGTCTGGTAAAGGCCAGGGGTACCACCGATGCAATCACATTGCACAGGCCGCTTTTGACCAGAGCGAAGAGTACGACTGCCATCAGAATCAGCCGCCCCAGGTAGGACATCTGGATGGTGGCCTGTCCGCCCTTTACATCCTGGTTTTGAGCCTTGTCGGCAGCAATGCTGGCGCCGATGGCCATGAACAGAAAATTCAGCACGGCCAAAACGCCCCCGGCAATACCGCCGAAAAGAACGGTGCGGTCGAAGGCCCCCAGCAGGGCGAAAATACCCATCATGGCAGCGACGCAGAGAACTTGCCCCAACGCCACGATGGCGGTTTCTTTTAATACAAATTTACGGGAATCCATCAATATTCCTCCGGGTCAGTCGTGGTCGTTGAAGGCGACAGGGGGCGGCGGGGCATCCTGTTTGTTTTGGGACAAGCGGGCCAGCACCTTCATGGAGCTGCGAAAACCGTCAATGGCCATGATGCTGCCCAAAACGATGCCCACCCAAATCACCCAATTGTCCAACTGGAACTGCCGCTGGAGCCATACTGCCAGCAGAACGGAACCGGCCAGCGGCGCCGCCGTGGACAGGCCCAATTGTGTCAGCCAGACAAGCAAAGCCAAATCTTTCATCGAACCATTCTCCAAAACGTATTTCAACCATTGTAACCGATATCGCCGGTGTTTTCAAGGTGGATTTGTGAATTTTTATTAAATAAGGATAATGCACCGCAACAAAGTAAGCGCATGTCATACAGTCTCTCAAAAAGTTTTTCTCAAAAAGGGCTTTTCGAAACGAAGAAAATATAGTAAACTATAGAACATAGGATGCCTTGGTGCCATAAACTGTACCGAGGTGGCGTTTATGGTAATCGTGATTTGCGTGTTGGCGGGTTTTGGACTTTTGAGCCTGCTTTGGGCGTTGTTTGGATTTTTGCTGCCGGGGCACCGGGATATGGCGGTGATTTGCGTGGATTGCCGGGGCCGGGAGGAGGCGGTGGTTCGCCACTATGGATTCCTTCGGGGCCTTGGGCTGATTCGCGGGCCGCTGGTGCTCATCGACCGGGGCCTTACCGAGGCGGAGAAGCATTGCCTGCTGGGTATGAGCCCCGATGTGCGGATCGTTACTTGGGAAGAATTTGCTGGACAGGAGAAAGAATTTGGCTGAACAGGAACTGGATATTCTGCAGGGCACCATTGCCGCTGTGGTATTTCAAAATTATGACAATGGCTATGCCGTCCTGCGGCTGAAATGCCAGGATGCCCAAACCGTCACGGTGGTGGGCACCATTCCGCTGCCCGCCATCGGCGAGCGGCTGATGGTCACCGGCCGCTGGAGTAGCCACCAGAGCTATGGCAAGCAGTTCGAAGCGGAATTTCTGGAGCGGCTGCTGCCCCAGACCAGGCCGGAGATTCTGAGCTACTTATCCAGCCGCATCGTCAAGGGCATCGGCCCGAAAACCGCCGCCCGCATCGTCGAGCACTTCGGCGAGCGGACGTTGGATATTATGGAGCGGGAGCCTGCCCGGCTGGCAGAGGTGGCGGGCATCTCCGCTGCCAAGGCCAAGGCTATCGGCGAGGAATTTCGGCTCCGGGTGGGCCTGCGGCAGCTGCTGGAATTTTTCACGGTCCATCAGCTCCCGGCAGAGCTGGCGGTGCGAACCTATAAGCTCTACGGCGAGCAGACCATGGAGCTGCTGTACGATGACCCCTACCTGCTGATGGACGAGGGGCTGGAGGCCCCCTTCGGAGCGGTGGACCGGTTCGCCATTGATTTGGGCGTTTCCGGCGATGACCCCCGGCGGGTGGAGGCCGGATTGCTCTTTGAGTTACATTATAATTTGACCGCTGGGCACAGCTTCCTGCCGGAGGACAAGCTGACGGATGCAACAGCCCAACTTTTGACCGTGGAACCCAGCGTCATCACCGACGGAATTGAGCGACTGCTGGAAGGGGAGCGGCTGGTTCGCTCTGAGCTGGCGGGCATCCGGGTGCTGTATTTGCCGGAGCTTTATCAGGCGGAGGTTTTCTGCGCCCGGCGGCTGCTGGAGCTGGCCGATTTATCCTTCCCGGAGCCCAAGGGGCTGGATGGAATGGTGCTTTTGGCGGCAAAAGAAAGCGGTATTCAGTATTCCGAGCGGCAGACTGCCGCCATCCGCTCCGCGGCAGGGAAGGGGCTGCTGCTCATCACCGGCGGCCCCGGTACCGGTAAGACCACGATATTAAATGGTATTCTGTCCCTCTATGGACAGATGGGCCTGCGGTGCGTCCTGGCGGCCCCCACCGGCCGGGCAGCCAAGCGGCTCACGGAGGTGACCGGGGAGGAAGCCTCCACCATCCACCGCCTGCTGGAGGCCACCATCGATCAGAACACCGGCAAAATGTGCTTCGTTAAGGATGAGAGTAACCCCCTGAAGGCCGACGCGGTGATTGTGGACGAGATGTCTATGGTGGATATCCAGCTGCTGTACAGTTTGATGAAGGCCATCGCCCCGGGCAAGCGGCTGATTTTAGTGGGCGACCCGGACCAGCTCCCGCCGGTGGGGCCCGGATTCCCCTTCAGCGATATGCTCCGCAGTGAAAGGCTCCCGGCGGTTCGGTTGACGGAAATTTTCCGCCAGGCCCAGGAGAGCCTGATTGTTATGAATGCTCACCGGGTCAACCGGGGGGAGATGCCCGACCTGCGGAGCCGGAAGAGCGATTTCTTTTTCCTGCCCTGCCGGTCGGAGCAGGAGGTCAGCCAGATTATCACCGACCTTTGCACCCGCCGTCTGCCCCAGAATATGGGCATCCTCTCAGACCAGATTCAGGTGCTGTCACCCACCCGGAAGGGCGGCGTTGGCACCGGAAACCTGAATAAACTCCTCCAGGCCAGCCTAAACCCCGCCGCCCCCACCAAAAAAGAGCGGCAGGTTGGAGAATTTTCCTTCCGGGAGGGGGATCGGGTGATGCAAATTCGGAATAATTATGATATCATGTGGAAGAAGTGTGACGGCAGCGCCGTGGGGGCCGGTATTTTCAATGGAGATATCGGCATCGTCAAGTCCATCGACCCCGGCATGGAGCAGTTGACTGTCCTCTTTGACGACCGGGAAGTGGACTACGACTTCGACCAGCTTCACGAGCTGGAGCCGGCCTATGCCATGACGGTGCATAAGAGCCAGGGCAGCGAGTACCGGTGCGTGATTCTTTCCGCCTGGAACGGCTCTCAGTATCTGCTGAACCGCAGCGTGCTGTATACCGCCATCACCCGGGCCCGGGAGCTGCTGATTATTGTGGGCCGGGCGGAAACGGTGGGGGTCATGGTGCAAAACGCCAAGGTGGGCCGCCGGTACACCGGCCTGAAGCTGCGGCTCCAGGGGAGGGTATCATGAGCCTGCTGTTTCCCCGGAAATGCCTGCTCTGCGGAAAACTGCTGGAGCGGGACGAGCTGGACCTGTGCAGGAAATGCCGGATCGACGGCCCGGAATGTAAAATCAGCCGGGAAAAGCTGCCGTTCCTTGACAGCTGGCTTGCTTTGTGGCATTATGAAGGGGGTGCCCGGCACAGCCTGATCCGCTACAAGTTCCATAACCGCCGCAGCATGGCCCAGGGCTATGGGCGGCTGCTGGCCATGAAGCTCCTGCGGGAGCGGGAGGGGGATTTTGACCTCATCACATGGGTACCCATCAGCCCGCTGCGAAAGCTCCGCCGGGGCTACGACCAGGTGGAGCTGCTGGCGAAGGCCGTGGGTCGGGAGCTGGCCATGGAGCCGGTCCGGTGTCTGAAAAAGGTGCGGCATAATCCGCCCCAGTCCGGCGTGGTGGGGCAGGCCCAGCGCAGGGCAAATGTGCTGAATGTCTACAAGGTCGTGGGCCCGGAGCAATTTCAGGGAAAGCGTATTTTGCTGCTGGATGACATCATCACCACCGGCGCCACAGCAGGGGAGTGCGCCCGCATCCTCCTGACCGCCGGCGCCAAGGAAATCCACTGCGCTGCTGTAGCCTCAGCGATTAAGAAAAATAAGTGAAAGTTGAAATAACTACCAAGGGTGACGATATATGAAATTTTTCTCCAATGATCTGGGTGTCGATTTGGGCACCGCCAATGTGCTGATTTATGTGGATGGCCAGGGCATTGTTGTCCGGGAGCCCTCCGTTGTGGCGCTGGACAAGAATACCGGTAAAATCCTGGAGGTGGGCGCCGCCGCCCGGAATATGCTGGGGCGCACCCCCGGCAATGTGGTGGCCATGCCGCCTCTGAAGGACGGCGTCATCTCCGACCATGAAATGACCGTGCGGATGCTGCAGGTCCTCTTCCGGGAGGCGGGCCGGTCCAGCCTCTTTACGCCCAAGCCCCGTGTCATCATCTGCGTCCCCAGCGGTGTTACCGAGGTGCAGGAGCGCAGCGTGATCAACGCCGCCATCGAGGCCGGTGCCCGCCGGGTTTACCTGATCGAGGAGCCTCTGGCTGCCGCTTTGGGTGCCGGTCTGGATATCAGCGGCCCCAGCGGTCACATGATTGTGGATATCGGCGGGGGTACTACCGATATTGCCGTGCTGGCGTTGAACGGCGTTGCGGCATCTTCCTCCATCAAGGTGGCGGGTGACAGCTTCGACGAGGCCATCGGCCGTCATGTCCGCCGCCGTCACGGTGTGGTCATCGGCAAGACCATGGCGGAGGATATCAAGATCAAAATCGGCTGTGTCCACGAGCGGCCGGAGGATGTGACCATGACCATCAAGGGCCGGGATGCCAAATCCGGTATGCCCCGGGAACTGGAGCTCCACTCCTCGGAGATTGCGGAGGTTTTGTGGCGGCCCGCCCGGCAGATCGCCGACGAGGTGCTGTCCGTGCTGGAAAATACCTCTCCGGAGCTGGTCAGCGATATTTCCGACAACGGCATCACCCTCACCGGCGGCAGCAGCCAGCTGTGGGGTATGGATAAGATGCTGACAGAGCGGACCGGTGTCCTGTGTACTCTGGCGGACGACCCCAGTTCCTGCGTGGCCTACGGCTGCGGCAAGAGCCTGAACTGGATCAACCGCCTCCCGGAGGGCCCCATCAATATTGCCAGAAAACGCGCCATGCGTGGATAAAAAAATCAACCGCCGGAATCCTGATATGATCCCGGCGGTTGGCTTTTTAGAGAGGCAGTGCGGGAAATGATTATTTAGCGCACGAACCTACAGTTCTGTCATCCTGAGCGAGCGTCAGCGAGTCGAAGGATGACATACATCTTACATTTACCCCACTAAACAATCATTTCCCTTATCATCAATTGGTGGTCTTGTAGCCGCAGGTGTCGCAGGTTTCGGCGGGGCGGTCGCAGTTTCTGGGGGCGAATTGGGCGGGGGGGAAGGGGATTCGGCTGAACATTTCGCAGGGGTCCTCCGCAAAGCCGGGGCTGTCGCAGCATTCCTTGGTGGGGATGGAGTAATCCAGCACCGGCACAATCAGCTGTGCATCC
>JAZQHH010000144.1:0-6054 GCA_045540495.1 Faecousia sp.
GATTGTTTACGATAGCACCCCTTGCCCCCCTCATTTATGAGGGGGGTGCCCCCAAGGGGCGGGGGGAGTATACAATTCACAGTCTTTCGAACTCCCCCCAACCTTCGCTGCGCTCGGCCACCCCCCTCATAAATGAGGGGGGCAAGGGGTGCTTCCTATTCTAAACAATCATTTATCGTCGTGATACAAACTATGGAAATAATAAAAAAGATCCCCGATCTTCCATTCTGGCTGTGTGCCGTGGCGTTCCTGCTGTTGGCGCTGTTGCCCAACTATACCTATGTCCGGCTGGTGCTGTTGACCATTGGAATCCTGATTGCCGCCTGGTGCGGTTTGGCTCTGCTGGGCCGTTTCCATCCAGAGGCGGCACGCATCATTCAGGCGGTGCTGACCACATTGGTGAGCCTTGGGCTTCTGGTCTTTTCAATCACCGGCGCCATGATTATCAAAGCCGGCAACCAAACGCCGGAGCCGGGCTGCGACTATATCGTGGTCCTTGGCGCCCAGGTCCGCAACAGCGGCCCCTCTGCCACCTTGCAGGAGCGGATTGATGCCGCCTATGATTATCTGGTTCAAAATCCCGATACCATTGCCATCGTTACCGGTGGCAAAGGCGGGGATGAACCCATCAGCGAAGCGGAATGTATGTTCAACGGCCTGACCCAGCGGGGCATTGCGCCCAACCGGATCTGGCTGGAGGAAAAGGCCACTTCCACCTGGGAAAATCTCAAGTTTTCCCTGGATATGATTGAAATGAACACCGGCACACGGCCGGATTCCATCGGTGTGGTGTCCAGTGAATTCCACCTCTACCGCACCGCCCGCCAATGCGCCGACCGGGGCCTGACCATTCAGGGCATCCCCGCCAAAACGGATAACCCGGAGCGGTTTCTCCATTATTTCCTCCGGGAAATCTGCGGTGTTTGGCATTATCTGATTTTAGGAGGACGTTACACATGATTGAAAGGAAATACGCCGACTACGCCTGGGAGAAAACCGCCGCCCTTCTGGCCATCGATTCTCCCTCCGGCTACACCGCTGCCGCCGCCCAATGGGTGAAAGCGGAGTTCGAAAACCTGGGCTTCGCCGCCAATATCACCACCAAAGGCGGCGTCCTCATCGACCTGGGCGGCGAAGGTGACGGCCTGCTGCTGGAAGCCCACGCCGATACCCTGGGTGCCATGGTCTGCGCCATCAAAGGCAACGGCCGCCTGAAGCTCACCCCCCTGGGCGGCATGAACGCCAATAATGCTGAGGCGGAAAATGTAAAAGTCTACACCCGGGACGGGAAAATCATCGAGGGCACCGCCCAGCTGAGCAACGCCTCCGTCCATGTCAACGGCGAATATAACAACGCCAAGCGGAGCTTCGATACCCTGGAAATCGTGCTGGATGAGGATGTTAAATCCGCCGAGGAGGTCCGCAAGTTGGGGATCGAGGTGGGGGATATGGTCTGTTTCGAGCCCCGCACCCGCCGGACGGCCTCCGGCTACCTGAAAAGCCGGTTTTTGGACGATAAGCTGTCCGTCGGCATCCTGCTGGGCTTTGCCAAATACCTGGCCGATGAAAAAATCCACTTGCCCCGCAAGACCTACGTCCATGTGACGGTCTACGAGGAAGTGGGGCACGGCGGCTCCGGCTCCGTTCCCGCAGGGGTGACCGAGGCCATCAGCGTGGACATGGGCTGTGTCGGCGAGGGGCTACAGTGTACCGAGCGGCAGGTCAGCATCTGCGCCAAGGATTCCGGCGGGCCGTACAGCTATGAGGTGGTTGGCAAGCTCATCGCCGCCGCCAAAGCCACCAATGCGGACTACGCCGTGGATGTGTACCCCTTCTACGGCTCCGACGTGGAGGCCACCCTCCGCTCCGGCCACGACCTCCCCCACGGCCTCATCGGCGCCGGTGCCTACGCCAGCCACGGCTACGAACGCAGCCACATCGATGGAGTCTATAACACCCTGAAGGTGCTGTGCGGGTATTTGAATGTATAAAAATTTATGTCATTGTGAGGACCGAAGGGCCTCGCAATGACAATTTAAGGGCTGCCGCAGTTTTGCGGCAGCCCTTGTGTATTAGTCGTCGTTCTTGGCATCGGCGATGATCTTGGCCTGGTTCTGTTTGGGCACTTCCTCGTACCGCTCAAAGCTGAGGGTGAAGGAGCCTCTGGCCTGGGTCATGGCCCGCAGGTCGATGGCGTAGCTGGACATCTCAGCCATGGGAACCTCAGCCTCCACCACGGTGTTGCCGTCGTTGTCGGGGTTCATGCCCATGACACGGCCCCGGCGCTTGTTCAGGTCGCCGATGACATCGCCCATGTAGCTGTCGGGGATGGTGACCGCCAGGGAGCCGATGGGCTCCAGCAGAGTGGGCATGGCGTTGGGCATGGCTTCCTTGAAAGCCAGGATGGCGGCCAGCTTAAAGGCCATTTCGTTGGAGTCAACGGGGTGATAGGAGCCGTCGTACAGCACAGCCTTCAGGCCAACCATGGGATAGCCGGCCAGGGGGCCCTTCTGAATGGCTTCCTGGATGCCCTTCTCGACGGCGGGGTAGAAGTTGCGGGGCACGGAGCCACCGAAGACTTCCTCGGCGAAGATCAGATCGTCCTGTTCCTCCTGGGGCTCGAACCGGACCCAGACATCGCCGAACTGACCGGAGCCGCCGGTCTGCTTCTTGTGTCGGCCGTGGGCCTCCACCTTCTTCTTAATCTTCTCGCGGTAAGCAACCTTAGCGGGGCTCAGAACAGCCTCCACGCCGAAGCGGGTCTTCAGCTTGGAAACCAGCACATCCAGCTGCTGGTCGCCGGTGCCGGAGAGAACCAGCTGCTTGGTCTCGGCGTTGTTGACCAGGGAGAAGGAGGGATCTTCTTCGTTCAGCCGGTTCAGGCCGGTGCCGACCTTTTCTTCCTGACCCTTCACCTTGGGGGCGATGGCCATGGAGTAGCAGGCAGCGGGGTAGGGGATGCCCTTCAGGGAAACCACCTTACGGGGGTCACACAGGGTATCGCCGGTCTTGACCTTGTCCATCTTGCCGATAGCGCCAATATCGCCGCAGGTCAGCTCCTTAACCTCGGAGTTCTTCTTGCCGCACATGGTGTACAGGCGGCCCAGCTTCTCGGTTTCACCGGTGCGGGAATTGACCAGCGTGGTATCGGAGGTGATGACGCCGGACAGAACCTTAATAAAGGAGTACTTGCCGTACTGATCGGAAACGGTCTTCCAAACGAAAGCAGCAGGCACGCCACCGGGGGAGACCACGAATTCCTCCACCTTGCCGTCGGCGGTGGTGGCCTTGTGGTAGTTGCCCTCCACGGGGTTGGGCAGCAGGTCCACGATGTGGTCCATGAGCATCAGGCTGCCCAGGCAGTTGACACCGGAGCCGCACAGCACCGGGAACAGGCTCAGTTCCTTCACGCCCTGGTGCAGGCCCTTGATCATTTCGGCGTAGGTGAAATCGTCGCCCTCAAAGAACCGGTCCATGAGCGCCTCGTCGGTCTCAGCCACAGCTTCCTTCAGTGCGTCGTTAAATTCTTCGATAACAGCCAACTTGTCGTCGGGCACCTGGATTTCCACCCGCTTCAGCTTCTGCATCTCGTAGGCCCGCTTGTTCAGCACATCGATGATGCCGGTAACCTTCTTGGAGGAATCCCAAATGGGCACCACAACGGGGGCAATCTTGTTGCCGTACTTCTCCCGGAGAGCTTCGAAGGTGGCGTTGTAGTCGGAGTTGTCCTCGTCCACCTTGGAGATGTAGACGAACCGGGGCATATTCCGCTCCTCGCAGTACTTCCAGGCCTTCTCGAAGCCAACGGTGATGCCGTCCTTAGCGGAGCAGACGATGATAGCGGCGTCAGCGGCCCGGAGGGCTTCCATGACGGCGCCGGAGAAGTCAAAACCGCCGGGAGCGTCCAGCAGATTGATCTTGTTGTTGTGATATTCCAGGGGCACCACGGAGGTGGAGATGGAAATATTGCGGCGGATCTCCTCGGGGTCGAAATCACAAACGGTGTTGCCGTCGGCGTTCTTGCCGATCCGGTCGATGGCACCGGTCATGTAAAGTAAGCTCTCTGCCAGAGCGGTCTTGCCGCTGCCACTGTGGCCAAGCAGGCAGATATTGCGGATAGCGTTTGCGGTGTACATGATAATTAACTCCTTTCGGGAAGGCCCAATGCCCTCCGGTGCTTACAAGTGGGTGCCAAGCACCACAATGAAGACATTATACACGAAATCGGGGTGGATTTCAATGCATTTTTTCGTCAAAACGTAAAATTGTATAAAACGGCAGAAGGACACTTGTACTTCTGTGCAAAACGCCCAAAAATTTTGGAAGTCAAAAAATAGGGACAAAAAACCGATAAATTTTGCTTGCAATTGGGGAAAGAATGGTATATAATATTTGGGCACCATGCCGGTGTGATGGAATTGGTAGACGTAGTGGACTCAAAATCCACCGGTGGCGACACCGTGCCGGTTCGAGCCCGGCCACCGGCACCAACAACAAAAGGACGGGAGTTGCCCGTCCTTTTGTTGTTGGTGCAACGAAGTGTGCCTGTCGGCACGTGAAGTGTGCGTTGCGCGTGAAGTTACTTCGTAGTGAAGTTTGCTTCACAAGTGTTTTGGCACACTTCACTTCACGTTGTTCCGCAGAAACAACACTTCACTATGCCGTAAGGCATAGCTTCACTGAAAAGAGGTGTTTGCTTGTGAATTATAGACTAATCGAAAATCCTGAACAGATTCGTCAGAAATTTATCGAACGATTTGTAGTGTCTTTTTCTGATTTTTCTGCTTCTCATGGCGACTGGATCTTGAATGTATGTAAGGAGTTTGATAAAACTTATTTTGAGAAAATGTTCCTGTGGGATAAAGTTCGCAATGCCCGGCAGATCAGCTTCGGAGATGCTCTGGAGCTTTTGAGAGGGCGGCAGGGGGATGTGTTATTTCTTACTGAATCTCCAAATTGCACCGTGATAGAATTCTGCGAGCTGAATAATAAACAGACGTATGTGGCTTCGGCTTCGGCTACTGCCTTGGCGGGACGTGTGGCGTATGAGTGGTACGCCGACTATGAGTTGGCAGAGCAGGGCCGTTATCTTGCAACCCCGATTCTTCCGTCTGATTTGTATGTTTTTGGGAACCTCTGATTTAATCAACACTACCATACAGGTTCCGGATATGGTATAATAGTCCCATCAAGAAATGGTGGTGCAATACGATGAAGCAAGAAACTTTCACAGACATCGAGTACAGCTTCCGCAAGAAGAAAACCAAGCGGGAAGAATTTTTGGAAATCATGGACGAAATCATTCCCTGGGATGAGTGGGTAGGTGTCATCGCGCCTTATTATCCCAAGGGAAAGCGTGGTCGTCCGCCTATGGGCATTGAGAAAATGCTGCGGATGTATCTGCTTCAGATCTGGTTCAACTTGTCCGATCCGGCAACCGAGGATGCTATTTATGACAGCTATGCCATGCGGAAATTCACCGGTATCGATTTTATGACAGAAAGCGTCCCCGACGAAACGACGCTGTGCAAATTCCGTCACCTTCTGGAGATAAACGGTCTGAACAAGCTGTTTTTCGATGCGATCAACCGTGTAATGGTCGCGACCGGGCACATGATGAAGGGCGGCACGATCGTGGATGCCACCATCATCAACGCTCCCAGCTCCACAAAAAACGCCGAGAAAGCCCGTGATCCCGAAATGCACCAGACCAAGAAGGGGAACGAGTGGAAATTCGGAATGAAATGCCACATCGGCGTGGATGCCGGAAGCGGACTGGTTCATACGATTACGGTAACGGCAGCGAATGAGCATGACATCACACAGGCGGCAAAACTGCTTCGCGAAGATGACGAGGTAGTGTACGGAGATTCCGGATATCTGGGCATCCAGAAGCGTCCTGAAATCGCAGAAAACGAAAACTTCGCAAAGATCGACTACCGGATCAACCGTCGTCCGGGCAGACTTCCTCTGGTATCCGACAACGCCATTGACTGGGAACGATACATTGAAAATCGCAAATCTTCCGTTCGGTGCAAAGTGGAGCACGCATTC
>JAZQHH010000145.1:0-9069 GCA_045540495.1 Faecousia sp.
AGCGGGCAACAGTCTTCAGATCCACAGCGGCATCCAGGCGCTTATCCTTCGCGTGGACCTTCAGGATCTCCTCGCGGCCCTTCACGTCGGGACGACCCACATGGATCTGCCGGTCAAAACGGCCGGGACGCAGCAGCGCCGGATCCAGAATATCGGGGCGGTTGGTGGCTGCCATGACGATGACGCCCTCGGTGCGGCCGAAGCCGTCCATTTCCACCAGCAGCTGGTTCAGGGTCTGCCCCTTTTCATCGTGACCGCCGCCGAGACCGGAGCCACGCTTGCGGCCTACGGCATCGATTTCGTCGATGAAAATAATGGCGGGAGCGATTCTCTTGGCCTGATCGAACAGGTCACGGACACGGCTGGCGCCGACGCCCACATACATTTCCACAAAATCCGAGCCGGAGATGGACAAAAACTGCACATCCGCCTCCCCCGCCACAGCCCGGGCCAGCAAGGTCTTACCGGTGCCGGGAGGGCCTACCAGCAGCAGGCCATGGGGAATCCGGGCGCCGATTTTTGTATACTTATCGGGGTCCCGCAGGAAATCAACCACTTCCTGCAGCTCCTCCTTCTCTTCGTCGGCACCGGCCACATCGGCGAAGGTGACCTTCTTGCCATCCGGCACGCCCAGAACCGTCCGGGCCTTGCCGAAATTGCTCAGATTGTTGCCGCTGCCGGCTCTTCCGATGAAGATCACCCACAGCAAAATCAGCACAATGCCCACGATCAGCATGGGCAGCACCAGCTCAAAGGCACTGCGCTGACTTTCGGGCTTGAAATGGTAGCTTTCCAGCTTCTTTTCCGCTGCCAAATGGCGGATGGTGTCGCCCATTTCGGCGCGGAACAGGTCCACATCTGCCAGCTCTGCCGAGAGCTTGGTCTTGCCCTCATAGGCTTCGTGGAGGGTCAGGGTAATGGTGCTGTCCTCCACCACAAAGCTCTTGACCTTGCCATCCTCCAGCAGTTTCACCACCTCGGAATAGGTCAGGTCACTGCCAAAGTCGAACAGGCTCATAATCAGCAAAAAAATCAGAGCCAGCAGCGCCAGGTACAAAAATACGACAAATGGTTTGCGATTTTTCAAAGCAGCTTACTTCTCCTTACTTTTCATATACCTCAGGCTTCAGGATGCCCACGAAGGGCAGATTGCGGTATTTTTCGTTGTAGTCCAGACCATAGCCCACCACGAAGGCATTGGGGATGGTAAAACCCACATACTCGGGCTGCAACGTGATGCCGGGCTTGCGGCGCCCGGGCTTATCCAGCAGGGTGCAGATTTTGATGGAGGCAGGCTCCTTGGCCATCAGATACTCATAGGTGAAGCTCAGAGAATTGCCGGTGTCGTAGATATCCTCCAGAATCAGCACATGGCGACCCTTGATATCCACGCCGATGTCCTTCTTCACGATGGCCTTGCCGGTGGAATTGGTGCCGCTGTAGGAGGAAATGGCCATGAAATCCATCTCGCAGGGCACGGTGATTTTCCGAACCATATCGGCATAAAACACCACAACGCCCTTCAGAACGCCAATAACCACAGGATCTTTGTCCGCATATTCCCGGCTCAGCTCAGCGCCCAGTTCCGCGATGCGGGCCTGAATCTGCTCTTCGGTCAGCAGAATTTCTTTGATATCTCTCTCCATCATATGTTCCTCAACTTTCTGTTTTTTCAAAACGGATCTGCCACTGGGGGGCGACCCGGTCTAAGTTTACTCCAACACCGCAGACGGCCAGCACGCCCTCACCGTCTGCCAGCACCGGGATGCGGCACCGCTGGTGGGCGGGAATTTTGCGGTCGATGAACAGTTTTTTCAGGGTTTTTCTGCCACCGTTGAGGCGGAGGGTATCTCCCGGCAGCCGGGGCCGCACCATAACGGTGCCGTTGACCGCCACGGTAAAAGTGGTTTCATGGTTGATGACCTCCTGTGCCGGCTGGCAGATGATCTTATAGCCCGGAATTTCCGTAATCCCGGGGCAGCAAAGGGCCACAGGGGCAAAACCATTCTCCTCCGGCTGGGCTTGCAGGGTATCATAGCAGCGGCGGAGGGTGATGCCCCCGGGGAACCGGGCATGGGCCGAGGGCTTTTCGGAAAAGACCAGAGCCTCCGCCAGGGCGATATGCTCCGCCTCCGGCTCCCGAACGCCGCAGTCCTTCAGGAACCGCTCCAGCACCCGGCTCCGCTGGGCGGGGTGCATGGCCCTCAATTCCTCTATATATAAAGGATATTCAACACTCGCCAGATTTGACAGCAACTGCTCATCCTGCCGCAGCCGCAGGGCCATGGCGGAGAGGTTTTGTGCCAACCGGGGATTCTCCTGCTTCAGCAGGGGCATCACATGGTGACGGATGCGGTTTCGCAGGAAGGCATCGCCCTGATTGGAGCTGTCCTCCCGATGGGGCAGGTTGTATTCTGCCAGGAAATCCAGCACCTCCTGCCGGGTGACGGACAGCATGGGCCGGATCAGATTTCCTCTTACCGGCGCAATCGCCCCCAGCCCCTTGAGACCGGTGCCGCGAATCAGGTGCAGCAGCACCGTTTCCGCATTGTCGTCGGCGGTGTGGGCGGTGGCGATTTTGCCGGGAAGGGTCTGCAAAAAGGCGTACCGGGCATCCCGTGCGGCGGCCTCCAGGCCCTTTTTACCGGCGGTCACTTCACCGGAGCCGATATACAACTCAATATCGTAGCGGTGGCAAAATTCCCGGACGAAGGCTTCGTCCGCATCGGACTCATCGCCCCGCAATTTGTGATTAAAATGGGCAGCTTTCAGGGTAATGCCCATTTTTTCTCTTAATAAATATAAGGAAAACAGCAGTGCCACCGAATCTGCGCCGCCGGATACCGCGCAAATGACAGTATCCCCCGGGGCCACCATTTCATACTGCCCCAGGAAAGCGCTCAGCTTACTCAGCATGCTTCCACTCCCGGTCGGCGAAGGTGGTAAACTGGGGCAGCCACTGGAGCTTGACGGTACCGGTTTCGCCGTGGCGGTTTTTCGACACGATGCACTCGGCCACGTTCTTTTCCTCGGTATCGGGGTTATAGTAGTCGTCCCGGTAGATGAACATGATTACATCCGCGTCCTGCTCGATGGCGCCGGATTCACGGAGGTCGGACATCATGGGCCGCTTATCGGTACGGCTTTCCACCGCACGGGACAGCTGGCTCAGACAGATTACCGGCACGTTCAGCTCCTTGGCCATGATTTTCAGGCTTCGGGAAATTTCGCCAACCACCTGCACACGGTTGTCGCTGTTGCGGCCGTAGCCAGAGCCGGTCATCAGCTGCAGATAGTCGATGACCACCAGGCCCAGATTCTCCACCCGGCGCAGTTTGGCGTTCATCTCCGCCACGGTGACGGAGGGGTTGTCGTCGATGCGGATATCGGTCTGGCTCAGGGCCGCAGAGGCCATGGCCAGCTTCTCCCATTCATCGTCGTTGAGCTTGCCGGTGTTCAGCTTCTGGCTGTCCACAAAGCTCTCGCCGGACAGCAGACGCATGGCCAGCTGCTCCCGGGACATTTCCAGATTGAATACCGCCACAGTCTTATCATATTTTTTCGCCACATTCACGCCGATGTTCAGGGCCAACGAGGACTTGCCCATGGCGGGACGGGCCGCAATCAGCAGCAGGTCGGATTTATTCAGGCCGTTGATTTTCACATCCAAATCCCGCAGGCCGGTGGAAAGGCCGGGAATCATGGAATCGGAGCGGTACAACTCGTCCAGCCGGTCGAAAACCTTGGGCAGAATGGTGCCGATATGCTCCAGGGAATCCCCCCGCTCGCCCTTGCGGAGGGCGTAAATCTTCTTTTCGGCAGATTCCAGCATTTCTGCCGGGGTGCCGGTCTGGGCGTAGACCGTTTCGGAAATATCCGTGGCCGCCTGGGCCAGGCCCCGGAGCATGGACATATCCCGGACGATGTTGGCATAGCGCACCACATTGGCGGCGGTGGGGGTAATCTGCATGAGCTGGAGCACATAGTCCCGGGAATCGTCCCGGTGGACCCCCAGCTCCTTCATTTTGTTCAGCACCGTCACCGGGTCGATGGCCTGGGAGAAGTTGAACATGGTATAGATGGTCTCATAGATTTCCCGGTTCTGCTGGAGATAAAAATCCTCAGGCTTCACCAGGCCAATCACGTCCGCCACGCAGCGGCTGTCGATCAAAATCGACCCCAAAACCGCCTGCTCCGCCTCCAACGACTGGGGCGGCTGGCGATGGATCAGTTCTTCGTCCATGTTGTTCTCCTCTCCTTAGAAAATAGTCTCCGTCGGGAAAATCTTTAGGCTTCCTCAATTTTCACCGTCAGGGGGGCGGTGATTTCGTAGCCCAGCTTGCAGGTGACGGTGTAGGTGCCCACATTTTTGATGGTATCGGAAATGACAATTTTCCGCTTATCCAGCTTGATACCGGCATTCTTGGCCAGGGCATCGGCGATTTCCTGATTGGTGACGGAGCCGAACAGACGGCCGTTGCCGCCGCCCCGGGCCAGGACGGTCAGGGTCATTTCCCGCAGCTGCTTGGAAACAGCCAGGGCCTCGGCCTTCTCCCGGGCGATCCGCTCCTGGGTGGCCTTATCGTTCATTTTCATGGTGTTGATGGCATCGGCAGTGGCCTCGATGGCCAGCTTCTTGGGCAGCATAAAGTTCCGGGCGTAGCCGTCGGAAACCTCGATCATCTGGCCCTTCTTGCCCTTGCCTTTCACATCCTGCAACAGAATCACTTTCATGGTCAGTATCTCCTTAGTCTTTAGGTGTCGTAGTATTTATCAATCGATGCCACCAGCTCATCCAGGGCATCCTTGACGGTCCGCTCCTTCAGCTGGGCACCGGCTGTGGCGGTGTTGCCGCCGCCGCCCAGAGGCTCCAGGATCATCTGCACATTCACATCACCCATGGACCGGGCGGAAATGATGACCTGGTCATCCTGGGGATACAGCACGAAGGAGGCGGTAATACCGGAAATATTCAGCAGCTCGTCCGCCGCCTGGGCCGCCAGAGGCCGGGTGGTACCGGTGTTCAGAGCGGCGATGGCAATCTCCTGCCGGTAGAGCCGGGAGGCCTTCATAATCTGGTACTTGGACATGGTCTCCTGGAAGTCGCTTTGCAGCAGCTTCTTGACCTCGGTGGTGTCGGCGCCCATGCGCTTGAGCACCGCAGCGGCCTCGAAGGTCCGCTCGCCGGTGCGGACGTTGAAGCTCTTGGTATCCAGGAAGATGCCCGCCAGCAGGCTCTTGGCCTCGATGGGCAGCACGTCGGGCTTTTCCACGGCATACTGCAGCAGCTCCGTCACCAGCTCGGAAGCGGAAGAAGCATAGGGCTCGTGGAGGTTGACCACCACAGGCTCGATATAATCCGCCGCCCGGCGGTGGTGATCCACCACGCAGACCTTGGAAATGGCCTCCAGCACCGCCTTGCTCTCCACCTGGTCGGGGCGGTTGGTATCCACCACGATCAGAGTAGAACGGTTGTCGCATTGCAAAAGGGCATCCTGGCCGGAAATAAACACATCCTGATACTCCGGCACCGCCACGATCTCTTCGATCAGCCGGTGGGCGGCGTTGCGCTCCCGGTCGATGACGATCTGGGCCTTCTTGCCCTTCTTGCGGCACATACAGGCGATGCCCATGGCCGCACCCACCGCATCCAGGTCGGCATTTTTGTGGCCCATGATGAACACGGTACTGCTTTGGCCGATCAGCTCCATCATGGAGTTGGCGGTAACACGGGAGCGAACCTTGCTGCGCCGGTCGGCCTCTTTGGCGCGGCCACCATGGAAGGTGAAGTTCATCCGGTCCTTGATGACCGCCTGGTCGCCGCCACGGCTCAGGGCCATTTCGATGGACAGGGCGGCAAAATTGTAGCTTTCTTCAAAGGACGCGCCGTCCACGCCCAGGCCGAAGGAAATGGAAGCCGCCAGGCCCAGAGGGTTGACCACCTCGTGGATCTCCTCGATCAGGGAGAATTTCTGCTTCTCGGCCTCTTCCATAAAGCGCTTTTCGAAAATGAAGAGGAACCGGTTGCGCTCCAGTTTGCGGAGCAAGCCATGGTAATTGTCCGTCCATTTGGTGATAGTGTCGTTGATCTCGGCGTTCATGGTGGAGATGGCACTCTCGGACAGGTTCATGGTCAGCTCCTCGTAGTTGTCCACCAGAATGATAGACACCACGGGCCGGGAGCGGATATATTCATCCCGCACCTGGTAAAGCTCCGTCAGGTCAGCGAAATACAGCATACCCAGCATGGTGGTACCGGTGTCACCGGTACGGATGGTGGTGCCGTATACCCGATAGCGGCGGGCACCCACGGTCACATCGTAGGGATACTCGTTCTTGCCGGAGGCCAGCCAGTCGATGGGCAGGGCGGGCACGATGTCGCCGATGCGCTGCTCATGCATCTTCTCATGGAAACCGGTGACATGGACAAATTTATCGCTGGCCCAGATGATGCCCCCGTCCACCAGACGAATCAGCACCATTGGCAGTGGATTTTCGGCGCCCTTGGTCACATCCAGGGTGTTGAAGGTGTTCTGGACGAAGGCCTGAATGTCCTTATTCCGGCGATTCCGCAGGATCAGATAGAACACATAGTAAACCGCCGTCAGCACCGCTTCGATGATGGCCAGCTTATAATATTGCATAATGACCGCCATGGCACAAAAGCCGATCATCAGAATGAAGAACAGCCCCATATTGGGCTGCAGGCGACGGGCCAGTTTTTTGTTCATGGAAACGCCCCCTTTGGAAATTGGAAATTGAACGTTGAGAATTATCATGCCATTGCAAGGCCGAAAGGCGATGGCAATCCGTATTCAAAATTCTTCAACGAGCTTTTATTGCAGCATTGTGGGAGAACGGATTGCCAGCGATACAACGACAGGGTTGGCAATAACGCTGGTACGCCACAATATCTTTATCATTATAGCAAATCCTAACCAACGGCGCAACCTGATTTTTTGATTTTTTCCAAAAAATTAACTGCGTCACCCAAATTTTCCGGCGGAATCGCCCGAAAAATTCTTGTGTACTTTTGGGAGGATTCGTGTTATACTAAGAGCAGTACGCGCCGGGTGGGCAGCCCCGGGCGACTGGAAACCGCTGCGGCTGGCGGTTTCCCACCAATCTCACACATATGCAGGCGTTTCCCTCCCCCGACGGCGATGCAGGGCCAGAAGGCTGGGATTCGGTTGCCTGTTTTTGTTGCGGCCATTTTGGGCGCATATTTGGAAAAACTGAAAGGAGTTTATCTTTTGGCAGAAAAACTGAAAATTATTCCCCTTGGCGGTCTGGATGAGATCGGCAAGAATATTACTGTGCTGGAATACGGCAAGGACATGATCGTGGTGGACTGCGGCGTGGCCTTCCCGGAGGAAGATATGTACGGCGTGGATCTGGTGATCCCGGATTTTTCTTATCTGGTGGCCAACCAGAAAAAGCTCCGGGGTATGTTCATCACCCACGGACACGAGGACCACATTGGCTCTATCCCCTACTGTATGCAGCAGGTCAACTGCCCCATCCACGGCACCGCCATGACCAACGGCCTCATCAAGCTGAAGCTGGAGGAGCATGGCCTGTCCGGCGCTGTGAAGCTGCACACCCACAAGCCCGGCGACGTGGTGAAGGCCGGGTGCTTTACCGTGGAATTTATCCATGTGAACCACTCCATCGCCGACGCAGTGGCTTTTGCCATCCGCACTCCCGTGGGCACTGTGGTGTTCACCGGCGATTTTAAGATCGATCCCACCGCCAAGGACGGCATGATCGACCTGGCCCGGTTGGGCGAGCTGGGTAACGAAGGGGTTCTGGCCCTGCTGGCCGACTCCACCAACGTAGAGCGCCAGGGCTACACCCCCAGCGAGACCCTGGTGGCTGAGAGCCTGGACCGGCAGTTCAAAAACTGCGACCAGCGGATCATCGTTACCACCTTCGCCTCCAATATGCACCGGATCCAGGCGGTTCTGTCCACCGCTCAGAGATACGGCCGCAAGGTGGCCGTCACCGGCCGGAGCATGGAAAATATGCTCAAAGTCGCCCAGGAGCTGGGCTATCTGAAGGTCGCCGCCGGTACCATCGTGGAGCTGGGGGCCATCAAGAGCCTGCCCAAAAACAAGGTTGTCATCGTTTCCACCGGCAGCCAGGGCGAAAATATGTCGGCCCTGTACCGGATGGCCTTCTCCACCCACAAGCAGGTGGATATCACCGCCGGTGACCGGATCATCATCTCCGCCTCTGCCATCCCCGGCAATGAAAAAGCCGTCAGCCGCATCATCAACGAGCTGTACCGCAAGGGTGCCGAGGTGGTCTACGAAAAGAGCGAGGGGCTCCACGTTTCCGGCCACGCCTGCCAGGAGGAGCTGAAAATCATCCACGGCCTGGTGCGGCCCAAGTTCTTCCTGCCCGTCCACGGCGAGCAGCGGCATCTGCAAATCCACGCCAAGCTGGCCAAGGCCATGGGCATGACCCCCAAACAGATCCACATCGGCGAAATCGGCACGGTTTTTGAGTTCACCGGCAAGACCTGCAAGTGTGGCGGCACCGTCACCGCAGGCAAGGTCTTTGTGGACGGCACCGGCGTGGGTGATGTGGGCAGCGTGGTGCTGCGGGACCGGAAGCATCTGGCCCAGGACGGCATGATCGTGGTCTGCGTGAACCTGAGCAGCCAGGACGGCTCCGTGATTTCCGGGCCGGACATCATCACCCGGGGCTTCATCTATGTGAAGGAATCGGAGGAGCTGATGGACGAACTGCGGGCCGTGGCCATGGAGGCCATCGAGCGCTGCGGCAACAAGCGCCGCCGTGACTGGGCCACCATCAAATCCGCCATCAAAAACGATCTTTCCGGCTACCTCTATAAGCACACCAAGCGCAACCCCATGATTCTGCCGGTGATTATGGAGATTTGAGCCAGAATACCGCCGTCAAAAAGCTTCTTGCGGGTGTAAATGATTGTTTAGCGGAGGATAAATAATGCGGCGGCCTATGGGCCGCCGAGCATCCTTCGGATGCGGGGCAGTCCGTCCACCTGTCATTGCGAGGAGCGAAGCGACGTGGCAATCTCCCGGT
>JAZQHH010000146.1:0-2001 GCA_045540495.1 Faecousia sp.
CAACTTTGGTCCTAATTCGCACCAAAATCTATGCACAATCCCATTCTACATTGTACGTTCATCGAACTTTTTCCTTATCGTAGATGATACCGGGAGATTGCCACGTCGCTTCGCTCCTCGCAATGACAGCTTGATCTTACTACGCTAAACAATCATTTCCCCTACAAAACTCAACAAAAGGAGCGATAATATGTATCTTACCCCTGAACAGCAGGCCATTCTCGATGGTTCCAAGGGCGAGACCATGTCCAAGGTTATGAAGACCCTGGTCATGTACGGCGAAACCTTTGGGGCTGACAAAATGGTGCCTGTGACCTCCGAATATAACCACCTGGTCACCTCCTTCGGCCTGAAAATGATGGGCCCGGTGTTCGACCTGATGCAAAAGCTCATCGATGCCGGGGCGGTGTCCGGCCAGAAATTCTCCGTGGATCCCCGGCCCGTGGACAAAAATGTCCCCGCCAATTTTCTGCAGAAGCTGATTTTTAATAAATTTATGTACTCCAAGCAGGATGACTACGAGCAGCAGCTGAACCAGCTCGGTCTGATGGATGCCGACGCGTTCTCCTGCGCCTGCTACCTGGACCAGATGGGCAACAAGCCGAAAAACGGCGACGTGCTGAGCTGGGCGGAGTCCTCTGCGGTGGTCTATGCCAACTCCGTGCTGGGCGCCCGGTGCAACCGGAACTCCGGCATGATGGGTATCATGGGCTCCATCGCCGGCTGCGTGCCCCATTTCGGCCTGCTGACTGACGAGGGCCGGAAGGCCAGCTGGATCATCAAGGTGGAATGCAAGCGCCGCCCCGAAGCCCAGCTGCTGGGCTCCGCCATCGGCATGAAGGTCATGGAAGATGTGCCCTTTATCACCGGCATGGAAAAATGGCTGGGCACTGAGCTGAACGACGAAAACTGCGCCTACCTGAAGGATTTCGGTGCCGCCACCGCCTCCAACGGCGCAGTGGGCCTGTACCATATCGAAAATTTGACCCCCGAAGCCAAAGAGCTGGGCAAGACCCTGGTCAAGGCCGATGCCCAGGTCTACGTCATTGATGACGCGGAGCTGGAGCGGGTCCAGAAAAATTATCCCGTCATGTGGAAAAATCCCGATGCAACCCCCAAGCTCTGCTTCGTGGGCTGCCCCCACATGAGCATGGAGCAGCTGAAGAGCTGGACTGTGCGGGTGGAAGAGGGCCTGAAGGCCTCCGGCAACAAGAAGGTGCTGATTCCCACGGTCTTCACCACCGCTCCCGCGGTGAAAAAGGCCTTCGAGCAGACCGAATACGCCAAGCGGCTGGCGGCCACCGGCGTCATCCTCAGCTACATCTGCCCCCTGATGTACATGAACAACCCCCTCTGCGGCAAGATGAACGTCATCACCTCTTCCAATAAGCTGCGGACCTACACCACCGCCCGGTACTACACCGAGGAGCAGATCCTCGCTAAGATCACGAAGGGAGGCAATTGATATGAAGCAGTTCAAAGGACGTGTTGTTGCCCCCGGCGCCGTCACCGCTCCCGCCCTGGTGAGCCACGGCGGACTGAATACCCTGGCCTCCTTCCAGAAGGCCCTGCAGTTCGGCGACAAGAAGGCCACCTGCGGCGACCAGAACAATCCCGATCTGTTCGGCAAGCAGATGCTGGGCACCGCCCTGTGCCTGCCCCAGACCATCGGCTCCACCACCGGCGGCCTGGTGCTCTACTGCGCCTGCGCCATGGAGCGCCAGCCTGCCTGTATGCTGTTTTCTAAGCCCATCGACTCCCTGGCCGCTGCCGGTTCCATTCTGGCCTCCGTCTGGCTGGATGGTGTCAGCATGCCCGTTGTGGATAACCTGGGCGATGCATTCCTGGATTATGTCAAGGACGGTATGACCATCACCATCAAAGAAAACGGCCTCGTCTGCGTAGATTAAAAATTACAAAGAAAAGGACACTCCCAATCGGAGTGTCCTTTTTTCTTTTTGTGTAGGGACGGGCGCCCTCATTGGCCCGTAAAACATTACA
>JAZQHH010000147.1:0-3006 GCA_045540495.1 Faecousia sp.
TGACCTCTACGCCCGTAACAAGGATTTCCTGATCTCCGACAGCGTGATCACCTTTACAGATACGGACGGCAAGCTCATGGCTCTGAAGCCCGACGTGACCCTGTCCATCGTCAAAAACAGCAAGGAGCTGCCCGGAGTTCAGAAGCTCTACTACAACGAAAATGTCTACCGGGTCACCAAGGGGGCCCACGGCTTCCGGGAAATCCAGCAGATGGGCCTGGAGTGCCTGGGCACCGTTGACAGCTACTGCATCAGCGAGGTACTGGAGCTGGCCGCCCAGAGCCTGCGCTCCATTTCTGACGAAACCATCCTGGACATCTCCCACCTGGGCCTGCTGGCGGAGCTGATGGACAGCATCGGCATCCCGGCGGACCAGAAGGGCACTCTGGTAAAATTCATCAGCGAGAAGAATATCCACGAGCTGACCGCCCTGTGCCAGAACGCCGCCATCAGCCCGGAAAACACCGCCCTGCTGCGGGAGCTGGTCTGCACCGGCGGTGCCCCCGCCCAGGTGCTGCCCAAACTGGAATCGCTGCTGGCCGGCAAGGTCAGCCCCACCACCCTCGCCCAGTTCACCGATGTGATTCAGTCCCTGGCAGACAGCGACATGGCGCAAATGCTGCGGATTGATTTCTCGGTGGTGGATGACATTCATTATTATAACGGCTTCGTCTTCAAGGGCTTTGTCAACGGCCTCCCAGGCAGCGTCCTGTCCGGCGGCCAGTACGACAAGCTGATGAAGAAAATGAAGCGCACCGACAAAGCCATCGGCTTCGCCGTTTACATGGATATGCTGGAACGTCTGGAAGAGCCCGGCGAGGAGTGGGATGTGGACGTAGTCCTGCTTTACGACAACACCACTCCCCTGCCCGCCCTGCGCCAGCAGGTCAAAGCCCTCACCACCGCAGGCAACCGGGTCACCGTTCAGCAAACCATCCCCACCGATTTGCGCTACAAGGAAATCAAGAATCTGACGAAAGGAGAGCCGACCAATGCTTAACGTCGCACTGCCCAAGGGCCGCCTGGGCGAAAAAGTCTACGCCATGTTCGAAAAGGCCGGCTTTCCCTGCCCCTCCATCAAGGAAAACAACCGCAAGCTGATTTTCGAAAACGAAGAGCGGGGCGTCCGCTACTTCTGGGTCAAGCCCTCGGACGTGGCGATATATGTCGAACGGGGCGCCGCCGATATCGGTGTCGCCGGAAAAGACATCCTGCTGGAATACGAGCCGGATATCTACGAGCTGTTCGACTTGAATTTGGGCAAATGCCGCATGGCGGTGGCCGCCATGGCCGGCTTCCGGGACGACACCCGGCGCACCCTCCGGGTGGCCACGAAATTTACCAACATCGCCAGCAATTACTACCGCTCCAAGGGCCGGGATATCGACATCATCCACCTGAACGGCTCCATTGAAATTGCCCCAATTCTGGGTCTGTCCGATGTGATCGTGGACATCGTGGAAACCGGCACCACCCTGAAAGAAAATAATCTGCAAGTCTACGATACCATCGTCCCCATCTCCGCCCGGCTCATCGCCAACAAGGCCAGCTACAAATTCAAGGGCGCGGAAATCGACCAAATCCTTCGCAGCATGGAAGCGCAAATGGAGGAAGCGAAATGATTAAGATTATGAAATACGGCGAAGTGGCCCCGGAGGAAATTTTCGCCCGGGTGGAGCCCGCCGTGAATGTGACGGACATTGTATCAGAAATCATTGCAAATGTCCGAAAAAATGGGGATAAAGCCCTGTTTGAATACTGCGAAAAGTTCGACAAAGCCAAGCTCACCGCGCTGCAGGTGACAAAAGAAGAAATCGACGAAGCGGTGGCCGCCGTTGACCCGGACTTCCTGCGGATTCTCCGCACCGCCGCCGACAATATCCGCAAATTCCACAGCCGTCAGGTCCGCAACAGCTTCATCATCAACGATGAGGACGGCATCCTCATGGGCCAGAAAATCATCCCCGTGGACCGGGCTGGCCTGTACGTCCCCGGCGGCACCGCCGCCTACCCTTCCACCGTGCTCATGGACTCCATTCCGGCAAAAATCGCCGGTGTCCGGGAGCTGGTGATGGTCACTCCCCCCAACGCCCAGGGAAAAGTCAACCCCGTCATCCTGGCCGCCGCTTCTGTGGCCGGTGTGGACCGGATTTTCAAGGTAGGCGGCGCTCAGGCCATTGCCGCTCTGGCCTACGGCACCGAGAGCATCCCCCGGGTGGACAAAATCGTTGGCCCCGGCAACGCTTTCGTGGCGGAGGCCAAGCGGCAGGTGTTCGGCCAGGTGTCCATCGATATGATTGCCGGCCCCAGCGAAATCCTGATTATCGCCGATGGCAAATCCAATCCCCGTCACCTGGCGGCGGATTTGCTGAGCCAGGCGGAGCATGACAAGCTGGCCAGCGCCGTGCTGGTCACCGATTCCGAAGCCCTGGCCCTGGCGGTTCAGGCGGAATTGGAAATCCAGATTCCCACGCTGGAGCGCTCCGATATCGCCCGGGCCTCCATCGACAACAACGGCAAAATCATCGTGGCTGAAGACCTGAAAACCGTCATTGAAATCTCCAACGAGATTGCCCCGGAGCATCTGGAGCTGTGTGTGGATAATCCCTTCGACTATCTGGACAGCATCCGTCACGCGGGTTCCATCTTCATGGGCCGCAATTGCCCCGAGGCCCTGGGCGACTACTACGCCGGCCCCAACCATACCCTCCCCACCAGCGGCATGGCCCGGTTCTCCAGCCCCCTGAGTGTGGACGACTTCATTAAAAAGACCCAGTACACTTACTACACCCGGGATGCCCTGGCAAGAGTTGCAAAGGATGTTGCCAAATTCGCCACCGCCGAGGGCCTGACCGCCCACGCAAAAAGTGCCGTAATTCGCACGGAGGAAGAACAATGAGCCGCTTTTTCAGCGAAAAATATTCCGCTTTGACTCCCTATACCCCCGGCGAGCAGCCCCGGGACCAGCGCTACATCAAACTCAACACCAACGAATCCCCCTTCCCC
>JAZQHH010000148.1:0-17577 GCA_045540495.1 Faecousia sp.
GGAAATGGGTCTCCCCGTCGTTTTGGGCATAGCCCTCGTAGTCACAGGTGTGAACCTCCGGCTCAGGTGCGGCAACTACGGTGATGGAACCGGGGATGATGATTCGTCCGAGGTAGGGATCATCCAGTATTCCCACAAAGCGGATCACATTCCCCGCCACAGCGGCGTCTTTGAGTGTGATCTCACCGGTCTTGGTGTTGATGCTCGCCTTGGTAGTACTTGTGGTGTACGGCGGCTTACCGAGCTGAGGAATCGGATCCACCAGAGCCCATGTGAGCCTGTCTCTCATCTGTTTCTTTAATCTACCCACTCATCATTTTCCAGAACCTGCCACTGGTAGGCTTCCGTTCCGTTCACTTTCATTTCATTGAAAGCGTCGTTGAAAGTCAGTACCGGATCGCTGCCATAGACAGCGTTGCTGTAGACAACCTCTGCACCGCAGGTAGCAAGGGATTGACCGTAGACGATCTCAAGACCCATATTGTAATAGAAGTCAAGAACGCCATCGCCATCATAAATGCCGTTCTCCCAGTCCTGGAAAACACTGGTCGTGTAGGAATGCGTCACGTAGGTATTCACATTGCTGCCAAAACGCTCCTCCATGTACGCAACCAGATAATATTTATGGGTTTCATCCCACTTCACACCCGAGTAACGGGGGAAATAGCTCAGGGGAATCTTGAAATTGTAAATGGTATGTCCGTCCTTGTGCTCCGTTTTGAAGGGAGCACTCACACGTTCATAACTGTTTATCAAATTGCCGTTTTTGTCCTCTTCGTACAGCACCCAATTGCCAATGGCACGATGACCTCTGTCAAAATAGGGGTTATCCTCATCCGTCATATCATAGTGGGATACTGCGGAGAAGAAGAACGTCGGACTTTCTGCCGGTCCATGGTTCATCACATCGGATCCCGGGGCCTGCGCAACAATCTCTCCATCCGAATAGGCATAGATCGCATAGTTGTTTCGACCGGCGTAATTACCCCATATTGGTGCTTCAGTGTTCCAATAAGACTTTTCCTCTCTGGGCTTGACGATGATGGTGTCGGAATCGCTCTTGCATCTGAAATCCAGATCGGCATTGTCAATGCACTCGTCTTCCGGCTCTTCGTCATCGATGTAGACGTGAACCATTTTCGTGTTGAAGACGTTTTTGCCGTAGCCATCCACTGCGGGAATGCCGATATCGCCGCGCAGTGTGTCACGGATGCAGCGGCAGTTCGCCCACAACATCCAGTTTGAATGAGACCAGGGCCAGGGACCGCTGTTGACGTTTCCTGCACATCGGTCGGGAAGGCGCTCCTTATCGGTCTTGGAGGTGTCGAAGGTGCCGGCGTTGATGCGCAGGGTATATTCCTTCACACTTCCGCCGTTCAGGCCGGTGATACCGATGACGTCGGCGCCGCCGCAGCCCCAGAACTCACCGTCGTTGATGATGACCGTGCTGCCCTCGCCGGCGATCTGAACCGCCGCCTTGCCGCCCACGTTGGACAGGCAGTTTTCAATCATATCGTCCGTCGTGAAGTCTCCACCCCAGACCATATCCGCAATAGAGTCTTTATTCCAATCCGGAACACCGCTGACGTTGAAGGCGCCGCGGTAGCCGCCTCGTCCCTCGATATAGCCGCCGTTTATCGTGACTTTACCGCCGTTTGCCACGATGGCAGAGCCGTAGATCTGCTCGTAGGCGTAGCCGTTATAGGTAATCTTGGCGAGCAGGTTCGTCTTGCCTTCCTTGTCGGTATAGTAGGAATGGACCATCCAGATCTTGCGGTTTCTGCCTGCCTTGATGTCTGTATTGTTTACGGTCAGCTCCGCACCCGCTTCCACGCGAAACACGTCGCGGACTGCCGTATAGATATAGTTGGGACCGCCAAAGAAATTGGTGCGGTTGTGCATCCAGCCGTCGTACCAAACCTCGGCATCGCCTCCGGTGGTGTTTGAGACCGTAAGATCACAGCCCTCACCAAGGTAGAAAAATGTCAGGGAATCGTACTTAGGTCCTGAGCCCCAGAACCGACTGTTATCATCGCCAAGATTGAAATTGACGTTGTTTTTGTAGTGGATGTCGTATCCGTCAAGCTCGAGGAACTTTTTACCCATTCCCACAACGCATTGCGCCATTTGGGGCTTTCTGACGGTGTTATAGCCGTCATCGCCTGTATGATCTTCCCGACCGTCAAAATATTCGATGGACGTTTCGTGGGAGATGTCCTCGGTGAGCTTGTAGTAGGTGGGAGAGGTTACGTCCTTCTCCATCTCCTCGATCAGCTGATCCATGGTGCTGATCAGGATGGGGGTTTGGGTACTCTCGCCGGGGGTACCGTTGGATGCCGGTACGGTTTCCGTTGCTCCCGCAAAAACAGCAGGAATCAGGCCAACCACTGCCGCCAAAACCAACAGGCAACTCAGCATCCGCAACAGGTTACGATGATTCATATATGTAGCCTCCTTCAAAATTTTCAGCTTTCTCGGTCGTTGACGAACTTTGAAAAGCATGATATATTTATATAGATAGGGGCGGGCTCTGTGTTCGTTGGCGCGTAGACAGAGCCTTTATGCTGGCGGCATAAAGGGGTACCCCTATTGTTTTGTACACAGGATCGATACCCTCCTTCGATACCTCTGCATCATCATTTTGCCGCCTCCCCACGCCAATGTCGCAACACTTTCAAAAAATAAAAGTGTGGGAAAGCCTTTTGAAGGAGTTTTCTATGAAAAAACATACCTGGGACTTCCGGTTCTCCTGGTTCTGACGCTCTCCGGCTGCTCCGCCATTGGTGAAAAAGCTGCCAGCGTTTCCCTGGTCTATGGCGCCACCGCCATTTTATCCTTTCTTCTGCTGCTGGACTACTGCTGTATTGTCCGCCGGAAGGACGGCTGGTTTTTGCTGCTGCTGACATCGGTGCTGGTGGTCAATCTGGGGTACTTCTGCCTGTCCGTATCCAAAAACCTGGACAAAGCCCTGCTGGCCAACCGGATCTCCTACCTGGGGTCGGTGATCCTGCCCCTGTCTATGCTGATGATCATTCTGGGTGCTACCGGACTGCGCTATCCAAAATGGCTCGCAGGCGGACTGCTGGCGCTGGCGTTGGCGGTGCTGTTCGTGGCCGCCAGCCCCGGATATCCGACGGTTTATTATAAAGAGGTTTCTCTGCAAACCATAAACGGTGCCTCCTCCCTGAACAAAGTCTATGGGCCGCTGCACGTGCTGTATCTGATCTACCTGCTGGGCTATTTCGGCGCCATGACCGCCGTAATTTTCCACGCCGCCGCAAAAAAGAAGCTGGGCTCCACCGGCCATGCAGTGATTTTGCTGATTGCGGTGTTCGTAAACCTATGCGTGTGGCTGATTGAGCAATTGGTCAAAATCGATTTCGAGATGCTGTCGGTTTCCTACATCATCAGTGTATTGTTCCTGCTGGGACTGCATTTGGTGCTGGCCGAGCTGAATAGGGTCCGGCAGCCTGCCCCTGCCCCGTGGCGGTGGTGGAGATCTCCTCCCCTGACGTTTCCCCCGAGGAATCCCAATTGGATGCTTTCCGCACCGGCCTGAAAGAGCTGACTCCCACGGAACGAACGGTTTTTGAAGCCTATACCGCCGGAAAAACCACCCGTGAAATCATGGAGCAGCTGAACATCAAGGAAAATACCCTGAAATTCCACAATAAAAACCTCTACAGCAAGCTGGGGGTTTCCTCCCGGAAGCAGCTCATAGAAATTTACCGCCAAATGAGCCCCCAGGGCACCAAGGAATCCCTCCAAGAACCCTGTATCTCGCCGAAAGACATTTAGGCAAAAAATGGCGTGTTACTTCAAAAAGGTACTATAATAAATGTTGGGGTCAGGCGATGAGCCTGACCCCAACATTTATTATAGAACCAGAGAAAATTGCAAAAGAAAAATCGACATTCTTCAACTGAAGAATGTCGATTTTGGCAGAGGATGAGGGATTCGAACCCCCGCAAACGGAGTCAGAGTCCGGTGTGCTACCGTTACACAAATCCTCTAAATCAGGAACAATATTATTATACGCATCTTTACGAAAAAGTCAAGAACTATTTTTCACTTTTTCAATATTTTTTCTGCCGGGCAAGAATAGCTTGCCCGGCAGGTACGTTCTTATTCATCTGCGGAGGACTTTTTTCATCAGATGCTTTCCAATTTCAAGAATCTGCCGGACACCTTCGTTGCCCAGCAAGGCGCCGGAAAGGATGTAAACCATTCCGCCAGCGGCGATGCCCAGGCCCAGCTCCAGAATCATCGGCAGATTCAGCAGCTTCACCCCCAGTACCGCCATGACCAGCAGCGTTGCCGAAGCGGCTGTGGTCAGCCAATAGCGGAGCTCAAACCGGAAGCGAATATACTTCCACGCAAAAATCATGGTAGCCAGCAGCACGCAAACTTCGCTGACTGCAGAAGCAAATGCCGCGCCATTGTGCTGGTAGGGACGAATCAGAATAGAATTGAGAATCAGATTCACCACCGCGCCAATGACCACAGAGGCCAGCAGCTTCTTCTCCTGCCCCACCGTCATCAGAATCTGGGTGCCGAAGAAATTGTTCAGCGCCACCGCCATAACCAGCACAGACAAAATCCGCAAGGTCACAATGGCAGGCAGGAAGGACGTGCCAAACAGCACAGGAATCATGCTGTCCGCCAGCAGAAACACACCCAGCACCGCCGGGATAGCCAGCACCGTCAGAATTTTCAGGACCCGGCTGGCAACGCTGCGAAATTCCTCCATTTTTCCATTATTATAATAATAGCTCAGCCGCGGCAGCAGCACCAGCGCAATGGAGGAAATAATGGAATTGATGATACGGGCCAGCTTGGTAGCATTATTATAATAGCCCACAATTTCATCGGCGCACCACATACCCAGCATCGTGGTATCCAGCAGGGTATACAGTTCGATGGAGATGGAGCTGGCCAGCAGGATAATGACCGGCTTGAGATGACGCTTGATGTTAATGCCCTGGAAGCACAGCCTTACCCGACCACGAAGATTGAACACGTTGAACAGGTAATTGCCCGCAATGGCCAGGCTGTGAATCAGCGCATAGATGACAAAATCTCCGGTATCCCGCACGAACAGGAACAGGGCCACCAGCGACAGCAGCTTCACCGCGAAGCTCCGGGCGGCAATGTAGCCGTACTCCTCTTTCCCCTGGTAGAACCAGTCCACATTGAACAGATTCATAACCAGCGACAGTCCCACAGCTATGAACAACAGCCGCTGCTCTGCAAAATAGTCGAAGCCCAGAATCATGCCGTAGTAAACAGCGATACAGGCCAGGGTGGAACAACCATTGATCAGAAACAGCTCTGTAAAGACCCGGTTGGTGCTGTCGGCATCGTCCTGCCGTTTGGCAATCTCCCGGATGCCATAGTTCGGGATGCCCAGCGCGGCAATGATAACGAAATACTGGACAATATTCTGGGCGAAGGACACCTTGCCCACGCCATCGGCCAGCAGCGTTCGAGCCGCATAGGTGGCGGTAATCAGCGGAAACAGCACATTCAACAGCTTGTAGAACACACTGTAGATAGAATTAACCGCCAGCGATTTTTTCGCCATATTGAATTACCTCGGTTATTTGCTTAAAATTTTCTCCACGACCTCGCGGATGACACCCTCGCCGCCCTTGGCGGTGGTGACATACTTGGCGGCGGCCTTCACCTGGGGCATGGCATCCGCCGGGGCGCAGCCGTAGCCCACCATCTGGATGACCCCCAGATCGTTGATATCGTCGCCCACATAGGCAACATTTTCCGGGCTGATGCCCCGCTCGGCGCAGATCCGGTTCAGGGCGGCCACCTTATCCTTGCAGCCGGCTTCCAGAATATCCAGCTTCAGCTTTTCGGCCCGGCGGCGGTTCAGATCCACATTCTCACTGGTGACGATACCGGTGACAACACCGGCCTTCCGCAGCAGCGCAAAGCCCATACCGTCCTTGGTGTTGAACTTTTTCAGCTCGTCCCCATGCTCGGAATAGTACATCCCCGCATCCGTCAGACAGCCGTCGCAATCGGTCAGGAACATTTTGATTTCAGGAATCTCAGAAGGGGCAGTGATGCCGTTTTTCTTCATCAGCGCCTCGATGATGACCCAGTCGCTGGGCTCATCGATCTCGAAGAAGGTATCCTCGTTCATTTCAACAGCCTTGATATTACCCCAAACCCGGTTTTGATTGGCAATCAGACCGGCCTTGGAGGAAATGTAGAACGCGCCGTTTTCCACCATGTAGCCGTCAAATTCCTGGCGGCGGGGGCGATGAAACACATCGTAGTTGGTGGGATGGGCGAAGCCGCTGGCATCGTCAGCCCAATGGAACCGCTTCTGCCGGACCACGGACAGGACGCTGTCGGTGCCCTCTTCGTTGAAGGCCTCAAAGCCCCGGTCCAAATCATCGCTGACCAGCAGCGGAGAGGTGGCCTGGATCAAAACGATATTATCAAAATCGTAATTTCCTGCAAACTCCAGCATGGCAAACTCGGTGGAAGCCGTGTCGGAAGCGGACTCGGCAGACCGGTCGATGACCACCGCCTTGGAGAACAGCGCCGCCTCACTCCCCTGTTTGAAGGATTCAACGGTTTCCCGAATCTTGACGCTGTCGGTGGCGATGTAGACCCGGTCGATGTACTTACAGCCGCAGGCGGCCTTCACGGTCCAGTAGACCAGAGGCTTACCGGAAATAGGCTTGATGTTTTTCAGGGGGATGGACTTGCTGCCGCCCCGGACGGGGATGAATGCCACATTCATATTAATTACCCTCTTTCAGTCGCTCCACCAGAGCCTGATACCGGACCAGGAAGGCCTCGTCACTGAAATGCTGGTTCTGGAGGGCCATGTTTTTCTCTTTCAGCTCCGCCATGGGAATCTTTTTCTGGGCCTCGAAGGGGCTTGCGTCAGAGAAATCATCCACAAATACGCCATTGTCGCCGAAAATGACCTCCTTGTTGCCGCCGATGGGGGTCAGCACAGGGATGTTGCCATAGGCCATGGCCTCGATGGTGGAATAGTCGAAAATGGAGAAACGGTGGAACAGGATGTAGTGATCCGTCATGGAGAAGATTTTCAGGATATCGTCGTGAGGCATGGGGTCCCGGATCCAAATTACAGAATCCTCAATGCCGTATTTTGCGATATTGGCCTCCAGCTCCTCAGCCTTCACGCCGTTGCCGACAATCACCCAACGGAAGGGGTGCTTTTTGCCAACCTCAGCCAGATACTGAGGAATCCGCTCCACGCCCTTGGCTTCATTCAGGGCGGAAACGGTGGCGAATTTGTAGCCATCGAAGGACTCCAGCTTGCTCCGCAGCTCCTGGATGAGGTCGCTATCGGCAGGCAACTCCGGCTTGGTAAAGCCATTGTACAGCACATCAATGCTGCGGCTGCCCAGAACCTTCTCAAAGTAGGGCTCGGACTGCAGCAGGCTATCCTTGGCGCCCATAGAGGGGAACGCTAACACCTTTACCTTTTGGTAAACCTTCTCGGAGTACTTGTTCAGGTACTTCCGGTAGGCAGGCAGCTCCACGGAGTTGAATGCCTGCCATTCATTGTACAGGCTTCCCTGCTGATGATAAATCAGAACCGTTTTGGTGAAGGGATACAGGTCCATAAATTCATGGGCGCTTTCCACGTCCTGGAACAGGAAAACATCCCGGCCGTTGAAATGATATTGCTCATTCAGCTGCCGGAGGTAGACCCGGATACGCTTGCGGTAATTCTGATGCTTGGCGATCCAGGCGGCACCCATTCGGGTCAGAAGGGCCATAACGCCCTTCTTCTGGCTCTTGGCGGCGGAGCCCAGCTTGGAATAGCTGACCTCGGCGGTGCCGGGGGCAATCACCTGGTCGGTGAAAATATGGTAGCAATTATCGATCATGCCATACTGTTTGTTGGCAAGGTACAGCTTAAAATTCACACCGGTGCCACCGCCCACGGGGCCCAGGCACTTTCGGTAGGAAATTACAAATACGCGGCTCATTGGCTTTTCAGCACTCCATTCTTTTCAAACAGGTCAGCCATTTCTTCGGCATCGAAATGGGTGTCCTTCAGGAAATCCGGGTTCAAATTCACCGGGTGGGCGGCGTCCACATTGTTCACCGCGCTGGTGCAGATGCCAACAGCGGCATCAAAGCGCACGCCCAGCACATCAAACAGCTCCCCGGGGAAGGTTTCCCGGAGGACATTGGCCTTGACAGCAGCATAATCAGAGGTATCCCGGGGGTGGATCTTCAGGATGGTCTGCTCGGAATTGAACCAATCGCAGATCACCGAATAAATCTCCACCTTCCGCTCCTCGGAAATATAGCCATCTTCGGACAAAGGCTGGGTGAAAATGATGGATTTTCCGTTGATATCCGACATTTTCTCCGCTTTTTCCTCGTCCATGAACAAGCCCACAACCCGGCTGCCGACCTGAGAATCCTCCATCAAAGAACACAGATCAAAGCTGCGGAGCTTATCACCGAAGCGGTCATCATAAAGGTCGGGATTCTGAACGTAAACAGCCTGGAGCTTCTTATCTCCATGGAAGCGGACAGGAATGCCCAGCAGCTGCTTGACCAGCAGTTTCTTCTTGCTCTGAGGTACGCCAATGCAGCCCATGGCGCCCTCTTCATAGAAGGTGGCCCGGCGGCATTTCTTATAATAGTAGGCAGAGGAACGGTCAATGCTGTTGGCGCTCCAGGCGAAGTTCACCAAATCGAAATTCCGGAAACCATACTGCTCCTGCAGGGTGCTCAGAATACGACGATCTTCCAGCATCTCAAGGCCCAGATTTTCCTTCCGGGAGTCACGGAAACGCATCAGGAAATATGCCTCCGGAATGGATTTGGTCCGCAGTTTCCGGAAATTTTCCATATTTTTCTTCTCGTGAGTGGTGCACAGGATCAAATTATCCTCCCCCCGCAGAAGGAGTGTGGCCAACATGACATGGTAAACAGTCTCGCAAATATACACTGTTACCTTCTTGTCCGGATCGATGTTCTCGGAAAGGAAGGATGCCGTCCAATCCTCCGTATGGAAGGCAAACATCACAAGGATATAAAACAGCGTCAGATTAAAATAGGCCTCCATCTGGAACAAGATGCCCAGATACAGGAACAGGGTGAACCCGATGAGCTTGGACATGGGATGATCCTTGCGCTTGGCGATGGAAAATCCGCACAGAACCAGGGTAGCAAGAAACAGCCCCAACCCCACCAGGCCGGACCGATAAAACAGGTCCATATACAAATTGTGGCAATGGGTCGCTACGTTATTGCCGCCCATTTTTTCAATCAACAGCTTCTGGTATTCCAGGCCATAACCAAAAATAGGACTTTGCGCCGCCCACTCGGAGGCCTTTGCCCAAATCCGTGTACGCCCGGTGAAATCAATGGGGCCAACGCCCAAAAGCTCACCCACGATACCGCCCAAATTGCCATAGACAAGCATCGCAAACAGGGCAACGCCGAACAGAACATAGGTCCAGAAAGGAGGCATCGGGATATTTTTCCACTCTATAATCAGCACAAACACCACAAACAGGAAGCAGGCTGCCAGTGAAGTAGATGCACTGGACTTGAGCATCCCAAAGAAGCCCATAAACCAGAGCAACAAGGAATAAACGTCCGTCCGCTTCCCTTCATCTCGCAGCCGCAGCCGATCCAGAAAGAAAGCAGGCAAAACAAAAATCACATAATTATTACCGGTGGACAGGAACCAATGACGCAGGTATGGGATCATCTGATTATAGATCTCATAATACGAAGTATAGATTCCCGTTGGAAACAGCAGAAGTGTAACAAAATGAATAGAAATGCAGACAAACAGCAGCCAGTAAATATCCCGGATAAACCCTCTGGCATTGATCTTCAGATTCTTATGCGTCAGCATGACCACAGCCATAATCATCAGCATTTTCTTAACGCTGAATGTGAAATTACCATGATTCAGCACCGTACTGAAAATCAAAGCCAACTGAATCGCCAACACCAAGGAGATGGCGACATTGGGCTTAAACGCTCTCCGAGCCAAAATATCGAGGCAGATACAGCCACAGGCGAAAATTGTGACTGCGCTGAAAAAATTAGTAACAATGGACTTCTGAATCAGCAGATCCGGCTGGATGGACGCAAGGAACACCAACCAAATAAAATATCTGTTGCATAATATATTTTTCTGGGGCTCCGCTCCAAAAAATTTATTCATATACTTCATTTGATATCCTCTTTTGTGCCGTCCATACACGCCGTTGACCTTTCGAGCAACGCACGTAATCCTTCAGTTTATTGCAGTAATACTTCAAGGAATCCAAGCGGTTGGAGAGGCCCGAATCCTCCTGATTGTACCTGTCAAAATCCTCAGCAGTAACGGGTCCGCATTTTTCACAGAAGCCCTCACGGCCAATAAAGAATGCACTGGGGATTTCCCCGCAGAAATTCTTCAGTTTCTTTTTCTGGAAGTGAATGTAAATATATTCTTCTTCCTTCATTTGCCCATCGTCTATAAATGCCCGGTAAAGATGGCCATTTTCCCAGTAAAACAACTGTTTTTCGTAATTTTTCGCGGCATTGATCTCCAGCCTGCGGGTTCGGACCCGAATGTCCGCGCGAAGGTCCACAATATTGAGATAAGCCACCTTTTGCCGCTGGGCAATGCGGCAGATGCCGGTTCGCTCGTCAAACGCATAATTCTCCGGCGTGGTGAAAACCGTTTGATAGTCAAACAGCGCGCCTTCCTGGCGATAGAGCGCAATCATTGCCTGATTATTTTTGAACAGGGTCAAATGTCCGGATCTTCCAATCTTATCGTAACCGGCAAAATCAGGCCGGTTCATCAAAATCCCAAGATCGCCAAACACCTGATCCAAATCGCAGTGGCCCCAATATTCATAACCGGCCAGCTCCTGGTCAAAAATCACGCCATAGGCCGGGCGGAAATCGCAGGACTTAAAGGGCTTTTCGAAAGAAGCCGGCAAGCCAAGCTTTTCGCTCATTTTACGCTTCAGGTCAGCCATCGTGGTTTTCTGAACATGGATATTGGAAAAACCGGGGACATAATCCTGGTCGGTGACCAAAAGGAAGTCCGCATAAGCTTCATTCATCCAACAGGAGCGCTCCCAAAAGCCAAAATACTCCGGCAGTTTGCCAAACCAAACAACAATAAAGCAGGCTTTCCTGACCATTTTCCATTTCCCCTTTCTGTAAAACGGCATTACCGCCGCTCTTTTTTCAGCTTGCGTTTGAAAGATATGGGCCGCAGGTCGTTGTAGAGGAACGACACGGAGCTCAGCATCACGCCCCGGGGCAGCTTGTGGCACAGCTCGGTGTAGCGCTTACTGCCGCTGCCGCGGGTGTCCGGGGCCAGAGGCATTCCGGCCCAGGGGGTCATTTCCAGGTATTGCAAAAACGCATCCTTATGAGGATGGTCGCTGTTTTCAACCCAAGGACGGCGATGGACGTAAAAATTGCCGGTAAAATGGGTCAGCACCGGATGGTTCCGGGCTTCATAGTATTCCTCAGGTGTGTAAGAAAAATCCTTGGGCTTGCGCAGCTTCATCAGCTCGCTGTACTCAAACAGGTAAACCAGAGAATTCACATTGAACTTCTGATGCATGATCTTGATACGGCCGGAGAAAACAGAATTCAAAATAGACTGATCGTTGAATACGAAATAGCCATTGTTATCCTTCAGGGTCTTGAGGAACACCTCCAGGATGTTTTCCTCCCGCCATTTTTTCAGGTTCACCATCAGCACGCCGGAATTGATATAGGTGCCGCCTTCCTTCAGGTCCACGATTTTTCGATAGGTGGAGCTGAGGCAGTCGTCCACACCCGCCAGATAATTGTCGCCGAAGTCAACATTCCAAAGCTCATCCAGAGGGCCTTCAATCACCGTATCCGAGTCCAGATACAGCAACCGATCAACGGTTTCCGGCACAAATTCCGTCAGAAACAGCCGGTTGTAGCCGAAGCCTAGCCAGCCGGATTTGCAGGATTTCAGCTGGATATCCAGCTTTTGAGACCAGTTGGGCATGGCCATGAACTCCAGTTCACGGCCATACTGCTCCGCAATGGCGCGGAGCCGGTCTTTATTTTCATCAGTCATGCCCCGCTCGATGTAGAGCACCTTGATATGATCCATGTGCCGATTGTTTTCAAACAACGACAGCATGGATACACCGGTGACACTGGCAAAGGCATCCGAACTATGATAAATTACAAACATAAAAATCCTCCAAATCCGCAGGGGCAAAGGTCTTGCTGGGGCGGTTAGCCCACCACTTCCTGATACAGCCGCTCAGCCAGCTCCTTGGAATACAGGAACTTGGCGTCGCCCTGAATGCCCTCCAACACACGGCACAGGTCGCTGACCTTCATGCCAGGGTGATTGGACAGGAAGTAACTGGCATAATTGGGGTTGCACTGATTGGCCGCCACCAGGAAATATTCCAGACCGTAGCCCCAGGGGAGCCGGTCATAGATATCCTTCAGGGTTTCGTCCCAGATATCGGTCATGGCGGAAATATCGAACCGTCCAGGCTCCCGGACGTTGAGATAATTACCGATCAGCTCAAAATTCAGGTTGCCGGCGCCACGGCCCATGCCGTAAACGCTGGCATCCAGCACGATATCATGCTTCAGGCCCAGCTCAATGAAGGTGGTAGCATTGGAGAAGGCTTGCTGCATATTATTGTGGGCGTGGTAGCCAACACGGATGCCCTCTCCCACGTTTTCGTCAGCGATCCGGGCAAAACGAATCAGCTGCTCTTTGGTGAGCAGGCCGAAGGTATCCACAATATAAATCGCGAAGGGGTTCAGCTTGCTGAACCGGCGGCACATGGCAGCGAACTGCTCATCGGAATACTGCTCCACCCGGGTGGGTTGGACGCCCAGCAGGTATCCCTTGTCCACGATGCCCTGGCAATACTCATAGGCCTCGTCCAGGCAGCGCATCCAGAAGGAATAGCGCATCAGGTCGGGGCCATCGGCACGGCGGGGGGCCAGCAGCTCCGGCGGGAAGTAATTAGCCATCTCGATCAGAGCGGAATAGATGGTGCCCTCCTTCTTCTCCCCAATGATGGGCAGCAGAGGGTCGATGCCATTGTACACCGCCCGGTTTGGCTTGTAGGGCTCATCCCGCATAAAGCCAAGCTCGATAATATCGGCACCGGCAATGTCCAGCTTCTGACGGACGCTATGGATATGGGCCTCGCCAAAATCCCAGTCGTTGACGTAGCCGCCGTCCCGCAGGGTGCAATCCAAAATTTTGATTTTACTCACTCTATTTCAATCCTTTATCACTGGGCTTTTGCCCTGCTGAGCCTGGTTTTGACCCAGTCCAGCAGCAGCGGCAAGGTAACGCCCGCGCAAAAATAAATCAAAGTCCAAACAAAAATCATACCGCCATCCATTGCACGGTACAAGACAAAGTTGTTCAGCCCCTTCAGGCTGTTGTGCCGAACCAGAAACTGAACGACGGTTACCAAAAGGAACGCATAGTAATGCCAGGCCAGGATCGTCCGGGATCGGTCGCCGCAATACTGCAGCGGTTTTCCTCCCCATTTTTCCAGGAATCTGGACACATACCATACCAGATAAATTCCGCAAACGCTGCCCAAAGTGAAGGAAATCGGGTCAGCAAGGCGCATCTGGATCACATTCACATCCAGAAAAAGGGCCCCAACCGCAAGAGCAGCCAGACTGAGCCCAGCTGCCAACGCAGAACCCCAACGGGGCAAAGCGATGGGATGGTTGCGGACCGTATAACCAATGTTAAACAGGAATAGGCCCACCGCCGTCAGCACATAGGCCCGCAGCAGACCGGTGCGGGAAGGCAGCAAATACACCGCCAGGAACATCCCGCAAATCAGTGCGTGGCGCAAAACAGCAGGCAGCTTAAGCCGCTGCTCCAACCAGCGCAGGACGCAGAATGCCACACTGACCACCGCCAGAATCGGCAGGAACCACAGGGGCGCCACCACATCCTCCATCTTCACGCACAGCAGCACCTTGATGAAGTATTTCAGAAAGCCGCTCAGAGAAGTGAAGGCCGACTCGGCACTGTACAGTCCCATGTCACAAAATGTCTGGTGCAGCAGAAGGGCGAAGCAATTGTACAGCACAAAGGGAATATACAGACTCTTAATCTTTCTCCAGGTGTAGGAAAAAATGTGTTCCGTAGCCTTGTCCTTGAACAGATAGCCGGACAGAAAGAAAAACAGAGGCATATGGAACAGATAAATCATCCGTTTCAGATATGGCACCGTGATGCAATGCCCAAGCACGACCAAAAGAATGCCGATCCCCTTGGCAATCGAAACGCAGGACATTTTATTCGATTGCTGTAAACCCATCATGCTTCGACTCCTGTTAAATAGCTTCTTCCAACGCAGGCTCACCAATTTGTGCCAACAGCTCGTTGAGCTCCCCGACCACCTTGTCAGTCAGGCTGATGCCCTCTGCCAGCAGGCGGGTGCGGGTATTCACATTGATATCACCGGGCACCAAAACCGGTGCATCGGAGGCAGACCGGGAGGTGCGGACCCGATGCAGGTAGGCATCCATATCCCGGTAGAAATCCTCGCCGTAGATGGCGGCGGGGTCTAGAATCATAAACATATGCCCCACATTCATGCAGCGGTTATCCTCGGAATAAAACCGCCCTACCCCATCCAGGCAGGCGGCATGGGGCAGCAGTCCCGCCAGAATATCGATGGCCATAGCTAAACCGTAGCCCTTGGGACCGGCCATGGGCAAAATCAGGCCCTTGACGGCTTCCTTGGGATCATCGGTGGGCTTACCTTCCAGGTCCGTGGCCCAGCCGAAGGGGATTTTGTCCACCCCATTGCGAAGGGCCTCGTTGATGCGGGACTTGGCCACGGCGCTGGTGGCCATATCCAAAATAAAGGGTTCCTCCTGGCCGGCAGGAATGGCAATAGCCAGCGGATTGGTCCCCAGCAGTTTCTCTTTACCCCCAAGAGGAGCCATCTGAGCCGGAGAGTTGCAGGCCACGATGGCGATTTTACCATGCTCCACCGCATACTTGGCATAGCAATAAGCGGCGCTGAAGGTGTTGGCATTGTTGCACAGCACCAGATGCATACCGGATTCCTCCGCCTTGCGGACGGCCAGCTCCATGCATTTCCAGGCAGAGAGCATACCAATGGCATTATGAGCATCGCAGACCGTAAAGGCCGCCGTGCTTTTGATGATCTCCAACTTCGCAGACAGATCGTAGCCCTGCTTACATTTTTTCAGATGTGCAGGAACCATGGCAATGCCGTGGGTAGACACACCGGCCAGCTCTGCCTCCAACAGGCAATGGCAGACAATCCGGGCATCCGCCTGGGTCATACCGGCGGCTTCAAACAAACGGCAAACTCCCTTTTCAAGGGAAGTTACTGGGATTTTCATAGTGAATGTCCCCTTTTAACCTTCTAAAAATTCCCGAATCTGGTCGTCCATACAGGCACGGATATCGCCGCCGGACAGCCAGCATTTGCTCCACTGGGTCACCTTTTCGATGGCCTTGTCCAGATCCCACCGGGGCTTCCAGCCGAAGGTGGCCTTCAGCTTGGAACAGTCCAGCTTCAGGAAATTGGCTTCGTGGGGCCCCCCGTCATAGCGGTTAATCCACCGCATCCCCTCGCCCCAATGTTTGACAAACAAATCAACCAGGGCGCCGGTCTGGAAGCAGTCCCGGTCGTCAGGGCCCACATTGTAGTACCCGGCGAAACTGCCGTCCTCATACTGCCGGGCGGCAATCATCAGATAGGCATATAGGGGCTCCAGAACATGCTGATAGGGCCGGGTGGAGAAGGGATTGCGGACGATGATGTCCTCCTTCTTCATAGCGGCCCGGATGCAGTCGGGGATGATGCGGTCATTGGCAAAATCGCCGCCGCCGATGACGTTACCGGCCCGGGCGGTGGAAATGGCCACGTGGCCATCGGCAAAAAAGCTGTTCTTATAGCTGTGGGTCACCAGCTCCGAGCAGGACTTGGAGTTGGAGTAGGGGTCGAAGCCGTCCAGCTCCTCATTCTCCCGGTAGCCCCAGGCCCATTCCTTGTTCAGATATACCTTATCCGTGGTCACATTCAGGAAAGAACGGACGCAGGTTGCGTGACGAACGCACTCCAGGATATTCACAGTGCCCATTACATTGGTTTCATAGGTGTAGGCCGGGTCCTTGTAGCTGTCCCGGACGATGGGCTGGGCTGCCAGGTGCAGCACGATTTCAGGCTGGGCTTCCTCAAAAGCCGCCTTCAAAGCCCCTAAATCCCGGATATCGCCGATGACACTATGGACATCGGCGTTGATTCCGGCAATATCAAAAAGAGAGGGGCTGGTGGGGGGCTCCAGAGAGTAGCCCGTCACAATGGCACCGGCATTTGCCAGCATTTTGCACAGCCAGGCGCCCTTGAAGCCGGTGTGTCCGGTCAGGAACACCCGCTTACCTTTATAGAAATTCAAATCAAACATCAATCAATCTTCCCACTTTTTCCAGGGGGCGGTACCGGCTGCCAGAAGCTTTTCCAGCATATCCATCTCCCGCCGAGTGTCCATACACTGCCAGAAGCCCCGGTGCAGATAGCTCATCAGCTCGCCCTTCTGGGCCAGCTCCTCCATGGGCTTCTTTTCAAAGACGGTATCGTCACCGTCGATATAGTCAAAGATTTCGGGATTCAGCACCATATAACCGGCGTTGATGGGAGCGCCGTCCAGGTTGCTCTTTTCCCGGAAGGACTTGACGGCGTTATTGCCGCCGATGTCCAGGATACCCTTCTGCTGCTCCAGGCGGACAGCGGTCAGGGTGGCGATGCGGCCGTGGGACTTGTGGAATTCCACCAGCTCCTGAATATTCACATCGCAAACACCATCACCGTAGGTCATCAGGAAGGGCTCATTGCCAATATAGGGCTGGATCCGCTTGATCCGGCCACCGGTCATGGTATGAAGGCCGGTATCCACCACCGTCACCTTCCAGGGTTCGCAATGCTGATCGTGGATCAGCATATCATTACGGCCCTGAGTGAAATCGAAGGTGATATCACTGTTGTGCAGGAAGTAGTCGGCAAACCACTCCTTGATGACGTGCTGTTTATAACCGGCGCAAATGATAAATTCATTAAAGCCGTAGTAGGAATATTCCTTCATAATGTGCCAGAGGATGGGCTTGCCACCGATCTCCACCATGGGCTTGGGCTTGAACTGGGATTCCTCAGATATCCGGGTGCCGAAGCCACCGGCTAACAGAACTACCTTCATATATTCCTCCTGCGAGCCTTACTCGCCCTCTTTGTGGATCACGGCGCCGATGGTCTTGAAAATGATCTTCCAGTCCACCCAGAAGCTGCGCTCCTGGATATATTTCAGATCCAGAGCCATCCACTCATCGAAGCTGATTTCATTACGCTTGGGCTGGATCTGCCAATAGCAGGTCAGGCCGGGGGTAACGTACATCCGCTGCTTCTGCAGCTCATTATACTGCTCCACTTCCCGGGGCAGCGCGGGCCGAGGGCCGACGATGCTCATATCTCCCTTGAGGATGTTGAGGATCTGAGGAAGCTCGTCCAC
>JAZQHH010000149.1:0-7792 GCA_045540495.1 Faecousia sp.
CAATGTAGAATGGTATTATCCATAGATTTTGGTGCGAATTAGGACCAAAGTTGTACCAGGAGATTGCCACGGCCTTCGGCCTCGCAATGACACGGTTGTTGTGGTTGGCGCGTCGTTTTAGGCCGCTAAACAATCATTTACAGTTTTCGTAACAATGACAGGAAGGTGCATTGCCGCGGTCTGGGGCTTTGCAATGACAGTGGATTATTTTTGGGAAAGACGTTGTAATTTTGAGGGAAATTTGATATAATCAGAAAAACGACTGAACGGAGGCTTTTTCTATGAAATCCATCCGCGAAATCTATAAGATCGGCAAAGGGCCCTCCTCCTCCCATACCATGGGACCGGAGCGGGCGGCGGCGATGTTTAAGGGGCGGTATCCGGAGGCGGATGCCTTTCAGGTGATCCTTTATGGTTCTTTGAGCAAGACCGGCGTGGGCCACGGCACGGATCGGGTGCTGCGCCAGGTTTTGTCGCCTCTGCCAACCAATATTGTTTTCTCTGAAGAATCCATTCCCAACTCCCATCCTAACACCATGGATTTTATCGCCTTCCGGGGCGGGGAGGAAATCGGGCGGCTTCGGGTGGAGTCCATTGGCGGCGGCGATATCCGTTTTCCGGGCCAATCTGAGACCGAGAGCGAAGAGGTGTATATTGAGCATTCCTTTGCGGAGATTGCCGATTTTTGTAAATGGCGTTACATCAGCACCCTCAGCGAATATGTGGAGCTGAACGAAGGGCCTGAGATTTGGCCCTTCCTGATGGAGGTCTGGCAGACCATGAAGCAGTCCATTGCCGACGGGCTGGAGGCCGAGGGGATTCTGCCCGGCGGTCTGAATGTGCAGCGGAAGGCGAAATATTTGCTGAATCGGGATATTCCTGTCCGGGCGCCTGCACTGCTGGAATTCCGGATGATCGCCGCCTATGCCTATGCCGTGGCGGAGCAAAATGCCAGCAACGGCACCATTGTTACCGCGCCCACCTGCGGTGCCTGCGGTGTGCTGCCGGCGGTGCTGAAATATGTGCAGGATACCCGGGGCCTTTCCGACGAGGAAATTTGCCGGGGTCTGGCCACTGCCGGTATCATCGGCAATCTGACCAAGCGGAATGCCTCTATCTCCGGTGCGGAGGCCGGATGCCAGGCGGAGATCGGCACAGCCTGCTCCATGGCAGCCGCTGCACTGGCGGAGCTTTACAAACAGGACCTGGATCAGGTGGAGTATGCCGCTGAGGTGGCGATGGAGCATCACTTGGGTCTGACCTGCGATCCCATTTGCGGTCTGGTGCAGATTCCCTGCATCGAGCGCAACGCAGTGGCCGCCATGCGGGCTATGAATGCCTGCAACCTGAGCTATTTCCTTACCGGCTCCCGAAATATCAGCTATGACATGGTCTGCCGGGCCATGCACGAAACAGGCATCAACCTGAACCACCGCTTCCGGGAAACCAGCGAGGGCGGACTGGCCAAATTGTATAATCGAAAAAGAAAGTAATCTCTGAAAGGAAGAACAATCTACTATGAAACTCGGTATCGTGGGACTGCCTAATGTGGGCAAGTCCACCCTCTTCAACGCCATCACCAACGCGGGTGTTCCCGCTGATAACTATGCGTTCTGCACCATCGACCCCAACGTGGGCGTGGTGAGCGTGCCCGACGAGCGGCTGCAGTGGCTGGCGGATTTTTATCAGCCCAAGAAGCACACCCCTGCGGTCATCGAATTTGTGGACATCGCCGGTCTGGTGAAGGGCGCATCCAAGGGTGAGGGCCTGGGCAACAAGTTCCTGAGCAATATTCGCACCACCGATGCCATCGTCCATGTGGTCCGCTGCTTCGAGGATTCCAACGTGACCCATGTGGAGGGTAGCACCGACCCTCTGCGGGATATCGACATCATCAACCTGGAGCTGGTGATGGCGGACATCGAAATGGTGGAGCGCCGGATCGACAAGGCCCAAAAGGCCATGAAGGGCGGCGACAAGCGGTTCGCCCGGGAGGTGCAGGTCTTTACGGAGCTGCTGGAGCACCTGAACGAGGGGAAGCTGGCGAGAACCTTCGACTGTGATGACGAGGACCGGGCGCTGATCGGCACCTCTGATCTTCTGACCCTGAAAAAGACCATTTATGTGGCAAATTTGGCGGAAAACGAAATCAATGAGCCGGAAAACAACCGCCACTATATGGCCGTCAAGGGTCTGGCTGCCGCCGAAGGCAGTGAGCTTTTGCCCATTTGTGCCAAGCTGGAGGCGGATATCGCCGAGCTGGATGACCCCGAGGAGAAGGCTATGTTCATGGAGGAGCTGGGGGTTGCGGAAAGCGGCCTGGACCGGCTCATCAAGTCCAGCTATGCACTGCTGGGTCTGATCTCCTTCCTGACCGCGGGCTCCGATGAGTGCCGGGCCTGGACCATCAAGCGGGGCACCAAGGCGCCTCAGGCTGCAGGCAAAATCCACACCGATTTCGAGCGCGGTTTCATCCGTGCCGAGGTGATCGCCTTCGAGGATATGAAGGCCTGCGGCACCATGGCGAACGCCAAGGCAAAAGGCCTGGTCCGCAGCGAGGGCAAGGAATATGTGATGAAGGACGGCGACATCGTCAACTTCCTGTTTAATGTATAATCAAGGGCACCCGCGTTTTGCGGGTGCTTTTGATTTGGCAAATTATGAACTCATTTCCGAAAAGAAACAGGGTTATTGTCGCTTCGCCTGGTCAAACTAGGTGTACGGAAAGAAAAAAGACGTTTTCCAGAGGAAAGCGGCTTGGCTTTCCGGAAAACGACAGAAGGAGAGAGTTTTATGAAGAGCAACAACCAGATCAACGTTCCCCAGGCCCGGGAGGCTATGGACAAGTTCAAGATGCAGGCCGCTTCCGAAGTCGGCGTCAATCTGACCAATGGCTACAACGGTCACCTGACCTCCCGGGAGGCCGGTTCCGTCGGCGGCCAGATGGTCAAGAAGATGATCGAGGCCTACGAGCAGGGCTTGCAGTAACCGCAAACAAAACGGATAGCCGGGTGACCGGCTATCCGCTTTTTTGTGGGGGGGCTTTACTTCTTGGGTGCTTTGATCTTGTTGAGCTTGGCGTTGATATCCAGCAGCTCTTCCTTGGTGAACTTGATGTTCATGGAGCCCAGCATGCCTGCCAGGCGTATGAAGGTGAAGCTGCCCAGCATTTCCATCATGGAGCCCATGGTGCTCATGTCGCCGCCGCCGGTGCCGCCCAGACTGGGGGCCATTTTGGCGAAGAGTCCGGCTACCAGCATTTTGCCCTTCAGGGTGGCCATGATGTCGCTGAATCTGGAGTTCAGGCTCAGGTGGCCCTCCACTTCGGTGATGTCGAACCAGTTCAGGATGGCGCTCTTTTCCCGGAGACGGTAGGCCTCGTTGAATTTGTCCACCTTGCAGATGAAACCCTCGTCCTTCAGCTCGCCGGAAACGGCCACCAGGTGGGTGGTACCCACGTTGGGCACATCAAAATAGAAGAAGTGGTCGGCCGCTTCCTTGATGCCCAGGGAAACGCCGTTGGCGAAGAGCTCCACGGATTTTTGGTTGGAGTAGACCGTCACCTTGGTCACGTCCTCCACCCGGTCGATGTAGCGCTTGCCGCACAGGTGGACGAAAGGTTCGTCGGAGAGCCATGCCTTGTAGGCGTAGAAGGAGTCCTTCTTGTACTTCCGGTCGAAGGTCACCAGACCCTTGTGGTTCTGGCCATTTTCGCCGCCCTCGTTCCGGGCGTCGGCGCCAAAGTCGAACATATTCCACACATGGGTGGCCCACATGAAGGGACGGGTGAACAGCTGCTTGATCAGCTCTTCGTGGTAGTAGGCCTGGTATTCCTCGGTGTAGTCCCCTTGCTGGGGGGTGGAGGTGTGCCAGTCCAGGGCCTCGCAGCCGTATTCGGAGCAGCCGATAGGCTGATTGGGATAGTTCTTGTGGAAATTGTCGAACCAGGGGCCATTCATGGAGGTGTCGCCGCCGTACCAGCCGAAATAGTGATTATAGCTGACGGTGTCCGGAATGTGGACGTAGTCTTCATCGATGCCGCAGGGGGAAACCACCGCCATGGTGGTGGGGCGGGTCTTGTCCCAATCATGGCACAGGTCGTTCAGAATCCGGTGGTTCTCCAGCAGGTCCGGATCGGAGGCGCCCTTCATGGTGATTTCGTTGCTAAGGCCCCAGACCACGATGGAGGGGTGGTTATAATTCTGGACGATCAGTTCCTTCATCTGGCTGACGGTGTTCTCCCGGCCCGTGGGCATATGGTGGGAGATATAGGGAATCTCCGCCCAAATGACCATGCCCCGCTGGTCGCACAGGTCGTAGAAGAACTGGTCGTGCTGGTAGTGGGCCAGACGGATGGTGGTGGCGCCCACTTCGCAGATCAGGTCCATATCCTCAATGTGATGCTCGGGAAGCAGCGCATTACCGATGCCCCAGCGGTCCTGGTGACGGCTGACGCCCCGCAGGGGGTATGCTTCGCCATTGAGAATGAAGCCCCGCTCCGGGTCGATGACGTAGCTGCGGCAGCCGAATCGGGTGGACACGGTGTCCAGAATTTCGCTGCCCTGGACCAGGTGGGCGGCCACGGTGTAGAGGTAGGGGTCCTTCCGGCCGTGCCACAGGTGGGCGTTTTCGATGGTGAAATTGACCTTCAGGCTGTCGCTGACGGCGTTTACAATTTCATTTTCCTGGGCATCGTAGACGGTGTACTGGATGTACTGGCCTTCCTTCAGGTTGGTCACGAACAGCTCCAGCTCCACATCGGCGTTGGGGCCATTGACGATGGGGGTGACCTTGATGCCGGGGCCGCCGTAGTAGTCCAGATCGAAGTGGGATTCGTTGACGCAGAGGATGTTCACATCCCGGTACAGACCGCCGTAGAAGGTGAAGTCCGCCACCTGGGGATAGACCCGGTCGTTGGGGGCGTTGTCCACAGCGATGGCCAGCAAATTTTCATCCTGCAGAGAATCGGTGATATCCACCCGCCAGGTGGAGTAGCCGCCATCGTGGCTGGCCAGCTTCTTGCCGTTGAGGTAGACCTCAGCAGAGGAGTTGGCACCGTTGATTTCGAGATAATACCGGTCGGCGGTGGGCAGGTCCATCTTCTGGATGTCCTTGGCGTAGTAGCAGGTGCCCCGGTGGTAGTCGTTGCCGCCGTCCTGGCCGTCGATGGCGTTCCAGGAGTGGGGCAGGTTCACCCAATCCCACAGGGTGGGCAGGGATTCCGGCACGGTGGTGGCCTGCTTGGTGAAGGCCCATTTTCGATTGATGTTGACAATAGTACGCAAAATCTGTTCCTCCTGTTTCATTTTTACTTTGTTTAGTATTATATAACATATTCACAGCTATTGCAACATCATATTTTGTTCATTTTTGCCTAACAGGGAAAAAATCATGGCTTGACAGGTTGGGGATTGACTGGTATGATGCAGAAAATCGTTTGATAATGATTTGGGCAAATGATTGTTTAGAATAGGAAGCACCCCTTGCCCCCCTCATTTATGAGGGGGGTGGCCGAGCGAAGCGAAGGTCGGGGGGAGTTCGAAATATTGTGAATTGTATACTCCCCCCGCCCCTTCGGGGCACCCCCCTCATAAATGAGGGGGGCAAGTAGTGCTATCGTAAACAATCATTTACCGCTCCAACTCCACCGTCGGTTTTTAACCGGCGGTTTTTTTCTAGCATAATCAGCCATACTAACCAAGAGGTGATTCTATGGCATCCATATGGACAGAAACAGCCCGGCTTCCCCAATTTCCCCCTCTGTCCGGGGATTGTCGGACGGATGTGCTGATTATCGGTGGCGGAATGGCTGGAATTCTTTGCGCCAAATCTCTGCAGGAAGCGGGCATCAACTATCTTCTGGTAGAAGCAGATAAAATCGGCGGCGGTATTACAAAAAACACCACCGCCAAACTCACCGCTCAGCATGGACTGTGCTACCACAAATTGATTCTGAAATTCGGCGAACAAAAGGCCCGGCTGTATCTGGAGGCGAATCTGCAAGCCCTGGAGGACTATCGCCGCCTGTGTCGGGATGCGGACTGTGATTTCACCGAACAGAATTCCTATGTCTACAGTCTGACAGACCGAAAAAAGCTGGAATTAGAGCTTTCCGCCCTGGAAAAAATCAATTTCCAAGCTAAACTGGAAGAAAAACTCCCCCTGCCCTTCCCCACCGCCGGCGCAGTCTGCTTTTCAAATCAAGCCCAATTCCATCCGCTGAAATTCCTGGCTCATATCGCGCAAGGGCTCAATATCCACGAAAACACAAAGGTGCTGGAGCTGATGCCCCATCAGGCAAAAACCAACCATGGCACGATTACCGCCGAAAAGATCATCGTCGCCACCCACTTCCCCATCCTCAACAAGCACGGCGCCTATTTTCTAAAGCTCTACCAGCACCGCTCCTACTGTTTGGGGGTGGAAAATCTGCCGATTTTTGAGGGGCTGTATGTGGATGACAGCAAAACCGGCCTGTCCTTCCGGCATCATGGGAATCTGCTGCTCCTTGGAGGCGGCAGCCACCGCACCGGCAAATCCGGCGGGAATTGGTCAGAATTAGAGCGGATTCTCTCAGAATATTATCCCGGCTCCCGGATCCAATACCGCTGGGCCGCTCAGGACTGCATGAGTTTGGACGGCATCCCCTATATTGGTCAATATAGCCGTCGCACCCCGGACCTTTACGTGGCAACCGGCTTCAACAAATGGGGCATGACCTCCGCCATGGTGGCTGCGGAACTGCTAACCGACTTGGTTCAGGGAAAAGACAGCCCATACCGAAGCCTCTATGCCCCTGAACGCACCATGCTGCATCCGCAATTGGCCATCAACGCCTTTGAAGCCGTCACCAATCTTTTGCAATGGAAAGCAAAACGCTGCCCCCATATGGGCTGCGCTCTGAAATGGAATCCCGCCGAACACACCTGGGACTGCCCCTGCCATGGCTCCCGATTCCAGGAAAACGGCGAATTGATCGACGGCCCGGCAACCGATGACCTGAAATCATAAATTCCCTCTTGTAATTTGGCGAAAGAGCAGTTATAATAGCGGAAGAAACCATTAGGAGGTCATTATCATGGCTGTTAAGATTGAAAAAACCACCATCATCGGTGACGTGCTGGACATCGCGCCCCAGAGCGCGCCCCTGTTCTTCGCCATCGGCATGCACTGCCTGGGCTGCCCCTCTTCCCGGGGCGAGACCGTGGAAGAAGCCTGCATGGTCCACGGCATCGACTGCGATTCCTTCCTGGCCCAGCTGAACCACTTCCTGGAGGCCTACGAGGCCGATCAGGCAGAGAAGAACGCCTAATTCACCGGCCCCGCCGTCCCGAAAAAGCCGGGACGGCGGGCACTTTTTCGATATGAGATATTGATATCTCCCATCAAAATCGGAGGAATTTATATGAAAATCCCCCTTTCCAATCGGTTGCTGGCTTGCTGCGACTTTGTTCGTTACGGCGACCGGGTGGCGGATATTGGCTGCGACCATGGGTACTTAGGCATCCATCTGCTGAAAACCGGCATTGCCAATAGTATCATTGCCGCAGATGTGAACGAAGGCCCCCTGCAAAGCGCCATGCGAAATGGGCTGAAATTCGGCGTGCGGGACAAAATGACCTTTTTCCTGTCCGACGGCCTGCGAAACGTGCCCCGGGATTTTGACACCCTGGTCTGCGCCGGTATGGGCGCGGATACCATGATTTCCATTCTGGAGGCCGCCCCCTGGTTGAAGGATGGCCGCTACCGGCTGATTCTTCAATGCCAATCCCGGCGGCCGGAGCTGCGGCGG
>JAZQHH010000150.1:0-7782 GCA_045540495.1 Faecousia sp.
TGAGTGAGCATAGGGGGCCTCCTTTGAGTGGATTGGTGGTACTTTTTATTCTAAGGATTTTGTTCCCTATGCTCAACTATTAATTTATGACTTCGGGGTCAGGCTCATCGCCTGACCCCAACATTTATTATAGAACCTTTATTTTTCGTTATTGCAGCCACAGCTACAGCCGGAGCAGCTTCCGGAGCAGGTGCCGCTGTCGGGGCAGCCGATGCATTTTTTGCCGCTTTTCTTGGCTTTATAAATGTACCATGCTGCGCCGCCCAGAATCAGCACCAGGATGGCAACGAGAATGAAATTCTCCATAGTTTACTTCTTTCCGCTGAGGGCGTACTCAGCCTTGACCTTCTTGTCGGCATTGGCGCAGAGGTAAACAACCACAGCTGCCATAGCCAGCACGGCGATTCCACCCAGGATGGCAGCCATCACATTCAGGGAACCACCGGTGATGATGGTGCCAATGGTGTAGACCAAATAGCCAATGGAATAGCCAACGCCCAGCTGCAGGGCGATACCACCCCAGAGCCACTTCTTATCCTTGATCTCCGCATTCATGGCACCAATAGCCGCGAAGCAAGGGGGCGTGAACAGATTGAACATCAGATATGCCAGGGCAGCGACCTTGGTGATGCCGAAGATGGCAGCCACCTCAGCACCGGCGCCCTCGGCCATTTCCAGGGCATCGGTGTCAATCAGGTTGGAGATGCCATAGCAGACAGCCAGGGTGCCCACCACATTCTCTTTGGCGATAAAGCCGGTGACGGCGGCGGCAGCCAGCTGCCAAGCGGAGATGCCGATAATGGGCACCAGGATCACAGCGATGGGATTGGCAATAGAAGCCAGGATGGAGGTGTTCTCGGCACCCTCCTCCACCAGCTGGAAGCTCCAGTTGAAGGACTGCATGATGTAAACCACGGCGTTGCACAGCAGAATGATGGTACCGGCCTTGACGATATAGGCCCAGCCACGGCTGCACATATCCAGGAACGCCCGCTTGAAGGAAGGAGCCTTGTATTCGGGCAGCTCAATAATGAAGAAGGACTTGCGGTTCTTATAACCGGCAATCTTATTAACCAGCAGCGCGCCCAGCAGGATCAGGGCAATGCCAACAAAGTACATCAGGGTACCCACCCAGCTGGCTTCATTGAAGAATGCACCGGCGAACAGGGCGATGACCGGCAGCTTGGCACCGCAGGGCATCCAGGGAGTCAGCATGGCGGTGGACCGGCGCTCCCGCTCATTGCGGATGGTACGGGCAGCCATAACACCAGGAATGGCACAGCCGGTGCCGATAACAAAGGGAATGACAGACTTACCGGACAGGCCAACCTTCTTGAAGATGGGATCCAGAACTACCGTGGCACGGGCCATATAGCCGCAGTCCTCCAGCAGGGAGATCAGGAAGTACATGACCATAACCAGAGGCAGGAAGCCAACGACGGCACTGACACCGCCAATGATACCCTCCGTCAGCAGGGCTACCAGGAAATCATTGCCGCCCTCCAGGGCACCTGCAACCCATTCCTTGAACATATCGATCAGGGTAACCAGGCCGGGGATAGTGGTTCCATTGGCAAATTCATAGCCCTCGGCGATCCAGGGACCAACCCAGGCCTGGGAAAGCTGGAACACCAGGAACATGACAGCGGCGAAGATAAACAGGCCGCCAATAGGATTGGTCAGAACCGCATCGATCTTATCCTGATAATTCTTGTCCTTGGTCTTGACCTTCCGGTTCTCCACCTTGCCCACGATCTTGTTGACGAACTCGAAGCGCTTGCGGTCAGCGGCCTCCACTTCCTTCTTGCTGGACAGGTCGATATTCCCCTGGGTGTAGGGTGCTTTCTGACCCTTTCCGGCCTGGGCGGCGGCAGTTTCAACCACCTTCTTCAGGCCCTCTGCAGCGGTGGAAACCGTCTCCACCACAGGACAGCCCAGCTTTTCGGACAAGGACTTGGCATCGATCACCGTCTGCTTCTTCTCGTTGATATCGGCCTTGTTCAGGGCCACCACAACGGGAATGCCCAGCTCCAGCAGCTGGGTGGTGAAGAACAGACTGCGGCTCAGATTGGTCGCATCCACAATGTTGATGATAACATCGGGGTTCTCGTTCTTCACATAGGCGCTGGTGATGCTCTCCTCAGAAGTGAAGGGCGACATGGAGTAAGCGCCGGGCAGGTCTACCGCGATCAGCTCCTGGGAGCCGCTGTAGTAGCTCTTCTTGATGGGATGTTCTTTTCTTTCAACGGTAACACCGGCCCAGTTGCCGACCTTCTCATTCCGGCCGGTCAGGGCATTGTACATGGTGGTCTTACCGCTGTTGGGATTGCCTGTTAAAGCAATTCTCATTGTAGATTCCTCCTAACATTGCAGTTAGTCTTCGCTAACCTTATATCGAAAAGACAGCAGCTGCCGTCTTTCAGCCATTTTTAGACGAGAATGGCCTCTGCCAGCTGCTCGTCGATATTATACCGGCCGTCCTTGATGGACACCGTACAGCTGCCCCGCCGCCGGGAAACCACCGTGATCGGTTCGCCGGAGTAGCAGCCCAGGGAGAAAAGGAAGGCATTCAGCTCTTCATCATCCGTCTCGATGGCGCGGATGATATATTCCTTCCCTTCGATGGCGTTTTTCAGATTCATAAGCTCACCTGATACCGGCTGTCGATTAGCGGGAGCTAACCGCAAGCCTGATATATTGATTAGCCTAAGCTAACCTCACATATAATACCTTCCCACCCTCAATTTGTCAAGTAGTTTTGCTAAAATTTTGACAGATTTTTTTGGACATACCGCCACTTGAAAACAGGGGCGGCATATGGTATAGTAAGAAAACTATCAGAAAGAGGGTGTCTGCATGGCTTTACATGAATCCGCTGAAATGTATTTGGAGACGATTTATCTACTGACCCAGCAGAGCGATTGCGTCCGCAGCATCGATGTGGCGGAGCATATGGGTTACTCCAAGCCCAGTGTCAGCCGGGCTGTGGGTCTGCTGAAGCAGGGTGGCTATGTAGTCACCGACGAAGACGGCTTTCTTTCCCTGACCGACAAGGGTTACGAGACCGCCGCCATGGTATTCGAGCGGCACACAGTGCTGACCCGCCTGCTGACCATCATGGGTGTGGACGAAAAAACCGCCGCCGAGGATGCCTGCCGGATTGAACACGTCATCAGCGATCAAACACTGGACGCCATCAAGCGGTTCCTGGAAAAATAATATTCCCCTCCCCTGCCATTCATGCTGCCAGCCCTCCGGGTTGGCAGATTTTTATTTTGCCTCTTGACAGGATTGGAATATTGTGTATAATACAGGTAGTTAGCAGACGCTAACTATAATGCATCCTGGTAGTTAGCAGCCGCTAACTGGTTATACTATGAAATGAACGATTGATTAACAATACAAAAACGTATGACATTGCGAACCAGTACGTTAAAGTGGTGTGGCAAGCTCCCGGATTTTCCGGCAACTTTTGCTATTTCTCTTCATTGTGCGTAGCCCCAGGGGATTGCCACGTCGCTTCGCTCCTCGCAATGACATCCTAAATTTTACGTCCAAAGGAGGTGCCATGATGTCCGAAGAACACATTATCCGCCATTGCGCCCCCACATTAGCGGGGCTGAAAACGGGCAGTATATTCACCTGCCCTTACGATGATAAAGACGAATTACTGGAAAGTCTGCGTCAGTTGAACCGAAAGCTGAACCCCAAGGGACTGCGGGTCATTCCCCTGCGTTTTTCGGAACGAAAGGCTCTGATCTACCTCTATCGTCCCAATCGGCTTCGGGATGATTTATCCGACAACACCGCCAGCCGTCTGCTGGAGCAAAGCGGCTATTTGCCCCAAAGCTGCGAGGGCTGCGTGGTGCAGCTGGCTAAGCGGATCCGGAATCAGGAGGATTTCCCCCACGAAATCGGGCTGTTTTTGGGCTATCCTCCGGAGGATGTCTGGGGTTTCATAGAAAACGGTGCCTGCGGCTTCAAATGTGTGGGCTGCTGGAAGGTCTATGGTGACGAGGCCGCCGCAAAAAAGAAATTCGCCCAATATAAAAAATGCACCCAGGTCTACTGTGACCAATGGGCGAAGGGAAAAGCCATCGAACGGCTGACTGTAGCCGAGCGAAATAAGGAAAATTAACCTTTTCCTCCTTCAAAACCACAGCGGCTCTTCTTCGGGAGAGTCGCCCGTGGTGTTTCTCCAAAATTTTCTTGACAGGAATCCGTTTCCATGGTAATCTCTATATCAATGAGGGAGTAGCGGGCGTCCTGGGCGCAGCAAGTCAACATACTGGCCACGGGCCTGGTTTGCTTTCATTCGCGAGACTCATGCGTGATGCCATGCATGGAGTCTGCCCTTTTTCGGGAATTCATCCGGGTATGGCGTAGCCGTACCCGGATTTTTATTTTGGAGGAACAAAAGATGGAGCTGGATATTCAATTTTTCGTCAGCAATCTGCTGCTGGGCATTGGGCTTGCCATGGACGCTTTTTCCGTTTCCCTGGCCAACGGTCTGAACGAGCCCTGTATCAAAACCCCGAAAATGCTTGGGATTGCAGGTATTTTCGGAATATTTCAGGGGTTGATGCCTCTGATCGGTTGGTTTTGTGTTCATAACCTGGTTCGGTATTTTAAGATTTTCGAACCTATGATCCCCTGGATCGCCCTGCTGTTGCTGGGGTGGATTGGTATCAATATGATTCGCGAGAGTATCAAGGGCGACGATTGCCCCTGTGGACACGCCGTTGGATTTAACGCTCTGCTGGTGCAGGGTGTGGCAACCTCAATCGATGCCCTTTCCGTGGGCTTTACCATCGCCCACTATGATTTGCCCCATGCGCTTCTGGCGGTGGCCTTGATTGCCGCGGTGACCTTCGTGATTTGCTTCGCCGGTATCGGCATCGGCAAAAAAGCAGGAACAAAACTGGCAGGCAAAGCCGGCATCCTGGGCGGCAGTATTCTGATTTTTATCGGATTGGAAATTTTTATTACAAGTTGGTTTTGATATGACAAAAAGCGACCGGACAACCGGTCGCTTTTATGTACAAAGATTACTTTTCCACGATCTCCAGCAGCTCCATGGGGCAAGCCTTGACGCAGATACCGCAGGCGATGCACTTGGAGGCGGGATTCTCGGGCTTGAGGACCATGACCTTCATGGGGCAGACCTCGACGCACTTGCCGCAGCTGACGCACTTCTTCTTGTTGATCATGTAGATGCCGGTCTTGGGATTCTGGGTGATGGCCTCATGCTCGCAGGCCTTCATGCACTTGCCGCACTGAATGCAGGTCATGGGCTTGGCACCGGTGCCCTTGGCAACGATCCGGATGCAGCTGAGATCTTCATCAAATTCCTTATAGAAAGCCTCGGAACAGGCACGAACGCAAGCCAGACAGGCCATGCATTCCACGTTTTTCTTGACAGCGAGCTTCTTCATGGCAAAGAATTCTCCTTTATTTTTATTTACCTGTATATTATACATGGAAAATATTGAAATTGCAATGGTGAAATCGGGATTTTCATAACTTTTTAGTTAGCATTTGCTAACTCCCTGGAATAACAGAAAGGATCTGGCTACTAAATCATTTTTCTTCCCGGATCATTTTATCTGTATAATTCTTCCGTATTTGGGGATAATGCTATCGTACCAACCAAAAAAGGAGCGAAATTATGAAAAAACTGACCGCATTGATGCTTGTATTCATTTTGGTCGCAGCCATGTTTGCCGGGTGCCGCAATCCCATGGATTCCGGAGAAACCCAGGGCTCCGGTGAGGACACAGTTCCCTCTTCCAAGCCCGCTGCAACCGATGCAACCGTCAGCACACTGCCTACCAATGCCACCGCAAATACAGAAAATACCCTGACTACCCCCACCGACGCTTCCAGTCAGAGATAACCAGTGAGTTTTCCCCTCCCTTCGGGCATACTAATGCCGAAGGGAGGGATTTTGATGCAGCTGAAAAGTCTTGCGATCACCATGGGTCTGGGCGCTGCGGCAGGAGCTGTGGCAATTTTGATGATGCCAAAAAACAATCCGACCAGAAAACTGGCCGACAAGGCCGCCGCCAAGGTTGAGGATGCCGCCTATAAACTGGGCGACAAGTTGGAACAGAAGCTGGATATGTGACAAAAATCCCCGGGAAGTTCCCGGGGATTTTTGAGCGTGTCGAAGAACCTGTCATTGCGAACCAGCCCACAGGCTGGTGTGGCAATCCCCGAAGTTTTTAGGGCGGTTTTCGGTGCGTTTGCCGTCAAAGCCGGGGGGGATTCCCACGCCATAAGTCCGCAGACTATGCGTAGCGCAACCGCCGTAGGCGGCTCTTAGCGCGAAGCTGTGTGCGCACTGGCTCGGAATGACACTACTTTTTTGACAGTCTGAAAAATTGGTGCAGAAAATGATTCCGGACCGGACGAATTGCCACGTCGTTTCGATTCCGGCAATGGCAGATTCATCAGAACTCATTTTTGACTTTACTTTTTTCGACTTTTCCCGTATGATAGGTATATCAAACATTCGGGAGGTCATAGTGTGAAAAAATGCCTCGTTATTTTGCTTGTATTGGTGATGGTCTGTCTGGCCGGGTGCCCTGCCCTGCCTGTGGCGGAAAACACCACCGGTACGCAGCCAACTCAGACAGATACCACGCAGCCCAGTGAAACCCTCACGGAGCCCAGTGAGGCTCTTACGGAGCCCAGCGAAACCATAACCCCCACAGAGCCGGAAGCGCCTTCCACCGAAGCGCCCACTACCGCTCCCACTGAACCGGAGCCGGAGGTTTTGGACGGATGGCATGAAATCAACGATATTTGGTATTTTTATTCTGAAGGCATCCCCCGCACCGGCTGGCTGGAGCTGGACGACGGCACATACTGGTTCGCCGAGGATGGTGCCATGTGTACCGGCTGGGTAGAATTAGACGGTCAGCGGATGTATTTTTCCGAAGATGGGCCTTTGGGCCAGGGCTGGCTGGAAGAAGATGGACATCGCTACTACTTAGAGGACGGCATCCCCTGCATCGGCTGGCTGGAGTTGGATGGCAAGACATACTACTGCGGCAGTAACGGCGTCATGCACACCGGTTGGCTGGAATTTGAGGGTGATCGGTACTGGTTCCGGGAAAACGGCACCATGGCAAAGGGCCGCGTTGCGATCTCCGACAGCGAAACCCGGTATTTCACCTCCACCGGCAAGGAGGTCATCCTGGTGAATCCCTGGAACTATGTCCCCTCGGATTACGAGCCCACCCTGGTGTATCATCTGGACTACTGGCAGGTGGCCCAGGAGAGCCTGGCGCCCCTGGAGCAGATGCTGGCAGACTGCAAGGCAGCGGGAAATACTGCCATTGTGGTCTCTGCCTATCGCAGCCATGAATACCAGAAGGGTCTTCATCAGCGCAGAATTCAGCGGTTTCTGGATCAGGGCTACAGCCAGGAAGAAGCCGAGCGGGAGGCTGCCCGGCGGGTGGCCGTACCCGGCACCAGCGAGCATGAACTGGGCCTGGCGGTGGATATCGTTGACATCAACTACCAAAACCTGAACGAAAAGCAAGAGACCACGCCTGCCCAGCAATGGCTCATGGCCCACTGCTGGGAATACGGCTTCATCCTGCGTTATCCCAACGAAAAGAGCGAGGCCACCGGCATCATCTACGAGCCCTGGCACTACCGCTATGTGGGCACCGAACTGGCTCTGGAGCTGCGGGATTCCGGGCTCTGTTTGGAAGAATATTTGGAAAATCTGACAGAAGAATGATAACAAACCGGCCGCTGCGATACCGCAGC
>JAZQHH010000151.1:0-3791 GCA_045540495.1 Faecousia sp.
GCCCCGAAGGGGCGCAATAAGGCTTCCCCCTGGGGGGAAGCTGGCACAAAAAATGGTTTTTTGGAACCATTTTTTGTGACTGATGAGGGGTCTGCACTACGATTAATTAAAATGTGCAGATCATCCGACTGCAGACCCCTCATCCGCCCCTTCGGGGCACCTTCCCCCCAGGGGGAAGGAATGGGTGCTAAACAACCATTTATCCAACGAAAAGGCAGGTGAACCCCCATGAAAATTCGGAATATGACCCGTTGCGGGATTTTTGCGGCGATTTTGGCGGTCTGCGGATGGATCGCCCTGCCCCTGGGGGAAATCTCCGTGAGTCTGCAGACCTTCGGGGTGGCCCTTTGCCTGGGAACCCTGGGGGGCGGCCTGGGGACGGCGGCGATTTTTGTGTACCTGCTCCTGGGCGCCATCGGCATTCCGGTTTTCACGGGCTTTCAGGCGGGCCCCGCCGCCCTTCTGGGCCCCACCGGCGGCTACCTCTGGGGCTTCCTGCTGGCAGGCCTCCTGTTTATTGTGGCGGAAAAAAACGTTCCTTTGTGGATCAATCTAATTTTATGTCAACTGATAATTTATATCACAGGAACAGCCTGGTATTATTTCGCCTATGCCCAGGTGGCCCTCTGGCCCATCCTGGTCAAATGTGTCCTCCCCTACCTCCTGCCTGATGCCCTGAAGCTCTGGCTGGCGGTGTACATGGTGAAGAGAAACCGGATTGCCACGTTGCAATGACATTCCTTAAAATTATCACAAATTATCAAAAAAATACCCAAAAATCTGAAGTTATTCTGGGGATAGGAATGGGAAAACTTGTGTAAAATGCGGAAAGTATTCCATTATATGGTAAAATAATTGCAATTTTTTATTTTGGGGGTATAATAAAAGAAAAAGGAGGTGCCGGTATGACCATAAAGGATCTTTCCGTCCAGACCGGCTATTCCGTCGGCACCATTTCCCGGGTGCTGAACAATCACCCCAACGTCAGCGACAAGGCCCGCAAGGTGATTCTGGAGGCGGCGGAGGCCTGCGGCTTCCAGCTCAACACCAACGCCCAGCAGCTCAAGCAGCAGCGGTCCCAGAATATTCTGGTGGTGGTGAAGGGCTCCTCCAACCAGCTTTTCGGCAGTCTTGTGGAGGCCATCCAGCGCCGGGTGGCCGGGTCCCCCTACCATCTGGTGGTGGACTACATGGACGAGGATAACAACGAGGTCCTCCGGGCCCTGCGGCTGTGCCGGGAGAAAAAACCCCTGGGCCTGCTGTTTTTGGGGGGCAACAAGAGCAATTTTCTGTCGGATTTCGACCGGATCGATGTGCCCTGCGTGCTGGTCACGTCGGATGGGTCGGAGCTGCCCTTCCGCAACCTCTCCAGCGTCTGCTGCAACGAGGATCTGGCGGTGAAGGACACCATCGAGCATCTGATTCAGATGGGCCACCGGCGCATCGGCATCATCGGCGGCCACCGGGAGCGGTCCGATACCGCCCAGCGGCGTTTCGAGGGCTGCCAGGCGGCCTTCCGGGCCCATGATATCCCCTTCGACCCGGAGCTGGACTATGCCAGCACCCGGTTCTCCTACCTTGGTGGCTATCGGGCAGCCCAGCTGCTTTTCAGCCGCGGACAAAAATACACCGCCATTTTCTGTATGGCGGACGTGATGGCCATGGGCGCCATCCGGGCCCTGACGGACAGCGGTCTGCGGGTGCCGGAGGATGTGTCCGTGGTGGGCTTTGACGGCCTGCCCATCGGGGAATTTATCGTGCCCCGGCTTGCCACCGTCAGCCAGGACGTGGAGACCCTGGCCCAGCGGAGCATCGAGCTGCTGCGCTCCAGTATCGACACGACCCAGCCCCCCATCCACGAGGTCATCCCCGCCCAGATCCAGTGGAAGGAAAGCGCCCAGCCTGTTTAAGTGATACCAAACCCCTGCCCCGAAAAACCGGGGCAGGGGTTTTTCTATGTTTGTGGATAAAGTGGTAAATGATTGTTTAACGAACTGGCGCGGGAGCGCCCATGCCTTCCCCCGGGGGGAAGGTGGCCCGGCGAAGTCGGGTCGGATGAGGAATGCGGGCGATCACCTGAGATGACGAATCCGTAAAGACTTGCTGAATCTTACCTGCTAAAAAGCCTGAACACAGTACAAAATCTAACATTTCCGCCCGCATTCCTCATCAGTCACCGCCTTGCGGCGGCGACAGCTTCCCCCCGGGGGAAGCCATGGCGCCCCTTCGGGGCGCTCGGTGGCCGGAGGCCGCCGCAATTCAATTACTCCGCTAAACAATCATTTATCTGTGCAATCGCCCCCAGGGGGGATTGTGGCCGTTTTTCTTCCATTACAAAAAATATTTTCATTTCCGTCTATTTTTGTTCAAAACACTATATTGATTTTCGGTCCGTAATCGTGTATGATAAACTTGCTAGGAATGGGAAATTCCCAAACATATTTTAATGAAAGAGGTAACTTACTATGATCGATCTGAGCAAGTACGGTATCACCGGCGCCACCGAGATCATCCACAACCCCTCCTACGAGGACCTGTTCAAGGCCGAGATGGACCCCAGCCTGGAGGGCTATGAGAAGGGCCAGCTGACTGAGCTGGGCACCGTCAACGTTATGACCGGCGTTTACACCGGCCGCTCCCCCAAGGATAAGTACATCGTCATGGACGAGAACTCCAAGAACACCGTGTGGTGGACCTCCGACGAGTTCAAGAATGACAACCACCCCATGAGCGAGGAAGTCTGGTCCACCGTGAAGGACCTGGCTATGAAGCAGCTGTGCGGCAAGAAGCTGTACGTTGTGGACGCTTTCTGCGGCGCCAACGCCGACACCCGGATGGCCGTTCGGTTCATCATGGAGGTGGCATGGCAGGCTCACTTCGTTACCAATATGTTCATCCAGCCCTCCGCCGAGGAACTGGCCAACTTCGAGCCCGATTTCGTGGTCTACAATGCCTCCAAGGCCGCTGTGGACAACTACAAGGAGCTGGGCCTGAACTCCAGCACCTGCGTGGCCTTCAACATCACCTCCCGTGAGCAGGTCATCCTGAACACCTGGTACGGCGGCGAGATGAAGAAGGGTATGTTCTCCATGATGAACTACTATCTGCCCCTGAAGGGCATCGCTTCCATGCACTGCTCCGCCAACGCCGACATGAACGGCGAGAACACCGCCCTGTTCTTCGGCCTGTCCGGCACCGGCAAGACCACCCTGTCCACCGACCCCAAGCGTCTGCTGATCGGCGACGACGAGCACGGCTGGGACGATAACGGCGTCTTCAACTTCGAGGGCGGCTGCTACGCCAAGGTCATCGGCCTGGACAAGGACTCCGAGCCCGACATCTACAACGCCATCAAGCGCAACGCCCTGCTGGAGAACGTCACCGTGGCTGCCGACGGCACCATCGACTTCGACGACAAGTCCGTCACCGAGAACACCCGTGTGTCCTACCCCATCAGCCACATCAACAACATCGTTAAGCCCGTCTCCGCCGCTCCCGCTGCGAAGAACGTCATCTTCCTGTCCGCTGATGCTTTCGGCGTGCTGCCTCCCGTGTCCATCCTGACCCCCGAGCAGGCTCAGTACTACTTCCTGTCCGGCTTCACCGCAAAGCTGGCCGGCACCGAGCGCGGCATCACCGAGCCCACCCCCACCTTCTCCGCCTGCTTCGGCCAGGCCTTCCTGGAGCTGCACCCCACCAAGTACGGTGAGGAGCTGGTCAAGAAGATGGAGGCCAACGGCGCCAAGGCTTACCTGGTCAACACCGGCTGGAACGGCACCGGCAAGCGTATC
>JAZQHH010000152.1:0-4103 GCA_045540495.1 Faecousia sp.
GGTTCTGGGTGTAAATGATTGTTTAGCAGAGAAAATCCTTCCCCCTGGGGGGAAGGTGCCCCGAAGGGGCGGATGAGGGGTCTGCAGTCGGTTCATCTCAGCACTTCAGCTGATCGTACCGCGGCCCCCTCATCAGTCACAAAAATGGTTCCGAAGAGCCATTTTTGTGACAGCTTCCCCCCAGGGGGAAGCCTTTGGGGCGCTCCCGCGCCAGTGCAGTAAACAATCATTTACAACCTTATCGACAGGATTCTCCTCATTTCTTTCTGAAAACCAGCAGTTTACTGCCGATGTAATTCAGGATCACCACCAGCACAGAGGTGACCAATTTCATCACATTACCATTCCAGTGGAGCAGATCCACCGTAATCAGCAGGATGACAGTCTCCAAAACACCGGAGCCTACCCGGCAGGCCACAAACTTGCCCAATTCGGGAATCACGGTTTTCAGGGACCAATCGTGGCTCTTGAAAACCAGAGGCTTATTGGTCAGGTAAGCAAAGGCCACCGCAAAGACCCATGCCACCGCATTGCTCACCGCCGCGGACCAATGGAGCCAGTTGTAGCAGGGCAAATAGACCAGATAATTGACCACCGTGGTCAGGACCCCGAAGAACAGATAGGACAAAATGTCCCAATATTTTTCAATGATTTTTTTCATTCCGACATCTCCAAAATAAGCTCCAGAGCCGCCCGGATGGACTGCTGGCGGATATCGTCCCGGTCGCCGTAGAAGCGGTACTGCTTGGCCAGGGTCTGGTGCCGGTCGGCATAGCCGATGCAGACAGTCCCCACGGGATTGCCAAAATCATCGCCCCCGGGGCCTGCCAGCCCCGTAACCGACACCGCCACATCGCTCTTCAGCAGATTCCGGACACCGGAGGCCATGGCCCCCGCCACCGGAGCGGATACCGCTCCGAATTTGTCCAAAACCGCCTGTTCGACCCCTAAAACCTGATTTTTTACCTCATTTGTGTAGCTGATAACACCCCCGACAAAGACCTTGGAGGCGCCGGACACGGCAGTAATCGCCGCGCCGATGCCGCCGCCGGTGCAGCTTTCGGCAGTGGCCAGGGTCTTGCCCCGGAGGGCTTTCAGTACATCAGAGCAGAGGGTCATCATGGTATTTCACCGTGATCTTTTCCACACTCTCAAGCGCCTGCTGGATCAAAGCCTCCCGATCCAGATTCCGCTCGGCGTGGAGCACCTGGCCCAGGGTGGGCTTGGTTTTGGGATGCTTCGGGGTAAAGACGGTGCAGCAGTCCTCATAAGGGAGGATGGACGTATCCAGGGTGCCGATTTTTCTGGCAATTGTGACGATTTCTTCCTTATCCATGCCAACCAGAGGCATGAAGATGGGGATATCTACCACGGCACCGGTGACGGTCATGGCCTCCATGGTCTGGGAGGCCACCTGACCCAGATTCTCGCCGGTAATCAGGGCGCCGCAGCCGTCCCCCAGGGCGATCTTCTGGGAAATCTCCATCATAAACCGGCGCATAATCAGCGTGAAAAATTCCTCAGGGCAATTGTCCCGGATGGCCTCCTGAATCTGGGTAAAGGACACGATGTTCACCGTCATCCGACCGGCATACCGGGTCACCAGCCGGGCCAGCTCCAGCACCTTATCCTTGGCCAGCTGGGAGGTATAGGGATAGGAGAAGAAATGGACACACTCAATTTCCATGCCCCGCTTGGCCATCATATAGGCCGCCACAGGAGAATCGATACCGCCGCTGAGCAGGCACATGGCCCGACCGCCCACGCCGGTGGGCAAGCCGCCGGCACCGGGCTCCGCCGGGCCATGGACATAGGCCGCCAGGTCGCGAACTTCCACATATACAATATAATCCGGGTGATGCACATCCACCTCGACGGTGGGATGGGCCTCCGCCAGACGGCCGCCGATTTCCTGGGAAATAGCGATGGAGGTCATGGGGAAGGACTTATCGGAACGCTTGGACTCCACCTTAAAGCTCCTGGCGCAGTCCAGATCGTCGCCCAGATATTCCTCGATGGCATCATAGATGGCATCCAGATTCTTCTCACAGGGGCGGCACCGGCACAGGCTGACCACGCCGAAAATGGAATGGCAAGCCTCCCAGGCCCCCTCCACATCCGCCTCCTCGTCCATGGGCTGGACGTAGACGGTGGACTGCATGATATACACATCAAAATTGCCGTAGGGCTTCATGCGGCGGCGGACATTCTGCCGCAGTTTGTTCTCAAATTGGCGCTTATTGGCACCTTTCAGGACGATTTCGCCCAGTTTCATCAAGAAAATTTCGTTCATTATTTTTACCTCAATATGATTATCGATTTCCATAATTCACAGCCCGGTATTGGATGGCCTCAGCGATGTGCATGGGCTGAATGTGTTCGCTTCCGTTCAGATCTGCCACGGTGCGGGCAACACGCAAAATGCGATCATAGCTTCTGGCTGTCAGGCCCAGGGCCTCGAAGGCCTGCTTCATGAGCATGGCGCAGTCATCGTCCAGCTGGCAGAACCGGCGCATTTCGTCGGGGCCCATTCGGGCGTTGCACATACCGGGCCGGGCTTCAAAACGCTTGTTCTGCAGGTGGCGGGCCTCATCCACTCTGGCCTTGATGGCGGCGGAGGGCTCCGCTTCCGCTCTGGCGCGAAGGTCCTCGAAATGCACCGCCGGAACCTCCACTACGATGTCGATTCTGTCCAGCAGGGGCCCGGAGATCCGGCTGCGGTAATTTTCCACCGACTGCTCTGAGCAGGTGCAGCGGCCGGAGGGGTCCCCATACCAGCCGCATTTGCAGGGGTTCATGGCGCAGACCATCATAAATTCCGCCGGGTACGTCACCGCTCCGGATACCCGGGAAATGGTAACCTGACCATCCTCCAAAGGCTGGCGCATCAAATCCAGGGTGTCCTTCCGAAATTCCGGCAATTCGTCCAGAAACAGCACGCCCTTGTGGGCCATGGAAATCTCACCGGGTTTCGGATTACTGCCGCCGCCCACCAGACCCGCATTGGAGATGGTATGATGGGGCGAACGGAAAGGTCTGCGAATCAAAAGCGGCTCCTTGGCGGTCAAAGCGCCCATGACGGAATAAATCTGGGTGACTTCCAAAGACTCGCCCCAGGTCATATCCGGCAAAATCGACGGAATCCGCTTGCTGAGCATACTCTTGCCGGAGCCCGGCGGGCCAATCAGCAGCACATTATGACTGCCGGCGGCGGCCACCTCCAGAGCCCGCTTCACATTCTCCTGCCCCAGCACATCCTTAAAATCAAGGCCCACATTGTCCTTGCGGTTGGGCATCCAGGGCGGTTCTTCTTCCAATTGGATTTCCCCGTTGAGGAACGCCGCAAGCTCCCGGACATTGTGGACAGGATAGATCGCGGGGCCTCTGGCCAGGGTCGCTTCGGCGGCATTTTCAGCAGGGACAAAGACGGTTTCGATACCGTCCCGCTTGGCGGCCAAGGTCATAGGCAGGACACCGTTGATTGGACGAACTGTGCCGTCCAGGGCCACCTCGCCAACAAAGGCGCTGCTGGAGCGGGGTCTGCGGATACCGCCGCAGGCGGACATGATGCTGAGCAAAATCGGCAGATCGTAGTGGGTGCCCACCTTCTTGAGATTGGCCGGGGCCAGATTGACCGTAATTCGGCTGGTGGGAAAATGCAGGCCGGAATTTTTCGCCGCCGCACGAACCCGCTCCCGGGCTTCCTTCACCGCCGCATCCGGCAGTCCCACAATATCAAATCCGGGCAAGCCGTTGGAGATATAACACTCCGCAACCACCGAGTTGCCCCGAATACCGGTAACACCCAGGGTATGCACACTGCAAATCAACAAACTCGCCCCTCTCTCCCATTTTCTCACATCATACTCTATTTTGACAAAAAAGACAATCCCTTTTTGCACAAATCGTATGTTGTGGGGATTCTTTGGTAAATGATTGTTTAGCGCCCTAAAACGACATGACAATCACAACAACCGTGTCATTGCGAGGCCGCAGGCCGTGGCAATCTCCTGGTACAACTTTGGTCCTAATTCGCACCAAAATCTATGGATAATCCCATTCTACATTGTACGTTCATCGAACTTTTTCCTTATCGTAGATGA
>JAZQHH010000153.1:0-5491 GCA_045540495.1 Faecousia sp.
GGTCTTGCCCTTGTTCAGCTCAGTACGATCCATGTCGGACTTTTTGACGGTTTCGTCGATGTAAGCCTGGACTTCGTCCTTGTTCTCCACACGGTCCATCAGACTCTGCACGATCTTGCCGTCGGGTGCCAGAACCATGAAGGTAATGCCGTAAATGGTTTCGATGCAGGTGGTATAGATGGAGAACTCACCGCCGCCCACCAGTTTGAAGTCCACTTCCACACCGGTGGACTTGCCGATCCAGTTGCGCTGGATCTCCTTGGTAGACTCCGGCCAGTCGATCTCATCCAGGCCCTCCAGCAGCTTTTCCGCGAAGGCGGGCTGGTCGATGACCCACTGCATCATCATTCTCTTCTCCACGGGATAGCCGCCACGCTCGGACTTACCGTCGATAACCTCATCATTGGCCAGGACGGTACCCAGGGCTTCGCACCAGTTAACGGGCATCTCAATGCGCTTGGCAAAGCCCTTCTCCCAGAGCTTCTTGAAAATCCACTGGGTCCACTTGTAAAAATCAGGATCGGAAGTGGCGATCACCTTGTCCCAGTCATAGTCGAAGCCCAGCTCCTTCAGCTGGTTGGAGAACGTGGCAATATTCTTCTGTGTGAAACCATTGGGGTGGTTGCCGGTATCCACGGCGTACTGCTCGGCGGGCAGGCCGAAGGAATCGTAGCCCATGGGGTGCAGCACGTTGTAGCCCTGCATCCGCTTCATGCGGGACATGATATCCGTGGCGGTATAGCCCTCGGGATGGCCCGCATGGAGACCTACGCCGGAGGGATACGGGAACATATCCAGCACATAGTACTTGGGCTTGGAAAAATCCCAGACATCGGTCTGGAAGGTCTTGTTTTCCTCCCAATACTTGTGCCATTTTGCCTCAATGGCGGAATGATCGTAGTTCATTGGTAACACCTCTTAATATGTGGAATTGAAAACCATCAATTTCAATTCAAAATTTATTCCGGGATGACGATTTCGCTCAAATCGACGGATTCGGCGTCGGCCCACAGGCGCTCCAGGTCGTAGAAGGCTCTGGCCTCGTCGGTGAAAACGTGGACAACCACACTGCCGTAGTCCAGCAGCTCCCAGGAGTTGCCCCGGTGGCCTTCCCGGCCCAGCATGGTCTCGCCCAGCTGGTCCATGGTGTACTCGGCGTAGTCGCAGAGGGTCTTGACGTGGGTGCTGGAGGTGCCGGTGCAAATCAGGAAATAGTCAGCCAGAGAGCTGACCCGGTCGATCTTCAGCAGCTTGATATCCATGCCCTTCTTGGCATCCAGGGCCTTGGTGACCTGATAGGCCACTTCTTTTGCAGTTAACATAATATCTTTCCTTTCTGGAAACAAATACATATCGTAGGGGCCGATACCCACATCGGCCCTCGCCAACGGCGCACCGTGGAGTGCGGGCCGATGTGGGCATCGGCCCCTACGCAGGGTTCAATTCTTTTTGCATAGCCACGCCAAGGCATCACGGGATTCCGGAGATACCTCGTCGCCCAGGCGCTTCAGATGCTCCAGGGTCATTTCCAGCCCCAGCTTCAGCGCCCCGTCGATATCCGAGAAGGCCAGCGCCCGGAGCCTTTCTACCCCGGGGAAATCCCGGTTTGGCTCCATATAGTCTGCCACATAAATGATTTTTTCAAGCAGACTCATATCCGCTTTTCCGGTGGTATGGTGGCGGATCGCGTTGACCACCGCCTCATTTTCCCCAAAAATCCGCTCCGCAACCAGGGCCCCGGTGAGGGCATGGAGGGTTTTGGGGTACTTTTTGCCAAAATCGGATAAAATTGTACCATATTCGGCGCACAAAGTCAATTGCAGGGGGCCATCCAGAGCCTTGGTCACATCGTGGAGGATCCCGGCCCGGGCCGCGTCCGTTTCATCGGCCCCCCAATGCTTCGCCAGCTCCACCGCCGTATCCCGGCAGCCCAGCACATGATTCACCCGGCTCTTTTTCAGCAGACTCAGCACCACCGGCTCCAACTCCTCCATGGGAAGGTTCCGGTAGTCCCGCCCCGTGCCATAAAGGCCCTGGCTATGGATGTAGTCCCCCACCCCATCGGGCAGGAAGGGCGCGGCGCAGCGGAACACCAGCATCCGGCGAAGATTCGTGGAAGAAATCTCCACAATCTCATTTTTCACAAGGTGGACGGTGTGACCGGCGGCTTCCATTTCAGCTTTTTGGGCCTCGATAGTAACTTTCTCTCCCCGGTCACCCCGGTAGAACACGCCGAGGGATGCCTGGGCCAGAATCCGCTCCGGACAGCGCCATTCCTGGAACGTCAGGAACATATCCGTTCCCATCAGCAGAATCAGCTCATCGCCCGGGTATTGCTGGCGCAGCTGCTCCACCGTTTCATAGGTGAAGCTCTTCCCTTCCCGGCGCAGCTCAATATCGGACACCTCGATGCCCGGCGCATCGCCAAAGGCAAGCCGCAGCATTTGCAGCCGCTGCTCCGGCGTGGCAGAGCCCTCCGGCAATTCCTTGTGGGGAGCAATCCGGTCCGGTATCACCAGAAGTTTATCCAGGCCCAGAGCCCCCACTGCCCCCAGGGCTGCACGAATGTGTCCGATATGCGGCGGATTAAAGGTACCGCCATAAATGCCGATTCTGCCCATAAGCGCCCTCCTTGTTCTCAAGGCTCCCCTTTTAGGGGAGCTGGCACGGCGAAAGCCGTGACTGAGGGGTGCGCAAAAAGTGTGCCTTGCGCACTTTTTGGTGATTTGCTTTGCAAATCACACCCCCTTCCGACCCGCCTTCGGCGGGCCACTTCCCCTCAAGGGGAGGCTTTTTATTCTTCTCCGTGGAGTTGCATTTCTCTGCTTTTTTCGATGGCCTTTTCAATAGCCTGCTGGCGGAAATATTCGTTTCTCTGCTCCCGGACCTTCTTCTGGGCGGCCCGGCGGGCACGCATACCCTTGCGGACCGGGTCGGATTTACTCACAGGGGTGGGCTTGCGCTTGGCCCGGCCGGTCTGATTCCGCTCCGCCTGGCATTTTTCGCTGAAGCGATAAATGACGAATTTGGTGCCGATGACGGAAACACCGTCAGCTCCGGTGGCCTCGCAGATGGCGTCGGACACCTCTCTGGGGGTCATAAAGGCGCTCTCCAGCACCTTGCCCTTGATCAGCTCCCGGGCGGTGAGCTGGTTTTCCGCTTCGGCGATGACGGTTTCCGTCACCCCGTCCTTGCCCACCATCAACGTGGTATCCAAAGCATTGGCCTGAGCCCGCAGCTCCGCCCGCTCTTTACTTGTCAGCATAGCCTGCCTCCTTCAATTTGTCGTAAAATACCCGCAATGCCTTGCCCCGGTGGGACACGGTATGCTTTTCTTCGGCGGAAATTTCCGCGGTGGTTTTGCCGAAGGGGGGATAGTAGAAAATGGGGTCATAGCCGAAGCCGTTCTCCCCTCTGGGCTCCCGGGTCAGCTCCCCGTGGATCTCGCCCCGGGCCTGGATCACCTGTCCCTCCGGGGTCACGAAGGTGATGACGCAGACGAACTGGGCCTGCCGCTGGCCGTCGGGAATATGCTCCGCATTTTTCAGCAACAGTTCCAGTCTGCCCCAATCGTCCAGGCTTTCATCGAAGCCATACCGGGCGGAATAAATTCCCGGCTCCCCGTTCAGGGCATCCACCGCAATGCCGGAATCGTCCGCCAAAGCAGGCAGCCCTGTGGCTTTCATGACGGCGTAGGCCTTCTGATAGGAGTTTTCCTCGAAGGTGGTGCCGGTCTCTTCCACGTCCATATCGATCCCCAATTCCGACTGGAGAACCAAATCGAAGCCGAATTTCTCGGTAATTTGACTGATTTCCACCAGTTTATGGGGGTTTTTGCTTGCTAAAACTACTTTCATATTGTCACCTTATCGCTGTCATTGCGAGGCCCGAAGGGCCGTGGCAATCCCCGTGTTTTTTGAACCGGTTGCATATCGGAGGAGATTGCCACACCAGTCTGCAGACTGGTTCGCAATGACACTATGTCTTAAATCAACGCTTCCACAAAGTCCTTGGCCACGAAGGGCATTAGGTCATCGGCCTGCTCGCCCACGCCTACAAATTTCACGGGAATCTGCAGCGCATCGGACACGGCGATGACGATGCCGCCCTTGGCGGTGCCATCCAGCTTGGTCAGGGCCACGGCGGTGACGCCGGCGATTTCCTTGAAGGTCTTGGCCTGAATCAGACCGTTCTGGCCGGTGGTGCCGTCCAGCACCAGCAGCACTTCCTTGGCCGCATGGGGCAGCTCCCGCTCCACGATGCGGCTGATCTTATTCAGCTCGTTCATCAGGTTGGTCTTGTTGTGGAGCCGGCCGGCGGTGTCGATGATGATCACATCCACATCCCGGGCCCGGGCGGCCTGGATGCCGTCGAACACCACGGAAGCGGGGTCGGCACCCTCATGCTGCCGGACGATACCGGCACCGGAGCGGCCTGCCCAGACCTCCAGCTGATCGGCGGCGGCAGCACGGAAGGTATCCCCCGCCACCAGCAGCACCTTCTTGCCCTGGTTCACCAGCTGGGTGGCGATCTTGCCGATGGTGGTGGTCTTGCCCACGCCGTTGACGCCGATGACCAGGATCACACTGGGCTGGGTGGACAGATTCAGTTCCACATCTCCCACATTCAGCATATCCACCAGAATCTCCTTCAGGGCCTCCCGGGCCTCCTCGGGGGTCTTCAGGTGCTGCTCCTTGATGGCCTTGCGGAGCCGTTCGGTGGCCTTGGTTGCGGTTTCCACACCCAGGTCGGCCAGGATCAGGCTCTCTTCCAATTCGTCATAAAAATCATCATCAATCTGGCTGAAGCCGGAAAACACCGCCCCCAGGGTATTGCTCAGGGCATCCCGGGTCTTGGCCAGGCCAGCCTTGATTTTATCAAAAAATCCCATAATTACTCCAATCTATCATATTGTGTCATTCTGTGTGAGCGACAGCGAGTCGAAGAATCTACGCATGACAGGAACATATGCGGTCAAATCAGTGCGAAGATCCTTCGCCCCCGCTTCGCACCGCTCAGGATGACAACGTTGTTTTGATTACTCCACGATTCCCAAATATTCTTCCATCTGATTCAAATCCAGCCGCAGGAGCTTGGAGACGCCCTGCTCCTGCATGGTCACGCCGTAGAGCACGTCGGAGGCCTCCATGGTGCCTCTTCTGTGGGTGATGACGATGAACTGGGTCTTTTTGCTCAGATTGTGCAGATAATTGGCGAATCGTTCCACATTTCGGTCGTCCAGGGCCGCATCAATCTCGTCCAGCAGGCAGAAGGGCGTGGGCCGCACCTTCAAAATGGAGAAATACAGCGCCGTAGCCACGAAGGCCTTCTCGCCACCGGAGAGCAGCGTGATGGTCTTGACCTGCTTTCCGGGGGGCTGGACCCGAATCTCGATGCCGCAGGTCAGGGGATTCTCCTTATCCTCCAGAATCAGCTGGCCCCGGCCGCCGCCGAACATTTCCTCAAAGACCTGGCCGAAATAATGGTCAAT
>JAZQHH010000154.1:0-2888 GCA_045540495.1 Faecousia sp.
ACCCCTATGCCACAAAAATGTAGCATAGGGGCAGCGTTAAATTAACTTAATGGTATTGGTCAAGACCCTCCCTACAGTGTGGAATCAGAAATCAGATATCTTCTATTTCGTATTTTGCCAGAACTTCGGCGGGGCCTTCCAGGAAAATGCTGTGTATCCCCGTTTTGCCGGCCCCTACGGTCACCTGCAGTGTGCCGCCGGGAACAAAGCAAGTCAGCGTGCCGCCGGGAAGCTCGCCACGGGTGTGCAGCACACTGGCTACACTGCCGCAGCCTGTTCCGCAGGCCAGGGTGTAATCCTCCACGCCCCGCTCATAGGTCAGAACCCGAACCTCTGCCGGGCCGGTGCGGCGGTAAAAATTCACATTCACGCCCTTGGGGAAGGCCGGATCAAACCGCAGAGCCTTAGCCCGGGGGCGAAGCTGTTCCTTTTGATCGAAATCCAGGTCGGGAACCTCCGTGACGCTGTGGGGAATGCCCGGACAGCCAAGCTCCACATAGGCCGCGTCCGCCAGCCGGGTCAAGTCCAGCACCCCGGGGTTATTCAGCTTTACCCGGTACTGCCCTTCGCCAAGCCGCCAGCCGTAAACCAGGCCGGCGTCGGTGTGGACGGTCATTTCCCTGCCCGCAATGCCGTTGTCATAGGCAAAGCGGCAGACGCAGCGGCTGCCGTTGCCGCACATTTCGCCCCGGGAGCCGTCGGAATTGTAAAAATGCAGGGTAAAATCCGCATCCTCGGCGAAATCCACGGCCATAAAGCCGTCCGCGCCGGTGCGTGCGCAAAGCTGTTTGGCCAGCGCCGAAAAATCCGGCCGCAGGCCCCGGGCATCCATGACCATAAAGTCGTTGCCCGCCCCGCTCATGTGCCAAATCTGCATTTATCTGGCCTCCAGAAGAGATTCCATGTTGTAAAGACCCGGTGCCTTACCGCAGATAAACCGGGCGGCATCCACGCCGCCTTCGGCCAGCATCTGGCGGTTTACGGCCTCGTGCTTCAGCGTCAGCACCTGGGAGCCGGTGTGGATATGCACCTCGTGGATGCCCACGGTGGTACCCAGCCGCAGGGAGGAAATGCCGATCTCGCTTTTCTCCCGCTTGCCCTCGCCTGCCCGGCCGCAGTGGGCATGAGCCTCCCGGCGGACGGCATGGATGGACTCAAAGAGCATCATGGCGGTGCCGCTGGGGGCGTCCACCTTGCGGTTATGGTGGGTTTCCACGATCTCGATGTCCGCATCGGGGAAGAATGCGGCGGCCTGGCGGGCCAGGCGGCACAGCACCGCAATGCCCAGGCTCATGTTTCCGCTGTAAAAAACGGGGATCTCAGCGGCGGCCTCCAAAATCAGCGCCTTTTCCGCCCGGGTGTGGCCGGGGGGGCCGATGACGGCGGGGCAATTGGCTTGTTTGGCAAAGGCGATCACATCCGGGGCTGCGCTGTGGTGTGAAAAGTCGATGACCACATCGCAGTCCACGCTTCCCAGCTCCGCAAAGGTCTTGGGCACGCCGTTTTCGCCGTCCAGGCTGACGCAGCCCACGATCTCATCCCCCATAAGCTGCCGGAGCAGCCGGCCCATGGCACCGTTGGCACCGCAAAGTACGGCTCTCATACCCGAACCCCCAGCTTCTCCAGCTCCTCAAAGAGCTTCTTGCGGCCGGCAGGCTCCATGGGTGTTAGGGGCAGGCGCAGATGCTCCTCGCCGAAGCCCATGGCGGAAACGGCGGCCTTGGCGGGGATGGGATTCACCTCGCTGAACAGGCAGCCTACCAGCGGCAGCAGCTTCAACTGCAGCGCGGCGGCACCGGCCAGATCCCCGGCAAAGAACATGTTCTTCATCTGGGCGCAGAGCCGGGGCACCACATTGGACATGACGCTGATGCAGCCCATACCGCCCATGGCCAGCATGGGAACCACCAGGCCGTCCTCGCCGGAATACACATCGATGCGGTCGCCGCACTTCTGGAAGATCTCCATCACCTGGGCCATATTGCCGCTGGCTTCCTTGATGGCGGCGATGTGGGGATGATCGGCCAGCACATTCACCGTATCCGGCAGCAGGTTGCAGCCGGTACGGGAAGGCACATTATAAAGGATCAAAGGCAGTTCGGTGGCATCGGCCACGGCGGTGTAGTGGGCGATCAGACCCTTCTGGGTGGCCTTGTTGTAGTAGGGGGTTACGGCCAGCAGAGCATCCGCACCGTTATCCCGGGCGCTCTTGGCAAAGTCCAGCACATGCTCGGTGTTGTTGGTGCCGACACCGGCGATGACAGGCACACGGCCGCGGGCATGCTCCACGGTGAAGCGGATCACTTCCTTGCGCTCCTCCTGGGACAGGGTGGCGCTTTCGCCGGTGGTACCCACGGCCACCAGGGCGTCCACGCCCTCGGCGATCTGGAATTCGATCAGCCGGGCCAGGGCATCATAGTCCACGCCGGTAGCGGTCATGGGAGTGACCATTGCGGTGGCAAAACCTTTGAAAATTGTCTGTTTCATAAGTATCCTCCTATTCGTTTTTCGAAGAGGTCGTATATAGTCTATCACAGAATCCGCAAAAAGGGAATTGTTTTTTTGCGGCGGGGGGAAGTTCGTTACAAGGTACACGGTATAAGGTACGAGGTACAAGGTATTCATGATAAATTAAGGGTGCGGGGAATCGTTTGGGGTGCGGAGGAGGACGAGCGGACGCCCGGTGGGCGTCCCTACGGGCGCGGAGGTGGAATTGGGTTGGCGGCGGGGTCATGACCCCGCCCTACGCATTTACGAGATTTTAGACATTTCTAATTAAGATATTTTTCTCAAATGTGCCGGAGGGGATTCCAAAGGGGAAAGCGGCGGGAATGCCGGAGCATGAAAAACCCGATCCGTTTCCCTCTTTGCCCGTCTGGGGAGTCCGG
>JAZQHH010000155.1:0-3082 GCA_045540495.1 Faecousia sp.
GGCAATCTCCCGGTATCATCTACAATAAGGAAAAAGTTCGATGAACGTACAATGTAGAATGAGATTATCCATAGATTTTGGTGCGAATTAGGACCAAAGTTGTACCAGGAGATTGCCACGGCCTGCGGCCTCGCAATGACATGGTTGTTGTAGCTGGGTGCGCCGTTTTAGGCCACTAAACAATCATTTACCGCCCAAAGCGAATCATTTCCGCTTCTTAATGATTCTAAAAACCGGAACCAGCACCAGCCATAGGGCTGCTGCGGCCAGAAAGGCGGCGAGGAAGATGTTTTCATTGGGCTTGAAGGAGTAGGTGCCGTCGCCGTTGAGGATTTGTTCGGCGTTCTTCAGCACCGCCGCACCGATGGCCGGGCCGATGACACCGGGAATCAGCACCTGGCCCACGATCCGCAGGCCCTGGAACATTCCAGCCCGGTTTTCGGGGGTGTTGTCCCGAATCATGGCCCCGAATACCGCCATGCCGGCAAGATATCCGCACATCATCAGCAGGGAACCGATGAATACCATCGCCGTCCCCCGGCAAAAATACAGTACCACATATCCAATCATCAGCAGCCCCACCGCCGGAATCACGGCCCCTTTGAAGCCCCTGGCGTCATAAACCCTGCCGTAAAGTGCCGTGAAGATGGCCGCCAAAAGAATCGCCGGGGCCATGATCAGCACATAATTCTCCATTTCCAAAGACACGGAATAATAGAGAATCAGATAGGGCATGAAAATTTGGATAGAGATATTGAACACCGCAAAGGCCAGCAGGCTCAGGTACAGCGTGGGGTTTTGCCCAATGACCTTGGGGCGGAAGCCGTAGAAAATGTTGGCGAAAAAGTTTTGGTTTTCTTCGGTTTTTACCGGTTTTTCGTCAATTAAGAAGAATCCGGCAATGCCCAGAAGCAGCACCACCGTGCCGATGATGCCAAAGATCAGCGTCCAGCTTGCCGCCTTGCCCTGATCCAGTCCCATGAAGCCGCCAAAGACCACCAAAATCGCCAGCAGGGGCATCATGGCGTTGATGCCCTCCACCCGGCCCCGGTTGGTCTCATCGGTGGCGTCGGTAAGCCATGCATTGAAGCAGGCGCCGTTGGCGGAGGAGCCGAAAAAGGTCATCACGCAGTCTAGGATGATGACAAGGGTCACACCCACCGATGCGGCACTGACCACCGACGGAAACAGGGCATTAATCACATCCATCCGAATCAGGGCAAAGCACCAAATGGAGATGCCCCAGAGGATGTAGCCGCCGCAGATGAACAATTTCCGCTTGCCCAGCTTGTCGGACAGGGCACCAATGAGCAGGGTGGTTACCGTGGCGGAAACGGCGCTGGCCGCCACCATGGCGGAAATGGCCTCGGCGCTGGCGTTGAACATCCGGTAGATGAATACGTTGAAATACATATTCTCCACCACCCAGGCCACCTGTCCCACCAGGCTAAAAATGACAAGTGCCAGGTAAAAACGTGTATTTTTCTTCATATTGGCCTCCTTTGTGGGCAAGAAATAAACAAGCTTTTTTCTTATTATATCCCTCCCGGAAAGAGTTGTCAATTCATCGGCATTGACTAACCGGCGAAAATGGGATATAATGTGGGAACGAAAGGAGGGATACCATGGCGCTGTATCTGATGCTGTCCCGCACCAATACCATGATGGGCAAAGTCATTCGCCAGTACACCGGGGCGAAATATAACCATGTATCCCTGACCCTGGATGATTCGTTTCATCGGTTTGTGTCCTTCGCCCGGTATCGGGTGGATGTGCCGTTGGTGGGCGGGTATGTTCAGGAGCCTGCCGAGCGGATTCTGTCCACCCCTGGGAATCTGCCGGTGCGGATATTCCGGGTGGAGCTGGATGCGGAACGTGAGGCGGAGCTGGCGGCGCTGTTTGCCAGAGCCGGGGCTCCCGGCACCGGGCTGATCTACGATTCTCTCAGTGCCCTGGTCAGCCGGTGGCACATTCCGGGGTGCTACACCTGCCTCGGCTTTACCTCCCGGATTTTGGGCAGGGATTTCCGCTCGTTGCAGGAGCTGGAGGCTTATTTGGAGCCCTATGCCGTCTTTACCGGAGATTTGCGGCAGCTGGTGACCGATTCCGGCGACAGAAGCGACCCCTTTTTCCAAAAGCGGGGCCTGATGCGAGGTACCGGGGATACCGCAGTTCATTTCGGAAAACTGCTGATGCGTCTGCTGCGGATTACCAGATGTCAGGATATTCTCCAATCATTATGAGTGGATTTTCCAATGACAGAACGATCTTAGTGAGCGAAATAATAACTTCCAATTCATCAACGCAAAGAGCAGAACTGCCGGGGCAGTTCTTCTCTTTGGATTTTAGAGGATGATTACCGTGCCGTCATCCTTGACCTGAATCTGGTCGCCGGTTTTGACGGCAGCCAAAAATTCGTCGCCCAGACTGTCGATGACCGGCATCTGGATGCCCTCTAGCCACACGGAGGCCAGAATGGAGCCTGCCGCTGCCAGGGAATCGATGGGCTTGGAAAACAGCATGCAGGCCGGCTGCCGCTCCATGGCGCAGGCGCAGTAGAGCACCAGGCCGCCGGTGGTGGAGCCGATGGTCTGGGGCAGGCACAGGGCCTTTCCCGCCAGCTCCTTGCCGTGGAGCTCGGGGTTGTTCTGGTCGCCGCAGGTGGGCTTTTTGTCACCGAACTGCAAAGCGCCCTGAAGGGATGCCAGCGTATTGAAACCGGCGTGGGTCACCACGGCCTGGGCAGTCACCGTGCCGGGAGCAACGATCCGTCCTTTAAATTCTTTCATCTCAGTTGCCTCCCTTTGTGATCTTTTCCAGGATTTCCGCTTCGGTATAGTACCGTGCGGTGGTATAGGTCCGCAGCTTGTTGGAGGAGGTCATGACGGGCATGGACTTGCACAGGGGGTTGTTCATATACATCAGCGGGCAGATGTAAGACAGGATGACGCCGGCCTTTCCCAGACGGGCGGCGTACTCGGTCTGTTCAAACTGCTTTTTGACGGCGGGCGCGGTGGTGAACACGGTGGGGATCCGTACCGTTTTGTTTCCGGCGGCCTGCAGGCCCTGCTCCACGGCAACC
>JAZQHH010000156.1:0-6214 GCA_045540495.1 Faecousia sp.
TGTTTACGATAGCACTTCTTGCCCCCCTCATTTATGAGGGGGGGGCCCCGAAGGGGCGGGGGGGGTATACAATTCACGATATTTCGAACTCCCCCCGACCTTCGCTTCGCTCGGCCACCCCCCTCATAAATGAGGGGGGCAAGGGGTGCTTCCTATTCTAAACAATCATTCTCCGCCCCGTTGCAAAATGGGAAGAATGTGGTATAATACGATTATTGAATGCAAGGAGGAATTTCTATGCTGGATTTTGTTCGGATTGCCTGCGCGGTGCCTGCTGTGAAGGTGGGAGATGTGAAGAAAAATGCCGCGGATATTTGCGGTTTTATCGAGAAGGCGGATTTGCAGAAGGTTGACATCCTGCTGTTTCCGGAGCTGGCTCTGACCGGGTATTCCTGTGGGGATTTGTTCTTCCAGGATGCGCTGCATCACGCGGTAAAGGATGGCCTGCGGCAGATTTGCCGGTGCTCCGGGGAGCATCCTGATATGGCGGTGGTGGTAGGCTTGCCCGTTAGCGTCGGCGGTAAACTGCTGAATTGCGCTGCCCTGATCACCAGAGGAGAGGTTGCGGGAATTGTGCCCAAGGTGCATATTCCCGGCAATGAAAAACGGTGGTTTTCCTCCGGCGCCGAGCTGGAGAATCTTTGGCTGGAGCCTGGCCAGATCGGCCTGACGGCAAGCGAGGACTACTGGGGGATTCCCGTCTGTGCGAAGCAGCTTTTCAGACTGGCAGGGGATACCGTGGTGGGCATTGAGATCTGCGAAGATTTGATGACGCCGATGGCTGTTTCCTCTTCGCTGTCTGTGGCCGGGGCTGAGGTGATTCTGAATCTTGCCGCTTCCAACGAAGTCGCGGGAAAGCACAGATTCCGTCGGGATTTAGTAAAGTATCAGTCCGCGTCAAGCAGCTGCGTGTATGCCTTTTGCTCTGCCGGATATACAGAGTCCACTGCAGATCTGGTTTACTCCGGCCACAGCATGATTGGAGAAAACGGCAGTATTTTGGCGGAAAGCGAAAATGGTATCCTGTCGGATTATATGTTGGTGCAGGATTGTGATCTGGGCCGGGTGCGGGCTGATCGCAGAAGAAGGCAGTATTTCGGTGTTGCCGGTGACGGGAAGGAATACAAGATTAACGAACCCTATGGCGATGCCCTTCGCTCCGACGGCTCACTGTATCCGCTGCGGAAGCTCCCCTTTGTGCCGTCTAACAAGGCGGAGCGGGATGCGCGGTGTCTGGAAATTTTTAATATCCAGGTTGCCGGGCTGAAGCAGCGGCTGAATACCATCCGTGCCAATGCAGTGCTGGGTATTTCCGGTGGACTGGATTCCACTCTGGCGCTGCTGGTGGCGGTGGAGGCGATGCGGCAGCTGGGCAGACCCTTGACCGATGTGTACGGCGTGACCATGCCCTGTTTCGGCACTTCTGACCGAACCTACAATAATTCCTGGGAGCTGATGAAAAAGCTGGGCATTTCCAGCAAGGAGATATCCATTAAGAATGCGGTGACGCTGCATTTTGCCGATATCGGCCATGATATCAACGTTCACAACGGCACCTACGAAAATTCCCAGGCCCGGGAGCGGACCCAGATTTTGATGGATTATGCCAGTGTGGTCGGCGGCATCGTGGTGGGCACCGGTGACCTCAGCGAGCTGGCCCTGGGCTGGTGTACCTACAACGGCGACCACATGAGTATGTACGGCGTCAACGGCTCCATCCCAAAGACCCTGATCCGCTGGATGATCGAGGCCATTGCCCAACTGCCGGATTTTGTGGCGGCGAAGGATGTGCTGATGGACATTCTGGACACGCCCATCAGCCCGGAGCTGCTGCCCCCGGATGCCCAGGGCAAGATTGCCCAAAAGACCGAGGATTTGGTGGGTCCTTATGCGCTGCATGATTTCTTCCTGTACTACGCCCTGCGCTACGGCTTTACGCCGACGAAGATTTATACCCTGGCCTGCCGGGCTTTTGCGGGGGATTTTGACGGGGAAACCATTAAAAAATGGCTGAAAAACTTCTACCGTCGGTTCTTTACCCAGCAATTCAAGCGCAACTGCCAGCCCGACGGCGTGAAGGTGGGCTCCGTTGGCCTTGGCCCCCGGGGCGACTGGCAGATGCCCAGCGACGCCGCCGCAAGAATTTGGCTGGACGAGGCGGAGGAATTGTAAGTTCCAATAGATGATCGTAGGGGCCGATGCCCACATCGGCCCTCTGCGAAGTGGCCGTAGCAAGATTTTGTAAATAAATCGTGACAAAAGGGTAACATTGTGATATAATGCCTCATAACACAAAAATTTGGAGGCGGGTAATCATGTCTTTTTGGCAGAAAGTGCTTCGGATCCTTGACGCACAGATGACCGAACCCCAGCCCTATGGGGCCTTTCATTTGACAGTTTTCGCCCTTTCTGTTGTTATCGGTATTGGTCTTGGCCTTTGGCATAAGAAAAACGGCACGCCGGAGCGGGTTCGGCATATTGTTCTTGGAACATCCGTGCTGGTGATCCTGCTGGAGGTTTATAAGCTCATCAATTTTAGCTTTTCCTACGAAAACGGCATCACCTTCGATTTTGCATGGGACGCATTCCCTTGGCAGTTTTGTTCCACGCCGATGTATGTGGGGCTGTTGGCGGGCCTGACCCGGAAAGGGAAGCTTCACGAAAGCCTCTGCGCCTATCTTGCCACTTATGCCCTGTTTGCGGGATTGATCGTGATGATTATTCCGACCTCCATTTTCATCGAAACCATCGGCATTAACATTCAGACTTCTATTTGCCACGGTTCTATGATCTCCATTGCTATATATTTAATGTATAGCGGCTATGTGAAGGTGGAGAACAAGACCATTTTGAAGGCCATCCCGGTTTTTGCGGTGGCAATTCTGGTTGCTATGATTCTCAATGAGGTGGGGCATATGACAGGCCTGACGGAGGAGCATTACTTTAATATGTTCTACTTCAGCCGCCACGAGGACCCCCATCTGCCGATTTATTCTCTGGTGCAGCCTCTGGTGCCATATCCCGTGAGCCTGATCATTTATATTGGCGGCTTCACCCTGGCGGCATACCTGATGCTGGTCGGCGCCATGGGTATCCGCGAGCTATCCGCCCTTCCGAAGCATAAAACGGCTATTGTGAAATAAGATTATAAGGAACCTCCCGACACAGGAGGTTCCTTTTTTGCTGATGTGGTAAATGATTGTTTAGCGGAGGAAGCATTGCACCAAAATAAACGCATGTCATTGCGAACCAGTCCTCAGACTGGTGTGGCAATCCCCTCCTGTTATGCACAAAAGTGTTGTTTTTTGATACCTGGGAGCAACCCTCAGGAGATTGCCACGGCCCTTCGGGCCTCGCAATGACATCCTAACTCGATACGCCAAACAATCCTTTACAGCAATATGGGCTGCAATTGCCGTCCTTCCAGGGCGGCTTCCAGTGCAGGGAGGATTTTTGTGAAGTCTGCCACCATAGAGGTGGGCTTTTTCACCGGATCGTCCTGCCCGAAGGGGACGAAGAAATAGTTTTTTCTTGCCAGCAGTCTGCCGATATTTTCCGCCGCACCGGCCAGGGCATCATTGGTGGAAACCGCTACCAGCACAGGCCGCCCGTTGCGCAGATGGCTTTTTGCCGCCATCGTCACCGGCCCATCGGCAATGCCGTGAGCCAGTTTTGCCAAAGTGTTGCCGGTGCAGGGAGCGATCACCAGAATATCCAGCAGCTTCTGGGGCCCGATGGGCTCCACCTGGGGGACGGTGTGCAGCGGTTTTGTGCCGCAGATGTCCGTTGCCCGGGCGATATTTTGGGCGGCGGTTCCAAACCGGCTGTCCATGGTATAAGAGGAATGCGAAAAAATGGGGGTCACAGTGTGAATGCTTGCCACCTGGTCCATGGCCCGAAAAACCTTCTCAAAGGTGCAAAAAGAACCGCACAGGGCGAAGCCTACGTTCATGATGTTCCCTCCTTTTGGGCACAAAGCCGCAGAACTGTCCGGGCAATCAGCTTTCCGGAGCTTTCCGGCGCGCATTTTGCCGGAAGCCCTCTGGCGGCGATGACATCGCTTCCCGCAATGCCTGGCCGGGAGGCCAAATCGATCTTCAAACAGTCTCCCCGGCAGTATTCCACCTGATCGGCGGACAAAACAGGGTAGGGGACGGTGTTAAAAATGACCCGATACCGCTTCAAAAGAAAGCTCAGCTTTTCGGGATTCTCCGCCTCCATCCCCAGGGCGGCAATCATGGCCCGGTCCCGCTCCTTCCGGGCGGCGACGGAAACTTCTGCGCCGCAGTTTTTCAAAAGCCGGGCCAGACATTTTCCGATGCGCCCCCAACCCATCACCAGCACCGGACAGTCGTCCCAGGTGACAGGCAGAGCGCTCCCGGCCATGGACATGGCGCATTGGGCCGTAATCTGGGCGTTGGCAGCTAAGTACCCTTCGTCCCGCAGCAGATCCATACAGCGGTATCCCGCCAGCTCCGGTCTGTCCAGAAAGCCGCCCAATACGGCCACATCCAGTGATAATTTTTTTAATATCTCGCTGACATCCTCCCGGCAGGGGACAGGCAGCAGCAGATGGGTTACGGCTTTCGTGGGCTTTTGGGCGAAGGTTATGCCCCGTGTTTTCAGCTCCTTTACAGCGATGTCCAAAGCCGGGGAGCTACCGGCGGCGTAGAATATCCGCTCATTCATTGTCATCACCTCTTCACGCCAGAATATGTTGGAGGATGCGCGGTGGTGCTTGATTTTTCAGCGGGATTCTGTATAATAAGTGTAAGAGGTGATGCTGATGCAACGACTTGGATTTATTCACGATATGATGGACGTGAAGGTGCTGATTTTATATGTCACCGCCCGTTCTCAGTTTCCGATGACGATTCAGCAAATTTATGAGGTCAGCTTTCAGGACGATTGCCTGAGCTATTTTGATGTATGCACCGCCATTCCCGAGATGGTCAAATCCGGCCATCTGCAGGAAGTGGAGGGGGAGAAATATGTGATTACCGAAAAGGGCCGCCACGATGGGGATTTGACGGCGGAATCCATTGCCTACTCCGTCAAACAGCGAGCGGAAAACGCCGTGGCCCAGTTCAACCGGCAGATTCGCCGCTCCAGCATTGTGGATGTGGCGGTGACACCCCGGGATTCCGGCGATTATTCCGTGACCCTGGTTCTGAAGGACGGTTTGGGAGAGTTAATGAAGCTGGAACTCATGGCCCCGGATCAACGGCAGGCCAACCGGCTCAGTCAGCTCATGGAAAAGAAGGCGGAAGAGGTCTATGATCTGGTCATGGCCGACCTTTTGGACGAAGAAGATTTCTAAACCCCTTGTCGGAATCCTCAAATCGTGGTATAGTAATAATGAGCCGGAATACCGGCAAACACGAAAGGAGTGCCGCATATGAAATTCCAGTACAGTGAGAAAAAAGTGAAACTTCCGGGCAATGTCCATGCTTATGCCGAGAAAAAGGTAATGAAGCTGGCCCGTTATTTTGAGGAGGATGCCGAGGCACTTGTCGTCTTCTCTGTTGAAAAGAACCGGAACAATGTGGAGCTGACCGTTCGCGGTGCCGGCACCTGGTTCCGTGCCCATGAAAGCACTTCCGATATGTTCGCCTCCATTGATGCCGCTGTCGGCACCATCGAGGGGCAGATTCGTAAGAATAAGACCCGCCTGGCCCGCCGCCTGCGGCAGGATGCTTTCTCCCGCACCGTGGAGGAAACCTCCTTCGCGCCGGAAGAGAGCGAAGAGGATCTGAGCATCGTCCGCGTCAAGCAGTTCCATATGCAGCCCATGCGCCGGGAAGAGGCGGTCTTGCAGATGAATCTGCTGGGCCACAGCTTCTTCGCCTTCCGGGATGCCGATGCCAACGATGCCTTCGCGGTGGTTTATAAGCGGGGCGACGGCGGTTATGGCCTGATTGTGGATGTTGAATAACCTGAAAAACGGGGCCTCGAAAGAGGCCCCAAATTTTTTGTCAAAATGTAAAAATAATGCTTGACATTTTGTGAAACATGACGTATAATGCGTTCTGTTGCGAGGCGCTCCGATGCGAGCGGTCAAGACATAGCACAAAAATAAATTTGAAAAGAATCGAAAAAAGTTCTTGACAAATGAAAAGTTCTGTGCTAGAATATGCAAGCTGTCCGGCGAGCGGATAGCGGCTGTACCTTGTAAATTGAATAACGCAAAGACGAAATGAACACCTTGGACAAT
>JAZQHH010000157.1:0-6986 GCA_045540495.1 Faecousia sp.
TGCGGATGGAGATTTCGCCGGTCTTGGTCTTGAAAACCTCGCCCTCGCAGCCCAGGATATCGCCGATGTCATTCTTCTTGAAGCGGGCAAACTCCTCCTCGCCCATCTCGTCGATCTTGACGAAGAGCTGGATGCGGCCGGAATTATCCTGCAGATCGCAGAACATGACCTTTCCCTGGCCCCGCTTGCTCATCAGGCGGCCAGCCACCCGGACAATCTTGCCCTCATAGCCCTCGTAATCGGCCTTGATGGCGGCGGAATCGGCGTTGAAATCGAACTTGGTAATCACAAAGGGGTCACGGCCCTCGGCCTGCAGCGCCGCCAGCTTATCCCCGCGAATCTGAGCCTGCTCGGAAACAGGCAGCTGGGCCTGCGGTTCAAACTTTGCCATCGCTTAGCCCTCCCGGGACACGCTGATCACGGTCATGGTGTAAGCGCCGTTGGGAGCATTGACGGTGAAGGTCTCACCGGCGGACTTGCCCACGCAGGCACGGCCGAAGGGAGAATCGTCGGAGAGCTTGCCCTCCATGGGGTTCGCCTCCTGGGAGCCGGTGATCCGGTAGGTGCGCTGGTTGCCATTGGCATCCTCCACCACAACGGTGCAGCCCAGGCCGACGCGGCCGGTGGCCTCGTTCTCGTCCTCGATGATGACAGCGTGGGACAGGATATCCTCAATTTCGGCAATGCGGCCGTAGAGCTTGGCCTGCTCATTCTTGGCAGCATCGTACTCGGAGTTTTCGGACAAGTCACCATAGGACCGGGCCTCGGCGATCATCGCCGCAATTTCCCGCTCCCGGGTGGTCTTCAGGTAGTTCAGTTCCTTTTCCAGGTCAGCCAGCCGCAGACTTGTAATCTTAAATTCCTTTGCCATAATCAGTTTCCTTTCTGAAATGGGTTATTTCCATAGCTTCTTCGATTATACCCTAAGAATCCTGATTCGTCAAGTAGCTTTTCGGCCGTCAACAAGGGATGGCACATAAATGATTGTTTAGCGCACTAAGTTAATGCTGTCATTGCGAGGCCCGAAGGGCCGTGGCAATCCCCTACGGCTACGCACAATGTGCAATAACCACCAAAGTGCCCGGGAAATCCGGGAGATTGCCACGTCGCTTCGCTCCTCGCAATGACATACTAATCTGATATGCGAAGCAATCATTTCCCGTCATTCCGAAGGGCGGTGATGGCGGCTTGGATTTGGGGGTCTTCTTCGGGGGCCAGGGTGCCGTAGTAGATGGCGACGGCGGTTTCGTCATCCACCGGGACCTCCACCTCCGGGGTCAGGCCCACACCGGCCAGAGAGATTCCCTTGGGGGTATAATATTTGCCAATGGACAGATTCACCGCAGAGCCGTCGCCCAGAGGGATGGCGGACTGAAAATACCCCTTGCCGAAGGTCTTTTCCCCCACCACCAGAGCGGCATCGTAGTCATTGAGAGCCGCGGCGAAAAATTCCGCAGCCGAATAGGAATTCAGATTCACCAGTACCGCCATGGGCATCTCCAGACAGGATGCATCGGACTGCTCCGTCTCCACCCGGCCAAGGTAGTCCTCAGTGCGGAAAATCTCTCCCTCCGGCAGCAGGTAATCCAGCACCTCCACCAGCTCATCCTTATATCCGCCGGGATTATTGCGGACATCAAAGATCAGGGACACAGCCCCCTCCCCGATCACCGCCTCGATGGCGGCGATGGTCTCATCGGCGCAACGGGAATCGAAATTTTCGATGGTCACCAGGCCCACATTGCCCTCCAGCAGCTCATAGGTCGCCACAACGCTGTCAAACCGGCGGCGTTCCACGGTAAAGGTTTTCTTTTCCTCCCCCCGCATGACGGTGAGAGTCACGGTGGTGCCCTCGTCGCCCCGGATCAGGTTGGAGCAGCTGTCCAGGTCCATCCCCGCCACTGATGTCTCCCCCACGGCGATGATATAGTCCCCGGGCTGAAGTCCGGCCTCCTTGGCGGGGCCTCCCTCCAGGACCTCCAGAATATCAATACCCAAGCCATCCTCCCGGGATTGGACGGTGATGCCGATGCCCACATAGGAATTGGACATATATTCCTGCTGCGCTTTGTAATCCTCGGCATTCATATAGTAGCTCCAGCGGTCCCCCAGAGCCTCCACCATGGCATTGGCGGCGGCATCCTCCAGGGCGGCTTGGTCATAGTCGCCGATATAGTAGTTATCCAGCACCATCGACAATTCATCCAGCTTGGAGCGGCTTTTCTGCCGGTCAATGACGCAGCACAAAAGCGTCGTCACCGCAGCCACCGTTGCCACAAGGACGTAGGATAAGATTTTCCAAATCACATTTTTCATAAGCGGGTCACCTCGTAATTTCTTGGTCTGGGTTTGAGTAAATGATTGATTAGCGGTGTAGGAGAAATGCGGCGGCCTCCGGCCGCCGAGCGCCCCGGAGGGGCGCCATGGCTTCCCCCGGGGGGAAGCTGTCGCCGCCGCAAGGCGGTGACTGATGAGGAATGCGGGCGGAAATGTTCGATTTTGTACCGTGTTCAGGCTTTTTAGCAGGTAAGATTTCAGCAAGTCTTTACGGATTCATCATCTTAGGTTATCGCCCGCATTCCTCTTCCGACCCGGCTTCGCCGGGCCACCTTCCCCCCGGGGGAAGGGATGGGGCCCTCCGGGGCCCCCGCCGGCCCGGGGCCGCCACAATTCAATTACACCGCTAAACAAACATTCCCCTCATCATCACAAACTAAAACATTTCCCACAGCCCATCGTGGGCTGTGGGAAGGATGTACAGAATCAGTCCAGATAATCCATGGGATTAACGTATTCACCATAATAATGGATGCCGAAATGCAGGTGGGGGCCGGTGGAACGGCCGGTGGAGCCCACGTAGCCGATGACCTCTCCCGCCTTCACCCGGTCGCCGGGTTCGACGATATAGTGGGTCATGTGCATATAGACGCTGGAATAGCCATCCTCATGGTTGATGGTCACATAATTGCCGGCGGTGGTGCCCCACTCGGCGATGGTGACGATGCCGCTGCGGCTGGCCACGATCGGCGTTCCCTTGGCCATAGGCATATCCACGCCCCGGTGGAAGGACCATTCACCAGTCACCGGGTGCCAGCGGTAGCCGAAGGGGCTGCTGATGCGGTAGTAATCCACCGGGTCCAGCCAGCGGACACCGGAGGGATTCTTGTCGGTGGCCTCCTGCCGCTTGGATTCCTCAATGGATTCTTCAATGGACTCCTCGATGGATTCCTGGATGGACTGCTCAATGGATTCCTCGATGGATTCCTGAATCGATTCCTCCAGCCATTCCTGATACCGGGATTCCTCGATATAAATGGACTCGGCAATGGATTCGGCGATGGACTCCTCGATGGATTCCTGGATGGACTGCTGGATAATGGACTCCTGAATGGATGCCTGGCGGGACTCTTCCTCCTCCTGGAGCTTTTGCAGGTACTCCTGCTCCTTCTGGTAGATGGTGTTCAGGAACTGCTCCTCTTCCTTTTCGAAGCGGTTGTGCATTTCCTCCAGGTCCTCGGAAACCGCCACCAATTCCGCCAGCAGGCGGTCAGCCTCGGCGCTCTTGGCATCCAGCTCGGCCTGGGATTCCTCCAGAGCCTCCTTCACCAGCTCCAGCTGGGCCTTTTCAGAGGCCAGCTCCGCCTGGGCATTGGCAACGATCTGGGCCGCGGCGCTCATTTCCGCCAGCCGGCGGCGATCCGCAGCGGCGATCTCACCAATCATATTCAGCCGGTCCAGCAGATCTGCAAAATCGTTGGCCTCGAACAGCACTGCCCAGTAGGAAAGCTCCCCTTCCTCCTCCATGGCCCGGATCCGCTCTTTATTCTTCTTGTTCAGCTCCTCCAGCCGCTTCTGGGCCAGCTCCAGCTCCTCCTGCTTGTCGGCGATGAGAAGGCTGTAGGTGGCGATCTGAGCATTAACATTGGCCACCTCGGCATGGAGCAGAGCCACCTGCTGATCGATCAGGTCCTTTTGGGCGATGATGCTCTGGATATCGTGGAGGTTATCGGTCTGCTGCTGCTCCAGGGCGGCGATCTTATCCGCCAGCTCCCCCTGCTGGGCCTGGAGCTCTTCCAGCTGATCCTTCAGGGCGCTGGAGCCGCTGGCCTTGGCATCCTTGGGCAGGGCCCCCACAAACAGCGACAAAATCATCACCGCTGCCAGGACCCCCGCCAGCAGAGATACCCAAATTTTACGGTTTTTCATGGAAACTCCTTTTATACGTTCATAAACTTCCGGATGGATGTCCAGCTGCCCAGGATACCGACGAACAGGCCCGTGGCCCCGAAGGTATAGATCATGGGCATCAGCAGCTGCTGGAAGGGCACAAAACTGAACAGCTGCAGGGTATCCATGGTCTCGATCTTATTCACCAGGAAATCGTAGAGCAGCCACTCCAGCCCAAAGGCCGCAGCAGCGCCCACCATGCCAAGCAGGAAGCCCTCTACCATAAAGGGCAGCCGGATAAAGCCGTTGGTGGCGCCCACCATTTTCATAATGGCGATCTCGTCCTTCCGGTCGTACATGGACAGCTTGACCGTATTGGAAATAATCAGCAGCGACACCACCAGCAGCACCGCGATGACGCCGATGGACACGAATTGCAGCACACTTTTCAAGGTCGCGAAGCCCTCGGCCAGCTCGTAGGAAGCGGTGATATTCACCACGCCCTCGATGAGCCACAGCTCCTGCTCGGTCTGGCGCATAAGGGTATTATCCGTCAACGTCACCACATACCGGTGGCGCAGATCCTCCGCCACCACGCCATTGAAGGCGGCATCCCCCTCGTGGTCGGCGATGAAATCCGCCAGAGCCTGCTCCCGGGAGACGAACTGGGCGTTGAACACCGTTTCGATCTGGTTGATGGCGGTGCCCAGACTCCTGGCCTCTGCATCGGACAGATTTTCGTCCACATAGACCAGCATTTCGTTGGTTTTATTCAAATCATCCACCATGATGTTCACATTGTACACCAAAATGGAGAAGCTGCCCACGATCAGCAGGCAGGCCACCGTGACTGCCACGGCGGCGAAGGACATAAATCCGTGGAGAAAAACGCCCCGGACGCCCTCTTTTAATAAGTATCCGATATTATTGATCTTCATTTTGACCTTCCGTCCTATCGCTGCTGATGAGGCCCTCATCGATGGTGATGACCCGGTTGGTGAACTGCTCCACCAGATTTTGCTCGTGGGTGACCACCAGCATCGTGGTGCCCAGGTTGTTGATCTCCTGCAGGAGCGTCATAATTTCCAGAGAGCGGGCCGGGTCCAGGTTGCCGGTGGGCTCGTCGGCGATGATGGTGGAGGGGTTATTCACCAGGGCCCGGGCAATGGCCAGACGCTGCTGCTCACCGCCGGAGAGCTCCCCGGGGAGGCGGCGGCTCTTGGTCTCCAGGCCGACCAGGTTCAGCACATAGGGAACCCGGCTGCGGATCTCCTGGTCTCTGGCGCCCACCACACGCATGGCGAAGGCCACGTTTTCATAAACCGTCATCTTCTCGATGAGCCGGAAATCCTGGAACACCACACCAACGGTGCGGCGCAGGTAAGGGATCTCCCGGCGGCGGATTCGCTCCAGGGAGTAGCCGTTGACATGGACCGAACCGGAGGTAGGCTTCAGCTCGCCGGTGATCAACTTGATAATCGTGGACTTGCCGGAGCCGGAGGGGCCCACCAGAAAGCAGAACTCACCGTCCTCGATCTGCATGGTAACGCCCCGCAGGGCCTTGGTGCCCACGGAATAAGATTTTTTTACATTGTTGAACTCAATCATGATTCTATCTCCATCCGCTGATGTAACAAAATTGTAACACAGCCGAAATTTTATGTCAATCGGATACTGTGAAATATTTATGAATTTCGGGCAAGGGGCGGAATCCGCTGAAATGCTGATGAAAAAGGTTCCATAATTGGGGATAATATCAGGGAGCTTCCCAGTGGATTCGTGGGATTTTCCCGGTTTTGGGGGCTAGAATGGGGATACCGCACACCAAGGAGGAAATTTTATGCAGTGTCAGAAACTGAAAACATATCTGGAAACCGGGCGGGTCATGTTCCTGCCGGTCAAAGCCATCCGTCCCAACCCGGCTCAGCCCCGGAGGGTTTTCCGGCAGGAGGCATTGGAGGAGCTGGCGTCCTCCATCCGGCAGCACGGGATTTTGCAGCCCCTGTCCGTCCGGCGGCTGGAGGGCAGCTACGAGCTCATTGCCGGGGAGCGGCGGCTCCGGGCCGCCCTGATGGCGGGGCTGTCGGAAATTCCCTGCATCGTTATGACCATGGATGAAAAGGAATCGGGCATGGCGGCCATGATTGAAAACTTACAGCGGCAGGATCTGGATTTCATTGAAGAGGCCGGGGGGATCAGCCAGCTGATGGAGCAGTGGCGCATGAGCCAGGAGCAGGTGGCGCGGGTGCTGGGCAAGAGCCAAAGTGCCATCGCCAACAAACTGCGGCTCCTGCGGCACAGCCCGGAGGTGCTGGAGGCGGTGCGGGCGGGAAATCTTACCGAGCGCCACGCCAGAGCCCTGCTGAAGCTGCCCACAGAGGAGGACAAACTGAAGGTCATCGCCGCCATTGTCCATGCCGGAATGAGCGTGGCCCGGACGGAAAGCTATATCCACCAACTCCTGGCCGGCAAGCACCAGGCTCCGCCCCGTCCCAACATCAACACATTTTTGAACGATCTGAGCCAACGCCTGGCCAAAATCCAACTCAGCGGCATCGGCGCCGTCTCCGAACGAAGAGAAACCGAAGACGAAATCGTGCTGACCATCACGATCCCGAAGTAAGGCACACATAAAGCAATAAATGATTGTTTTGCGGCCTAAAACGACGCGCCGACCTCAACAACCGTGTCATTGCGAGGCCGCAGGCCGTGGCAATCTCCTGGTACAACTTTGGTCCTAATTCGCACCAAAATCTATGGATAATCCCATTCTACATTGTACGTTCATCGAACTTTTTCCTTATCGTAGATGATACCGG
>JAZQHH010000158.1:0-3158 GCA_045540495.1 Faecousia sp.
TTGCGAGGCCGAAGGCCGTGGCAATCTCCTGGTACAACTTTGGTCCTAATTCGTACCAAAATCTATGGATAATCCCATTCTACATTATACGTTCATTGAACTTTTTCCTTGTCGTAGATGATACCGGGAGATTGCCACGTCACTTCGCTCCTCGCAATGACAGCATGATCTTAGTACGCTAAACAATCATTTACACCTCAACCCGGAGATCCTTGAATATTGGAAAATATCCTGATAAACTCTGAAAAAATGTGAAAAATAGCTTGACTTTTTGAAATCCAGGTGCTAAAATGGTCAGGCCGCATCGAAGGGGCTTAAGTTGGTGCGCCCTGCACCCGCCCTTAGAGCGAGACTACACATTATAAAGTAGGTGAAACAAGAAATGAAGGCAGTTATCGTTACTGGTGGCAAGCAGTACACCGTGGCTGAGGGCGATGTCCTCTACATCGAGAAGTTGGGTGCTGATGCCGAGGCTACCGTGAAGTTCGACCAGGTCCTGGCCGTGCTGGACGGTGAGAACTCCAAGATCGGCGCTCCCGTGGTTGCCGGTGCTGTTGTCGAGGGCAAGGTCGTCAAGAACGGCAAGGGCAAGAAGATCGACATCATCCGCTACAAGCCCAAGAAGGGCGAGAAGAAGCACATCGGTCACCGTCAGCCCTACACCAAGGTGGAGATCACCAAGATTGGTCTGTAAGCTATGACCAGATGCGAATTTTTTACCGAGGAGGACAGAATCACCGGATTCTGCATCTCCGGCCACAGCGGCTATGCCGAGGCGGGCCCCGACATTGTCTGCGCCGCCATCAGCGCCGTTGTTACCATGGCTGAGGCCACCATCAATGATGTGTGCGGCGCCAAGGCCAAGGTTCGGGTGAAGGACGATGGTGCCCATATCACCCTGACCCTCCCCGCATCCTGCGACGAAGAGGAGAGTGTACAGGCAGTCCTTGCCGGTATGCTTCTGACCCTCGTCAACCTGCGGGACGATTATCCTGATTATATCGAAGTTTTGGAGGTGTAATAACCATGCTGAAGATTGGTATTCAGTACTTCGCTCACCACAAGGGCGGCGGTTCCACCAAGAACGGTCGTGACTCCGAGGCAAAGCGCCTGGGCGTGAAGCGTGCCGACGGTCAGTTCGTCCTGGCCGGCAACATTCTGGTCCGCCAGAGAGGCACCCACATCCATCCCGGTGTCAATGTGGGCATCGGCAGCGATGACACCCTGTTCGCTCTGGTCGACGGCACCGTCCGTTTCGAGCGCAAGGGCAAGGATCGCCGGCAGTGCTCTGTCTACGCCGAGCAGTAATTGTGCATTAAGAACGAAGGGCTGTTGCAAACTACCTGCGACAGCCCTTTTTCTTGAATTCATTTCGTAATGCGATAAATGATTGTTTAGCGTATCAGACTAGGATGTCATTGCGAGGCCCGAAGGGCCGTGGCAATCTCCCGGTGAAATGCCGGAAAAGCAACATATTAGGTGGTTGCAACCAGATTTATAAGATTTTGCATCCCTTCAAATTTCTTTTTTCGTGAGATTGTACCAGGAGATTGCCACGGCCTTCGGCCTCGCAATGACATGCGTTTTTTTGAGAGTGCATCCTAAGCTAAACAATCATCTATGACACTATGAATCATCCCTTTTTACAAGGAGGAAATGCTATGTTTGTCGATAAAGTCCGAATTACCGTCTGCGGTGGGCGGGGCGGCGATGGTGCCGTGGCCTTCCACCGGGAGAAATATGTGGCGGCCGGTGGCCCTGATGGGGGCGATGGCGGCCATGGCGGCAGTGTGATCCTGCGGGTCAATGACAATTTGTCCACGCTGCTGGATTTCCGCTATAAGCGCAAGTATTCCGCCCAGGCCGGCGCCAACGGCCAGGGCCGCAATATGAGCGGCAAGCGGGGCGAGCCCCTGATTATCCAGGTGCCCCGGGGTACCGTGGTTCGGGACGCGGAGTCCGGCCTGGTCATCGTGGATATGTCCACCGGCGAGGATTTCGTCATCGCCAAGGGCGGCCGTGGCGGCTGGGGCAACGGCCATTTCGCCACCCCCACCCGTCAGGTTCCCCGGTTCGCCAAATCCGGCCTGAAGGGCCAGGAGCGGGACGTGATTCTGGAGCTGAAGCTGCTGGCGGACGTGGGCCTGGTGGGCTTCCCCAACGTGGGCAAATCCACCCTGCTGTCCGTCACCTCCAATGCCCGGCCCAAAATCGCCAACTACCATTTCACCACCCTGTTCCCGAATCTGGGCGTGATTTTTGTGGATGAGGGCGTGTCCTTCGTCATGGCGGATATCCCCGGCATCATCGAGGGCGCCGCCGAGGGCGCGGGCCTTGGCCATGATTTCCTGCGGCACATTGACCGTTGCCGCCTGCTTGTCCATGTGGTGGATGTGTCCGGCAGCGAGGGCCGGGACCCGGTGGAGGATTTCGATGCCATCTGCGCCGAGCTGAAGAATTACAGTGTGGACCTCAGCGACCGGCCCATGATCGTGGCGGCCAATAAATGCGACCTGCTGATGCCGGAATCCGACAATCTGGAGCGGCTCCGGGCCCATGTGGAGGCGGCCGGCTGCGAGCTGTACGAAATTTCCGCCGGTACGACCCAGGGCACCCGGAATCTGATGCGGGTGGTGGCAGAGAAGCTGCGCACCCTGCCTCCCGTTACCATTTACGAGCCGGAGTACGTGGCCCCTGTGGTGGAGGCCGGCAGCCCCGATGAGCTGGAAATCGAGCACCTGGGCAGTACCTGGGTCATCACTGGCAATTGGCTGGAGCGGCTGATTCTGGATATCAATTTCGACGATTACGAATCCCGGAATTATTTCGACCTCCAGCTGAGAAAATGCGGTTTATTCACCCGTTTGGAGGAAATGGGCATCCAGGACGGGGATGTTGTGGATATTTATGACTTCGAGTTCGAATATCAGCGATAAAGTATTTGCCATTTTCGATTATATGTAGTATAATAACGGAGCTGCCACATCGCAGCTCCGTTATTTTTGTGCTTACTGTGTAAATGATTGTTTAACGTCCTAAAACGACGCGCCAACCACAACAACCGTGTCATTGCGAGGCCGAAGGCCGTGGCAATCTCCTGGTACAACTTTGGTCCTAATTCGTACCAAAATCTATGGATAATCCCATTCTACATTATA
>JAZQHH010000159.1:0-2559 GCA_045540495.1 Faecousia sp.
CGTATTTTTTGGTGCGGGAGATGGGACTCGAACCCACACGGCGTAACCACACGCACCTCAAACGTGCTTGTCTACCATTCCAACACTCTCGCAAGCGCTAGAATATTATAACCGCTCCCGGCTCTTTTGTCAACATTAATTTTCCACTTTATCCGTAAAGAGGGCAAACTCATAGCCCTCCGCCCGCAAACCGTCGATTAAATCGCCCAGCAATGCGGCGTTGGTGGTGGAAACTGTATGCAGAAGATAGATACAGCCGCTGTGGGCCGCGTTCATCAGTTTTTGGTAGGATTTCGTCACATCCGGCTGGTTGTCAGCCTCCCAATCCACGTAGGCATAGCTCCAATTCACAGTTCGATAGCCAAGACTATGGGCAATGGCCAGCACCTGCTCGGAAAATTCACCGCTGGGAGGACGGAACAAGGTCATTTCGTAGCCGAATTCTTCCAACATATAGACATGAAGACGCCAGATTTCGTTGGCGATCTTGTCAATGCTCATATTCGCCAGCGTCTTATGGCGGTAGGCATGGGAGCCGATGATATGGCCATCATCAATAATCCGGCGGATAATATCCGGATTGGCAGCGCAGTACTCATGGAGGACAAAAAACACCGCTTTTACGTTCTTTTCCTTCATGGTATCCAGCATCTGCACCGTCAGGCCATCGTTTTCCCAGCCCAAGTCAAAGGTCAGATAGATATTGCCGTCATCCGGGCCGATAAACCAGGCGTCGTACTGCCGGTATTGCTGGTTCAGCTGCATGGCGCCGTGGGGACGATTCTTTTCATCCTTGCTGGGGCCGGGGCCGTAGCCCTGATTCTTGCTGTCCATGGCTTCCAATTCCGCCCGCGTATACAGTGAGCCGATATATTCATCACCAACGGGGTTCGTGGGTATCGTGATTGGCTCCGTCGAAGGTTCTGTAACAGGCTCTGTGGAGGGTTCTGTACCAGGCTCTGTGGAAGATTCTGTGGAAGGTGCCGTAGAAGGCTCGGTGATGGGGTCTGTAGCTGAATGGGATGGCTCTTCGGGGACTGTGGCAGCAGTTGATTCCTGCGGACAAGTGGTTTGGGTCAGAGGATTTCGCAGCTCCGGTGTAGCAACGCAGCCGGTCATACCGGCACAAAGGGCCAGGATCAATCCCAGAGCGATCCATCGTTTCTTCAAAGCACTCACCTCCATTTTTCTACATTATATCAGATATTCACGCAATTAACAACCGTTTCTCTAAAAAATCGGGCCCCGGAGGGCCCGATTTTACACAATTAGTAATCGCTGAATTTTTCAGCCAGGGTCTGGATCACGTCAGTCAACTCATCCTTGGCCAGCTTCAGCACATTGGTATAGGCGGGCATCTTAGGAATTTCGTCGGCCTCAATGGTCTCGTAACGAATGTGCAGATTCAGCGCAATGGAATCGCTGCCGGCTTCGATGGTATCCACCACCAGATCAAACAGCTCCTCTTCCACCTGGAAGGTACCGATAGCGGTAAAAGAATAATCCGCAGCGGAGACGCTCAGCTCATAAGCATAAGTTTCCTTGTTGTAGGACAGGTTTGCATTGGCCAGAACATCCTCATCATCATTGTAGATCGTCACCAGGGACAAACCGTAGACATCCACGGTGTCGCCACGGCTGCTGGTCAGCTCAGCCCGGATGCCGGCCTGATCACCATCTCCATTGATTGCGCCCAGCTCAAAGGTGTACAGTTCACTGGTAGTGGGGTCCTCGCCCAGGACCAGATTGCCATAAACGGTGATCTCCTCGGTTTCGGCATAGGTACCGGACACGTCCAGACCGATGCTCATCAAGTAGCCGGTCTCGGCATGGACATCGGCATGAAGCAAGAACGTCAGATCCAGCTCGGCAAAGACCTCATCCATATCCTGACGGATCTCATCAAAGGGGATGTCGCTCTCCAGCAGGTATTCCAGCTCCGTGCCTTCCAGAATGGATGCCAACTCTTCGTTGGACAGGGCCTGGGCCTCTTCATACCAGTCCAGCATGATCTTGGCAATTTCATGGGCATCATCAGAGGTCATGGTGAAGGTCACAACCGTGGCGGGAACATCCTTGCCATGAATCAGAACCGTTTTTTCTTCGCTGGTGGCATCGATGTAAGACATAGCCTCGGTGATCGCATCCTCCAGGGTCAGGGCCAGCTCCAGAGAGCTGCCGCCGATCTCCAGCAGCTCGCCCAGGTCCTTTTCCTCCAGGCCAAACTGATCCAGGAAGTCCTCGTAGCTGATGCCAGCCACTTCCCAGACAGCACTGTCCGGCAGGTCCTCAAGCAGCGTGGAGAAATCAACACCATAAACGTCCTCTACACCAAACAGATCCGGTGCGGAAATGGCGATCTGGTTTTCTTCGCCATAGACCACGAAACTGAACTGATCGATAAACAGATCCAGGTCGAAATCGTTCACAAACGCGGAGGTTTCAGGATCAAAATAAGTAACGTTGGTCAGCATATTCATCATTTCGATGGTCAGCTTGCTGGGAGCAAGGGGTTCGACGAAGTCGGATCGTAGCCGTGTCGTTCTGTGAGCCAAGGAG
>JAZQHH010000160.1:0-4339 GCA_045540495.1 Faecousia sp.
CTCTGATCGTCGATTTTACCGGGAGATTGCCACGTCGCTTCGCTCCTCGCAATGACAGGTGGACGGACTGCCCCGCATCCGAAGGATGCTCGGCGGCCCATAGGCCGCCGCATTATTTATCCTCCGCTAAACAATCATTTATCTGCATATATTCATAACCATAGTATAGCCCTTCCTCAGGAAATTTGCAAGAGGATTTGACAATTGGGCATCTTTGCGCTACAATATTCCCGCGACCGGGTCGGACAGCCGCGGACGGAGGCCAAAAGGCCCCGGATGAGGAAAGTCCGGGCTCCACAGGGCAGGGATAACGGGTAACGCCCGCCGGGGGTGACCCCAGGACAAGTGCAACAGAGATATACCGCGCCATCCCCCTAATGGGGAAGAGGAGATTCCGCATACAGTGCGAGCTTTGCCGCTTGCGGCAAAGTGAGCGTTTGTATGCGTGAATCGACGACGTAAGGGTGAAAAGGTGGGGTAAGAGCCCACCCGGCCCATGGTAACATGGGTTTTACGATGTAAACTCTATCCCGGAGCAACGCCGTGGAGGAACAACAGGTCTGCCCGACCGTTCCGAGGAGGCGGCTTGATCTTGCGGGCAACCGCAAGGCTAGATAGATGGCTGTCAAGACAGAACCCGGCTTATAGACCTGTGTCGCAAGAACCCCCGCACCGCCAAATGGCAGTGCGGGGGTTCTTTATTATTCAAACTCCGCTTCAATGCCACAATACTGGCAGTAAGCATTTTGGGCAAGGTTTGGCTTTTTACACCGAGGACACGTCCAGCCAGCGCTGTGATCCCGTACCGCCTTGATATTGTTCGCCTCTTCCACAAAATCCCGTTCAGAAGCAACAAGCTGTGCTACCGAATTCTTTTGTGATATCTCAGTTTTTATTTGCAGAACACAGTCTACCAATTCACCATACGCATACATCATTTTTGCTTTCTCTCTGGCAGAGAAGTAGCTGGCAAATCCGCATCCCAATCCAATGATTACAGCAACAAACACAGGGCCGTCAACGTATCCCATCAGAAGTAAACCGGCTATCATACCGATTAATGAATGCCATGTGGTTCTTATAAAGACATATTCCTTGGCTCGATCCTTAATCGATTTTCCAACGTTTTTGAACATTATGTACATTCCTCCCTAATTATTGTCGTTTGTTATTAATTACTATACCGCAATTTGCGGTATTTGTCAATACAACAATTCGCAGTATGATATCCTACCAGCAGAGGTGAGGATGATGTATCAGCGGATTCGGGATTTGAGAGAAGACAGAGATTTGAAGCAGCGGCAGGTGGCGGAATATCTCAATTGTTCCCAGCAGGTGTATAGCAACTACGAGCTGGGGCAGCGGGATATTCCCACGGATATTTTGATTCGGCTGTCCTTCTTTTACGATGTTTCTGTGGACTACATTCTGGGGCTCACCGCAAATCCAAAACGCAATAAATAAGAGCTGACACAGTAGCGTTGTGTCAGCTCTTTCTTGTTGATGGTGCGGTAAATGATTGTTTAGCGGCCTAAAACGACGCGCCGATCTCAACAACCGTGTCATTGCGAGGCCGCAGGCCGTGGCAATCTCCTGGTACTACTTTGGTCCTAATTCGCACCAAAATCTATAGATAATCCCATTCTACATTGTACGTTCATCGAACTTTTTCCTTATCGTAGATGATACCGGGAGATTGCCACGTCGCTTCGCTCCTCGCAATGACAGCTTGATCTTACTCCGCTAAACAATTATTTACCGCACCATCGTTAAAAATTGCCGCGCCTGGTTTGGGCACGGCAAATTATTTACTTCTGCTGGGCCAGGTATTCCGCTCTGCCGGTTTCGTAGAGGTTATTGCCTTCGCTGTCGATGATGACGAACAGGGGCATATCTTCCACGTAGAGCTTCCGCAGAGCCTCGGCGCCCAGGTCCTCGAAGGCAATCAGCTCCGCGGACTTGATGCACTTGGCAAGCAGCGCGCCAGCACCGCCGATGGCGCCGAAGTAGACGCCGGAATACTTCTTCATGGCCTCCACCACTTCGGGCAGTCTTGCGCCCTTGCCGATCATGCCACGGGCGCCCACGCTCATCATGGTGGGGGCATAGGCATCCATACGGCCGGAGGTGGTGGGTCCGGCGGAGCCGATGACCTGGCCGGGCTTGGCGGGGGTGGGGCCCACATAATAAATGGTGGCATCCTTGGGGTCGAAGGGCAGGGCCTCGCCCCGGGCCAGAGCCTCGCACATCCGCTTATGGCCCGCATCCCGGGAGGTATAAATGGTACCGGTGAGATAGACGGTGTCGCCGGCTTTCAGGGTCCGGGCCAGCTCCTCGGTCAGAGGCAGGGTGATATGCTTTTCCATATTACAGCACCTCCGTCTTATGCCGGGTGACGTGGCAATTGATATTGATGGCGCAGGGCATACCGGCAATGTGGGTGGGCAGCGTTTCGATATTCAGGCCAATGGCCGTGGTCTTTCCGCCGAAGCCCTGGGGGCCGATGCCAAGAGCATTGACCTTCTGGAGCATCTCATCCTCCAGCGCCGCATAGAAGGGGTCGGGGTGATGGGTATCCAGGGGGCGCATGATGGCCTTTTTCGCCAGCAGAGCCGCCTTATCGAAGGTGCCGCCGATGCCAACGCCCACCACCATGGGAGGACAGGGGTTGGGACCGGCATTTTCCACGGTTTCCAGGATGAAGTCCTTGATGCCCTGGAGGCCGGCGGAGGGCTTGAACATCCGGATGGCGCTCATATTCTCACTGCCGAAGCCCTTGGGGCCCACGGTGATCTTCACATTCTCGCCGGGGACAATCTCGGTATAGAGCATGGCGGGGGTATTGTCGCCGGTGTTGCCACGGCGGACCGGGTCGGCAACCACGGATTTACGCAGGTAGCCACCCACATAGCCACGGCGGACGCCCTCGTCCACGGCCGCTCTCAAATCGCCGTCCACAAAATGGACATCCTGGCCGATTTCCAGGAACACGCAGGCCATGCCGGTATCCTGGCAGATGGGCACGTTTTCCCGGTCGGCGATATTGTAGTTTTCGATGATATTATCCAACACGCCCTGGGCAATCTGGCCGTCCTCGCAGGCGCGGCAGGCTTCGATGGCGCACTTCACATCACCGGGCAGGTGGGTATTGGCCTCAATGCACAGCCGCTCCACCACATCGGTGATGAGATTGACGGAAATTTCTCTCATGGGGGATTCCTCCATTCAGAATTTCGATTTCTTATATGTCACATCTTACCGCTCGTGACGGGCGTACTGGGGCAGCAGCAGGGGGGATACGCCCTCCTGGGCGCAATCGGCAGCGGCCAGCTCCTCAGCGTAGGCCTTCACATGGTCCAGGTTCATTTCGCCCAGCTCGGTTTCCTTCGCCCGGCGGGCGGCAGCCTTACCGGCGTTGCGGCCAAAGACGATGATATCCAGCAGGGAGTTACCCATGAGCCGGTTCCGGCCATGAATGCCGCCGACCGCCTCACCGGCCACCAGCAGGTTGGGGATGGCCTTGGTATAGCCCTCGCCGCCGATCTCCAGACCGCCGTTTTGGTAGTGGAGGGTGGGATACACCAGAATCGGGAGCTTTCTCATATCAATGCCGTAGTTTAAGTACATACGCAGCATTGCGGGAATTCTCTTTTCGATGGTGCCTTCGCCATGGATCATTTCGATCATGGGCGTATCCAGCCAAACGCCGCTGCCCAGGGGGGTATCCATGCCCTTGCCGTTGGCACACTCACGAATGATGGCAGAGGCCGAAACATCTCTCGTTTCCAGAGGATGCGCATAAGCCTCACCATCCTTGTTGACCAGCATGGCGCCCAGGGAACGGACCTTCTCGGTGACCAGTGCGCCGAAAATCTGGCTGGGGTAGGCAACGCCGGTGGGGTGGTACTGGATGGTATCCTGGTACAGCAGAGGCGCGCCGGCACGGTAGCCCAGAATCAGGCCGTCGGCGGTGGCGCCGTAGTGGTTGGAGGTGGGGAAATTCTGATAATGCAGACGGCCCGCACCGCCGGTGGCAATGATGACGGTCTTGGCCCGGGCCACCAGGTAATCGTCGGTCTCCATATTCAGCAGGACAGCGCCGGCCACCTGGCCCTTGTCGTCCTTGATCAGTTCCACAGCGGAGGTGAACTCCACCACGGGAATATGGCGGTTGAGTACTTCGTCGCGGACAGTACGCATGATCTCTGCGCCGGAGTAGTCCTTGCAGGCGTGCATACGCTTGCGGGATGTACCGCCGCCGTGAGTGGTGACCATAGTGCCGTCAGCGTCCTTGTCGAACATGACACCCAGCTTGTTCAGCCAGCGGATGGCGTCGGGT
>JAZQHH010000161.1:0-17508 GCA_045540495.1 Faecousia sp.
ACCAGCGGCAGCACATCCCGGGAAGAAAGGTCCCCGGCCAGCAGCAGATAGAATCCGGTGCGGCAGCCCATGGGGCCAAAATACAGCACCTTGTCCTTCCACAGGGGGTCGTTGCGTAAATAGGTGGCCGCCAGATGTTCCATGGTGTGAATTTCGGCGGTGTTCATCACAGGCTCCTCGTTGGGGCTGGTGAGCCGCAGATCGAAGGTGGTAACGGTTTCCGCACCGATTTTATCCTTCCGGGAAACATACAGCCCCGGCTGGAGCTTGATATGGTCAATGGTAAAGCTGGTGATCTTTTCCATACTATCCCCCCGGTTACTTGCCTAAATCCTGGCTCTTCCGGTAGGCGGCATCCACGCAGTCCATCACTGCGCCACGGAATCCCCGCTGTTCCAGGGCACGGACACCGGCGATGGTACTGCCGCCGGGGGAGCAGACTGCGTCCTTCAGAGCCCCAGGGTGCATTCCGGATTTCATCACCATCTCTGCGGCACCGGCCATGGTCATGGCGGCATAAAGCTGAGCCTTGGCCCGGGGCAGGCCGCAGGCAACGCCGCCGTCTGCCATGGCTTCAATCATCATATACATATAAGCGGGGCCGCAGCCGGTGACGGCAGTGACTGCCTCCATCAGTTTCTCGTCCAGACGGTCGAAGTGGCCTGCCATGCACATATCGGTCAGGAAATCTTCCACCGTCTCATCGTCCACCAGCTCGTTGGTGCAGTAGGTAATCATGCCTTTGCCAACAGCGGCGGGGGTATTGGGCATGATGCGGATGATGGGCAGCTCCATTCCTGCCCAGGCTTCGATCTGTTCGATGGCAACACCGGCGGCCATGGAAATCAGCAGGGGCTTGTGAATTTTAAGGATGGGCCGCAGGCTTGCCAGCACGCTTCCGAGAATATTGGGCTTTACCGCCAGAAATACCCGGTCGCACCGGGCGGCTTCGTCGTTGGAACCGTATTCGCAATCCATTTGTGCCGCCAGTTCCTCAGCATAGGCCGAGGGGTCAGCGATGATCACATCCTTGGTAGTCTTTGTCAGGGCACGGGCCAGGGCACCGCCCATGTTGCCACAGCCGATAAATCCGTATTTCATAAAATACCTCCTTGCGTATCTTTCCGATATTATACACCCACTGAGGCGGAAAATAAAGAGGAAAAGCAAAAAATTCCCGCTCCGGCGGACAAATATCGTCCAGACACGAATTTATTTTGTAATTTTCACAAAAAGGGGTTGCGTTTTTTGTTGAAATGGTATATAATCGGCCTACTGGATGTGATCGCCCACAGCGGACGAATGATTTTCTATCGCTGACAGGGCAAAATAATTAGGAAAGAAGATGATCCCAGTGTTTAACGTTCATTATCTCAACCCCATTTCTGCCAAGGGCACGGCCTTGTGGACCGAGGATTATAAAACCGCGGATAGCCTGGAGTCTGCTGATGCCATCATGGTCCGCTCCGCTCAGATGCATGAGATGGAGTTTTCTGACAATCTGCTGGCAGTTGCCCGGGCCGGTGCCGGTGTGAATAATATCCCTCTGGATCGCTGCGCCGATGAGGGCATCGTTGTTTTTAATACCCCCGGTGCCAATGCCAACGGCGTTGTAGAGCTGGCTCTGTGCGGTATGCTGCTGGGCAGCCGTGATGTGGTTGGCGGTATCGAGTGGGTCCAGTCCATCAAGGACGAGGGCGATGTGGCCAAGAAGGTGGAGAAGGGCAAGTCCAAATTTGCTGGCCATGAGATTCGTGGCAAGAAGCTGGGCGTGATTGGCCTGGGTGCCATTGGCGGCCCTCTGGCCAACAATGCGGTAAAGCTGGGGATGGAGGTCTATGGTTGCGATCCCTTCATTTCCATCGATGCGGCCTGGCATCTGGACAGCAATATCATCCGCGTTAAGAACCGTGAGGATATTTTCTCCACTTGCGATATTATTTCCGTCCATACACCGCTGCTGGATGATACCCGGAAGATGATCAACGCTGAGACCATCGCCATGATGAAGGATGGCGTCATCATCCTGAACTTTGCCCGGGATCTGCTGGTAGATGACGAGGCTATGGAAGAGGCACTGAAGTCTGGCAAGGTCAAGCGCTATGTGACCGATTTCCCCAATGATAAGACCGCCGGAATGCCCGGCGTGGTGGCCATTCCCCATCTGGGTGCCTCCACCGAGGAATCCGAGGATAATTGCGCCAAGATGGCTGTGAAGCAGGTTATGAATTACCTGGAGAACGGCAATATTGTAAACTCTGTGAATTTCCCCAACTGCGATATGGGCATCTGCCGTACCACCGCCCGTATTACCATCTTGCACCGGAATATTCCCAACCTGCTGAGCCGGTTCACTTCTACCGTTGCGGCGGAGAATATCAACATTTCCGACATGATGAACCGCAGCCGCGGTGAGTATGCCTACACCATTCTGGATATCGACAGCCGTGTCTCCGATGCTGCTGTTGAGCATCTGAAGCTGATCGATGGTGTTCTGCGCATTCGTGTGATTCGTTAATATTTTGGCCGCTGCACCTGCAGCGGCCTTTTCATATATTATCCTGTTTTCCAATGGCGAATATCCGGTGTATCGCCTGGCAGGGATTGAAGAAGAAAATTTAACTCCGCTACCTTTTTGGGATCCGCCTGTTGCCAGGGTCCATCGCCCCGGCGGATGTAGCGGTCACCTTTTGTTTGGTAGATTTTTTTGCTTCCGTTGGTGTGGGTCAGAGTGATGGTATAGCTGCGAAGATCCAGCAAGTCCGGATCGACTTCCGGGGTGCTTTCCGTCCCCAGTGACCGCAGGGCGTTGAGAATCTGCTCCATTTTATCCTGCTGCGAATAATTTCTTTGTGTTTGTAAACCCTGATAATCCCGAATCACTGAAATGTGCTCGATTACGGTCCAATTTTCAATATCCAGCGCCTTTTTCATGCAGCCGGAAAACAGAATGGAAATCCCGGAAAAAATGACAAACAGTCGCTTCATACCATCCCTCCCGTCAGTATTTTGACATTTTTCTGCTGGAAATAGTCCAGAAAGATTCAGGAAGGACAGGAATAAATAAACCCGGAACCGCTGATACGGTTCCGGGTAAAATATTACAGTTCGCAGTTGCCCACAGTTCTGGGGAAGGGGAGAACATCCCGAATGTTGCCCATGCCGGTCAGGTACATGACGCAACGCTCGAAGCCCAGGCCAAAGCCTGCGTGACGGGCGGAGCCATACTTCCGAAGATCCATGTAGAAGCCGTAATCCTCAGGATTCATGCCCAATTCTTCGATACGGTTTTTGAGAATCTCGTAGTTGTCCTCACGCTGGCTGCCGCCGATGATCTCGCCGATGCCGGGCACCAGGCAGTCCATGGCCGCAACGGTCTTTCTGTCGGGATTCAGCTTCATGTAGAAAGCCTTGATTTCCTTGGGGTAGTCGGTGACAAAGACGGGGCGCTTGAAGATCACTTCGGTCAGGTACCGCTCATGCTCGGTTTGCAGATCGCTGCCCCAATGGACGGGGTAGTCAAACTCGCTGTTGTGCTGCTCCAGAATTTCGATGGCCTCGGTGTAGGTGATGTGGCCGAAATCGGAGTTCATCACATGGTTCAGCCGGTCCAGCAGGCCCTTGTCCACAAACTGGTTGAAGAAGGCCATCTCTTCGGGCGCTTTCTCCAGCACATAGGCGATGATAAACTTAATCATGTCCTCTGCCAGACGCATATCGTCCTGCAGGTCGGCGAAGGCGATCTCCGGCTCGATCATCCAGAATTCAGCGGCATGGCGGGTGGTGTTGGAGTTCTCAGCCCGGAAGGTGGGGCCGAAGGTATAGATGTTGCGGAACGCCATTGCGAAGGTTTCGCCGTTGAGCTGGCCGGAAACGGTCAGATTGGTGGGCTTGCCGAAGAAGTCCTGGGAGAAATCCACCTTGCCATCCTCGGTTTTGGGGATGTTGTTCAGGTCCAGGGTGGTGACCTGGAACATCTCGCCGGCACCCTCGCAATCGGAGCCGGTAATCAGGGGCGTATGGACATACACGAAATCCCGGTCCTGGAAGAACTGGTGGATGGCCATGGCAGCCAGGCTGCGGACACGGAACACGGCCTGGAAGGTGTTGGTCCGGGGCCGCAGGTGGGTGATGGACCGCAGGAATTCCATGGAGTGCCGCTTGGGCTGCAGGGGATAGTCGCCGGTGGAGGGGCCCTCTACGGTGACAGACGCGGCCTGAATCTCGAAGGGCTGCTTGGAGTCGGGAGTCAACACCAGGGTGCCCTTGACGATCAGGGCTGCGCCGATGTTGATCTTGCTGATCTCCTGGAAATTGTCGATAGAATCGTTGTAAACCACCTGAATGGGGTTAAAGTAAGTGCCGTCGGAGAGCATAATAAAGCCAAACTGCTTGCTGGGCCGACGATTGCGCACCCAGCCGCCGACCTCGATCTCGGCACCGGCATATTTTTCGGTGTTCTTGAACAGCTCACGAACAGAAATCAGTTCCATAGTGAAAAACCTCTCTTGCTGAATGGAATATTGAATTATTATACGCCAATTCAGCGAATATTACAAGAGGGAACTTCGATTTTTATGGAAAATATCAAAAATTATTCCTCTCATCCATCCTCTTTGCCGGTTTGCGGACCATCAGTTTGTCTTGAGAATTGACAAAGAAACACTTTACATCGAAAAATGTCGGTTTTGATTGCACTTATCAACAAAATATGTTATGATGCATATATTAAATTTGTGCAAAAGGCGAGGAGGCGTTAGTGTGGAATTACGAATTGATGGACATCCGATCTGCGCGAGCCCTGGGCAGAGCCTGGGCCAGCTGACGGCAGCCCTGGGACTGGACAGGCCGAAACTGTCCCTGCGGCCTCTGGCGGCCCGGATCGCCGGTGAGGTCTTTACACTGAATTACATTCCCGTCCGGGATGGGGAAGTCCGCCGGGCCATGGCGGCCTCCGGGGGAGAGATCGGTCTGCTGCGTTACAGCGATCCGGCGGGCAAGGATGCCTATGTGCGGACGGCTCAGTTTGTGATTTTTCTGGCCATCCATCGGCTCTGGCCCGATGCCCGGGCGAAAATGACCTGCACCCTGGGCCCCGGGGCATATATTGAGGTAAATAATGCTCCGGATTTTTCTGTTAAGAAGCTGAAAAATGAGATTTTGGCCATTGTTGCGGCGGATATTCCGCTGCTGCGCCGCAGAGTACCCACAGCGGAGGCAATCGATTATTTTGAAAACCGTGGCAGCCTCGACAAGGCGGCATTGCTGAAATGGCGGACAGCGGAATGGTTTGATGAATATGCCTATGGGGAATTCCGGGACTATTACTATGGTGAGATGGCACCTTCTACCGGTTATGTGACGGTGTGGGATATCCGCCCGGCGGAGGGAGGCTTTTTGTTCCTGTTTCCCGATGACCGGGAGCCGGATCGGGTGGGTACTTACCAGCATATGCCCCATTTTCTCAGCGTTTTCACGGAAGGGGAGCGCTGGTGCGAGCTGATGGAATGCGAGACTGTGGCGGATCTGAACCGGCTGGTGGAAAGCGGAAAAATCCGTGAGTTGATTCGGGTCAACGAGGCCCTCCATGAAAAGCGGTATTCCCAGGTTGCGGATATGGTCTGCCAGCGGGGCGCCAAGGCGGTGATGCTGGCGGGGCCCAGCTCCTCCGGTAAGACAACATCGGCCAATCGGTTGGCGACCCAGCTTCGGGTTCACGGTAAGAAGCCCATTTTGATGAGTTTGGACGACTATTACCTGGATCGGGACCTGATTGCCCCCGGCCCTGATGGGAAGATGGATTACGAGCATATCAACACCATCGATACAGCGCTGTTCCGGGACCACCTGGCCCGGCTGGCCCGCGGGGAAGAGGTGGCGCTGCCCAGTTTCAATTTTAAGCGGGGCCGTCGGGAGTGGACGGGGCAGAATTTGCGACTCCATGATGATTCAGTTATCATTGTGGAGGGGCTTCACGCCCTGAATCCGGTGCTGCGGCCGGAGGGGGTGGACGAAAACCTGATTTTCAAGCTCTATGTGAGCCCGCTGCTGCCCCTGAATTTGGACGACCACAATCGAATCCCCACCAGCTACCTGCGGCTCCTGCGGCGTATCGTCCGGGATTTTGAAACCCGTGGGGCAACAGTCCAGCACACCATGAGTATGTGGGATTCCGTCCGCCGTGGTGAAAAACGGTGGATTTACCCCTATCAGGAAAATGCCGACATGATTTTCAACAGCTCCACCCTCTATGAATTGGCGGTGCTGAAAAAGCACATTTTCCCCCTGCTGACGGCGGTGGGGGAGGATGACCCCTGGTACGACGATGTGCAAAATATCGTCAAAATTCTCGAATTTGTCCGGGAGGCGAATGTGGATGATGAGATTCCGCCCACCAGCCTGGTTCGGGAATTTATAGGCGGCAATTCTTTTTATCAGTAAACCATTCGCATGTCATTGCGAGCCAGTGTGCGCACTGCTCGCAATGACATGCTATTTTTTGTGTCTCATTTACATTGAAACCGGTTAAAATACTTGCATAAACGGCAAAGTGGTGTTATAATTAACAAAAGAATATGCATTTTTCGCAAGGAGTCGTTGATTTGGAGCCGCAGTTTCGTCTTGAGGGCATCGTCCACACCCGCAGCGAGGAGATGGAGGACTTTGAGGGCCCTCTGGATGTAATCTTCACCCTGTTGAGTAAAAATAAAATAGAGATTCAGGACGTGTCCATTACTGCGATTTTGGAGCAGTATCTGGCGTATCTGGACGACATGAAGCGGCTGGATATGGAGATTGCCAGTGACTTTATCACCATGGCCACCCACCTGATGCTCATTAAGACCAAAATGCTCCTGTCCGCTGCCGAGCAGGCTGAGGCGGAAAGTGAGCTGGACCAACTGCGCCAGAGCCTGATTGAGCGGAAGCGGAAGGAAGCCATTGAGCAGATTCGGGTGGCTGTCGGGGTGCTGGAGCCCCGGAATGAGATTGGCCGGTGTATGTTCGTCAAGGACCCGGAGCCACTGCGGCGGGAGAAGGGCTATCGCTACCGCCATGAGCCCATCGATTTGCTGAAAGCCCTGGACACCATCGCCGAGCGCAACGCCCGTGCCCTGCCGCCTCCCACCATGAACTTCAAGGGCATCGTGGGCAAGGAGCCTTATCCTGTGTCCAAAAAGGCCGGTGAGGTGCTGCGGCAGCTGTTGCTGCGGGGCATTGAGCGGCTGAAAAATCTGTTCCGTGGGAACAGGAGCCGTTCGGAAATCGTGGCGACGTTCCTTGCGGTGCTGGATCTTTGTAAAACCAATTCCGTGGACCTGGAGGACGATGTTACCGGCGAGAATCCCAACGTCCGCCTGCTTGACCACATGAAGAAGGAGGCCCCCGATGGAACGAACTGAATTACAGCGGGGCATCGAGGCCATCCTCTTTGCTGCGGGGGAACGGGTGGAGACGGCCCGGCTTTCCATGGCCCTGGAAACTGACGAGGATGAAATTGTCGAAGCTGCCAATGCTCTGGCGGATACTTATGCCTTCGAGCGCCGGGGAATCCGGATTTTGAAGCTGGACAAGGGTTACCAAATGGTATCCTCCGGCGAAATGGCCGACTATGTGACCAAGGCTCTGGAGACCCGGAAGCCCCCGAAGCTGTCCTCTTCTCAGCTGGAGGCGTTGACCATCGTTGCCTACTATCAGCCTGCCACCAAGGCGATGGTGGAGCAGATTCGCGGCGTGGACAGCTCCTATTCCATTTCCGCACTGATGAACAAAAAGCTCATTGAGGAAGCCGGGCGGCTCAACGTCCCCGGCCGTCCCATTCAATATCGAACCACTCCGGATTTCCTGCGAACCTTTGGCCTGGAGTCCCTGGAGGAGTTGCCGCCGATCGAAAAGATCGATTTCGGCGAGCCCATCGTGGAGGAGCCTCCCGCCACGGAGGAGGGGTCCTGATGCTTGGCTGGCTGATTGCCTTTGGCATTCTATTTTGCCTTGCGATTTTGCCCCTTGGTGCCTGCGTCAAATACGATGCGGATGGCCCCTTGGTCAAAATCATTGCGGGCCCCATTAAGATTAAAGTTTTTCCTTTGAAAAAGAAGGAAAAGAAACCGAAAAAAGAGAAAAAACCCAAAAAAGAAAAGAAGAAAAAAGAGGAACCCGCCCCCGGGCAGAAGGCTGCCGATGAAAAAACGACGGAGCCGGAGAAGAAAAAGGGCGGCAGCATCCTTGACTTTCTGCCGTTGGTGCAGGTGGGCTTAGACTTCCTGGGTGATTTCCGCCGGAAGCTCCGGTTAAACCGGCTGGAGCTGAAGCTCATCATGGCGGCGGACGACCCCTGCGACCTGGCTGTGAACTACGGCAGAGCTTGGGCGGCGGTGGGGAACCTGTTCCCGCTGCTGGAGCGGGCCTTTGTCATAAAGAAAAGAGATGTCGAGGTAGAGTGCGATTTTGAGTCCAGCGAAACGCTGGTGGTTGCACGGCTTGATATCACCATTACCCTTGGCCGAATCATTGCGCTGGCAGTGCGCTATGGGATTCGAGCCCTGATTGTATTCTTAAAAATCAACAAATCCAGAAAAGGCGGTGCAGTAAAATGAGTAAGACCCTCCCGAATATGATGGAAAGCACCATCGCAAAAATCCGCGAAATGGTGGATGCGAATACCGTGATTGGCAATCCCATCACGACCCCCGACGGTGTCACCATTATCCCCGTGTCCAAGATCAGCATTGGCTTAGGCGGCGGTGGCTCTGATTTTGTTTCCAAAAATGTTAATAAGCAGGAAAATCCCTTTGGCGGCGGTGTTGGCGCCGGTGTCAAGGTGACCCCTGTGGCATTCCTGGTCGTGAAAGAGGGGAATGTGCGGATGCTGCCTGTGGCTGCGCCTGCCAATACCACCGCCGACCGGGTCGTGGAAATGGTGCCCGATGTGCTGGATAAGATTGCGGCATTCATCGATTCCAGAACCGAGAAAAAGGGCGAATAATTTTCCCTTTCCGGCAAATCCTATTGCCGGGTGAGGAAAGATGAAAAAGTTGATGTTGCGGACGGCGGCGGCCTTGCTGGCTGCCGTCCTGCTTTATCCCGGCGAAGCAATGGCCATGTCTGCCCGGAAAGCGATTTTGATGGATGCCACCACCGGGCGTGTGTTGTATGAAAAGGATGCGGACAGCCGCTCTCTGGTGGCCAGTACCACGAAAATCATGACGGCTCTGGTGGTCTGCGAGCAGTGCAATGTGCTGGACCGGATGAAGATTCCCAAGGAAGCGGTGGGCATCGAGGGCTCCTCCATGTACCTGAAGGAGGGGGAAGTGTTGACCATCCAGGAGCTGCTTTACGGGCTGATGCTCCATAGCGGCAACGATGCGGCAGTAGCTCTGGCCATCTATTGCGGCGGCACCGTGGAGGGGTTTGCGGAGCTGATGAACGACAAGGCCCGATTGCTGGGCATGACCGGCACCCATTTTGAAAATCCCAACGGCCTGGATAGCCCCGGCCATTATTCCACCGCCCGGGATTTGGCGGTTTTGACCTGCTATGCCATGAAAAACCCCATTTTTGCCAAAACTGTATCTACCAAAACTGTCACCGTTGGAAACCGTTCCCTTCGCAATCACAATAAACTGCTGTGGCAGGTAGAGGGGGCCGACGGGGTCAAGACCGGCTATACCAAGGCCGCCGGGCGGCTGCTGGTTTCCAGCGCGGTGCGCAGTGGACGCAGGCTGGTGGCGGTGACCATCGACGATGGGAACGATTGGGCAGACCATGCGAAATTACTCAATGAAGGCTTCTCCAAATACGAAATTCAGGATATCGTGATTCAGGGTCAAAGGCTCGGCGAGGTGGATGTCTTTGGCGGAACAGCGAATCGGGTCAGCGTAATGGCGGCGGAGGGCTTTTCCTATGCCCTTTCCGGGGACGAAAAGCCCCATATTGTTCTGAGCGGACCTGGCTTCGTATATGCGCCAACGGTTCAGGGACAGGAAGCGGGCTTTGCTTATATCTGCATTGACGACAAGACCATCGGCAAAATCCCGGTGGTTTATGAAACAACGGTGGAGCAGTTCGTTCCCCGGAAGAAAGGCTTCTGGGAGCGGCTGTTCGGAGGAAGATAATGACGGAACGCTTGCAAAAGATTCTTGCATCCCGGGGCATCTGCTCCCGCCGAAAGGCGGAGGAGCTGATTACTGCCGGGCGGGTCAGCGTCAATGGTTCGGTGGCTCCTTTGGGGGCATCGGCTGACCCGGATGTGGATGAAATATTGCTGGATGGGAAGCCCCTTCCCATCCGCAGTGACTATGTGTACATCATGCTTCATAAGCCCCGGGGCTATGTGACCACTCTGTCCGACGAGCGGGGGCGGCCCAATGTGACCCAACTGGTGGATTGCGGTACCCGGGTCTATCCCATAGGCCGGTTGGACATGGACTCCGAAGGACTGCTCCTGCTGACAAATGATGGAGAATTTGCAAATCATTTGATGCATCCCAAAGGGGAAGTGGACAAAATTTACGAGGTTTGGGTCACAAATTACAGCCCGGACAGCGAAAAAATGCTCCTGCGGCCCATTGAACTCGATGGCTACCGCATCAAGCCCCCCAAGGTGAAGCTGATCAGCGCCCAGGGCAATCAGGCCCGGCTCCATATCACCATCCACGAGGGCCGGAATCGGCAGGTCCGCCGGATGTGCCAGGCCGCAGGGCTCCACGTCACCCGGCTCCGGAGAATTGCCGAAGGACCGGTGAAGCTGGGGGATTTGCCCAAGGGGAAATGGCGGTATTTAACGGCCCAGGAAATTGAATTGCTAAAATAACAGAATACCAAACGCCGTCGCAGGATCGGGGAAACACCGATTTCTGCGACGGCGTAAAATTTGCAATTTTGCGGTCACATACTTGCAAAATTGCAGGATATCTGTTATGATGGCAACAAGAAAATTATCAGGAGGTTGCCATGGGGAACGATATTCTTTCCGCCCTGCAATCCGGCTCCTTTTCCAAGGGGCAGCGGCGGATTGCCCAGTACATCATGGACGAATATGATAAAGCCGCCTTTATGACCGCCGCCAAGCTGGGCCAGACCGTGGGCGTTTCCGAATCCACGGTGGTGCGCTTTGCCGTCAGCCTGGGGTTCGACGGCTATCCTGCCATGCAGAAATCCATGCAGGAAATGGTGCTCAACCGCCTGACCTCCGTGCAGCGGCTGGAGGTGGCCAGCGACCGGATCGGCAATCAGGATATCGTTTCCATGGTATTGCAATCCGATGTTGAAAAGCTCCGCCGGACTGAGGAAACCCTGAGCCGGGAGGACTTCCAGAACGCTGTGGAATCGATTGTGGCAGCGAAGCGGGTGTATATTCTGGGTGTCCGCTCTGCGGCGCCTTTGGCGAACTTTTTGGGGTATTATCTGCGGTATTTGTCGGATAATGTGTACATTGTCACTGCTTCCGGCGCCAGCGAGATGTTTGAGCAGATTGTGGGTGTCAATGCCGACGATGCCATTATCGCCTTCAGCTTTCCCCGGTATTCCACCACGGTGCTGAAGGGGGCCCAATACTGCGCCAGCGCCGGGGCCACGGTCATCGGCCTGACGGATTCCAAGCTGTCACCCTTGGCGCAGGTTTGCAATCATGTGCTGCTGGCCAAGAGCGATATGGTTTCCCTGGTGGATTCCCTGGTGGCGCCGCTGAGTGTGGTCAATGCCCTGATCGTGGGGGTAACCGCCCGGCGAAGTGTGGAGCTGGCCCGGCGGCTGGATATGCTGGAAAATATCTGGTCTGACTATGATGTTTATGAAAAACGGAGCGAAAACGGATGAAATTTGATGGAATCGTGATCGGTGGCGGCCCGGCTGGGATGTTCGCCGCCATTACAGCTGCCCGTCGGGGACAAAAGGTGTTGCTTTTGGAACGGAACGACCGGCTGGGCAAGAAGCTGCTGATCACCGGCAAGGGCCGGTGCAACGTGACCAACGACTGCGACGCCCGGGAGGTTTTGCAAAATGTGCCCCGGAACGGGCGTTTTCTGTTCAGCGCCATGGCGGCCTGCCCGCCGGAGAAGGTCAAAACCTTTTTCGAAGAAAGTGGCTGCCCCCTGAAAACCGAGCGGGGGAACCGGGTTTTTCCCGTCACCGATAAGAGCGTTTCCGTGCTGGATGCGCTGCAAAGGGAGCTGCGCCGCAGCGGCGTTACCGTGAAGACCGGTTGGGTCACCGATATCCGGAGGCTGGAGGGGAAAGTTTCCGGCGTGACGGCAGGGAAGGAGCAGTATGATGCGGCGTGGGTCATCCTGGCCACCGGCGGCCTGTCCTATCCCACCACCGGCTCCACCGGCGATGGCTATGAGTTGGCAAAACGGCTGGGCCATACCGTCACCCCCACCGAGGGCTCCCTGGTTCCGCTGGAAGGGGACGAGGACTGCGCCGAAATGCAGGGCCTGAGCCTGCGAAATGTGGCAGTCAAGCTGGTGGATGCCAAGGGCAAGACCCTCTTTACAGACTTTGGCGAGCTGCTCTTTACCCATTTTGGCATTTCCGGCCCCACGGTCCTCAGCGCCAGCGCCCACCTGAAAGGGGAGGGCTGCCGCTTGTTCATTGACCTGAAGCCTGCCCTGGAGGAGTCCAAGCTCAACGACCGCATCCTGCGGGATTTGCAAATGTACAAAAACCGCTCCATGGAAAATGCCCTGACGGATCTGTTGCCCCGGTCCATGATCCCGGTGGTGCTGAACCGGCTGCAAATTCCCATGGATTTGCAGGCCAATTCCCTGAATAAGCAGCAGCGCCGGTCCCTGGTGGAGCTGCTGAAGGCATTTCCTGTGCAAATTCGGGGAAAACGCCCTGTTTCTGAGGCTATCATTACCTCCGGCGGCATCAAAATATCGGAAATTGACCCCAAAACCATGGAATCCAAGCTTGTTCCTGGTCTGTACTTCGCCGGAGAAATCATCGACTGCGATGCCTACACCGGCGGCTTCAATCTCCAAATTGCCTGGGCAACGGCTTATGCCGCAGGAATGAGTGTCTGCCAATAAAACATTCGGACATTGGGTGCTGAAAATGGATAATTTGAATAGGGAACTTGAAAAAATTTGCACCAAACATAAGCTGGTGGGCGCCAATGTAGCGTTGTATGATTCTGAGCGCATCGTTTACAGCTACAACTATGGCTATGCGAACAAAGCACAGCAAATGAAAAGCACCAATGACAGCCTGTACATGATCGGGTCAAACACAAAGGTTTTGACCGCTGTGTGCATTATGAAGCTGATGGAGAACGGTGATTTGTCGTTGGACGATGATATCAGAAAATTTATTCCTGAATTTGAGGTAAAGTCCACCTTTTCCTATGAAAAAATCACGATTGGAAATCTGTTAATGCACAGGTCGGGGCTCTTATGTGATTTGTACAACATGAGCTATGACCAATCCGGTGACTTCCGGGAGGTAATCAGCCACCTGAAAAACACCTATTTGATTGCATCGCCGGGGTCCATGTTTGCCTACTCCAATGTGGGGTATACGGTGCTTGGCGTGGTGATTGAGAGAGCGTCCGGGATGCCATATCAGCAGTTCGTTCAAAAAACCATCGCGCAGCCCCTTGGAATCGGTATTCATTTTTTGCAGACAGAAGAGGAAAAGAAACCGTACGCAAAGACGATATCGCTGTGCTATAACCGGAAGGGGGAAACGGTCACCGACCCCCTGGGCACCATCCTTCCGGCAGGCTCCAATACCTATATGAGCATGGCGGATTTTGTGAAGTTCGGACAGATTTTTCTTAAAAAAGATGGTACCGTCCTGAAAAAAGATACGCTTGACCTGATGGAAACGCTGGAATGTCCCGAGGATATCGACAGGGAGCTATGGAATGCGGGTTACGGATTGCTTCATCATCTGAATCATTACGGGGAAAATGTCGGAAAGATAATTGGGCATGGTGGCGATACTGTTTACCATCACTCTGCATTCGAGTATATTCCGGGCCACAATGTTGGCATAATGGTGTTTACGAATAACGAACAGGGCGCAAATGCCAGAGGGGAAATCGTCAGTAAAGTTCTGCATACTTACCTGGAAAGCATGGGCATCGCCACGGCAACTTACCCTATGGTGTTTAACCACGTTTCCGGAAATTGCGATGAATGTGTTGGGAAATACGCAACACCTCTGGGGATTTTTGATATCCGAAAAGGCAGTGAAAGTAACCTTACCACGAAGCTATACGGTTTGCGTATAGCTTTGAAGCGGTGCGAGGACGGATTCTGGCAGTTATGGCCGAAAAGCATCCTGTCCCACCTGCCTTTGATAAAACAGCAAATTACCAGGATGAGAATCAAATTTGCCTGGTACAGTGGGAAAAAAGTGCTGGTTTTGGAGAGCAGATACCCCGATAATGTCAATCAGACGATTGTTGGTGGTGTCTTGGAAGAAACGTCGGTTCCGGAGTCTTTCAAAAAGGCCTGTGGTTCTTACGAACTGGTCAACGAGCGGCTGAAGGCTGTGAAGGGAAGCTGTTTACTTCGTGTTGAAAAGGGCATTCTTGTGTTAAAAGTACGGATTTTAGGCGGGACGATGGAGTTGGCGCTGAATGCCGTGGGTGACAACCTTGCATTTGTGCAGGGATTCGGCAGAAACACGGGAAATGATGTAATACTGACGGATTGCAACGGTGCGAAAAGCCTGGTCTGGTGCGGTCTGCATTTTCAAAAGAAATGATTCCTTTGGGTGTAGTAATGCCCTGCGAATAAAAAGCCATTGACAAATCGGCAATCATGCTATAAAATACATAGCAGTTTAGACAACACCTACGGAGGGATAAACTATGTACGAGAAACTGGTGGCCTACGCAGCCAAGACTCTGGAAATCGACGCTTCCGAGATCAGCCCCGAGAGCACCTTTGAGAGCCTGGGCATCGATTCTCTGGACGTGGTCGAGATGGTCATGGACCTGGAGAGCGAGCTGGGCGTTGAGCTGGAGATGGAAGATCAGAACATCACCACCTTCCAGGAGCTGGCCGATTTCATCGACAGCAAGGTCAACTGATTTAATTTTCAATCGAATACCCTTGTATAAGCGGACCGGCTTATAACAAGGTCGCACTAGTCGGGGAGATAGCGGTGCCCTGTAACCCGCGATCCGCTACAGCGGGGATGAATTCCTACACCCGGGCTTGTTTGAGTGTCGTCTGCGCTTCGTAAGTGGCGTTGACGGGACGGTCTCGCGCAACGGAAACCCGTGAACCATGTCAGGCGGGGAACCGAGCAGCATTAAGCGGATCTTTCCGTGTGCCGTGAGGGTGCCGTTCCTGAGTCGGCTGCGTCGCTTCCGGACATTCAGCAGGTTCAAATGTGGGTGTGCGATCTTGTTATGAGCCGGTCTTATTTAGCGAATAGTTAAGAGGTCCCCAAGAATGAATAATTGAGATATCCGCTTCGCGGATGGATTTGGAAAGGAGCGGTTTTGTGTATCAGGCATTATATCGGAAATACAGGCCGCAGACTTTTGATGATGTGTCCGGGCAGATGGCGGTGACCCAGACGTTGAAGACCCAGTTGGCCACCGGGCATTTGAGCCATGCGTACCTGTTTACCGGCTCCCGGGGCACCGGCAAGACCAGCTGCGCCAAGATTCTGGCGAAAGCCGTCAACTGCGAGGATCTGCAGGACGGCAATCCCTGCAATCGCTGCGCTGCCTGTCAGGCCATCGATTCCGGCTCCTGTATGGATGTGCTGGAGATCGACGCCGCCTCCAACAACGGCGTGGATAACGTTCGTGATCTGCGGGATGATGCGATTTATTCCCCGTCCCAGGTGAAAATGCGGGTGTATATCATCGATGAGGTGCATATGCTCTCCATTTCCGCCTTCAATGCACTGCTTAAAATCATCGAGGAGCCGCCGGAGCATTTGATGTTCATCCTGGCAACTACAGAGCTGCACAAGGTTCCGGCCACGATTTTGTCCCGATGTCAGCGGTTTTCTTTCCGGCGGATCAGCCAGGAGGATATCGCTGCCCGGCTGCAATTTGTTGCCTATCAGGAAAATATCGACCTGGACGATGGAGCCGCCAAGGTTCTGGCCCGGCTGGCCGACGGCGGTATGCGAGACGGCCTGAGCCTGCTCGACCAATGTGCCTCGGCAACTACGGGAGAATTGACCGCCGAGCGGGTCTATGCCTGCCTGGGCATCGCCGGTGAGCAGAAATGCGCCGAACTGATGGCCCATATCGCCGCCCACGACAGCGGCAAGGCCCTGGCGCTGTTCAACCGGCTCTATGCCGAGGGCAAGGATTTGGGGGCTATGCTGGATGAGCTGGCCTGCCTGACCAGGGATTTGATGGTGCTGAAAACCGCCGGAGATTCCGGCATCACCATGCTCTCCGGCGTGGCGACAGACCGGGAGGCAGGGGAGTTGGCGAGAAAATTTTCCAGCGGGGAGCTGCTGCGGATGATGAATCAGCTGCAGCAGACCATGGCCGGATTCGTCCGCAGCGCCAGCCGCCGGATGGACGCGGAGCTTTGCATCCTGTCCCTGTGCCAGCCGGAGCTGACGCTGGACGCGGAAAGTCTGAATGCCCGCCTGACCCGGCTGGAAGAGCAAATCAAAACCGGTGCTTTCGTCCCTCATGGGGCCCCAATGCCGGTTTCTCAGCCGGTATCTGAGCCGGAAGAATATCCCCCTATGCCGGGGGATGAAGATGCGCCTCCTGTCATGGAGGAGGAACCGCCCGTTCCGGCCCCGGCAGGCTTCTGGATGGATTTGGCAGTGTCCATCCGTCAGGAACTGCGCCCACCGGCAGCAGGCTTCTTCGCGCCCACCCCCAATGCGCCGGTGCAGGGCGTTTTGAAGGGGAATCAGGTGGTTTTGCAGTGCGCCAATGCCTTTACCAAGGAAATGGTGGATAAGCCCAAAATTCTGGAGCTGGTGGCCCGGAAAGCCTCCGCCCAGTTGGGCAGACCCGTCACGGTCAAGGCGGTGGATGCTTCCGCCAAGCCCCAGGCCAATGCCAACATGGAACAATTGCTGAGCTTTGGCAGAAATCACCCGGATGTGGTGAAAATTAAAGAATAATGATAAACGACCGTTATTCTGAATTAAGTATAAGTAAAATCAAACGTATGTCATAGCCAGACGGTTCAAACGAAGAGCTGCCTGCGGCATTTGTACCTGAAAACTATGGAGATTGCCACGGCCCATCGGGCCTCGCAATGACAGTTGATATTTTTAAGATTGGAGATAATATTATGGCAAAAGGTGGATTTCGTGGTGGCATGCCCGGGGGCATGAACCAGATGCAGATGATGAAGCAGGCCCAGAAGCTCCAGCAGGAGATGCTGCGGATGCAGGAGGAACAGGAGAATAAGACCTACACCGCCAAGGCGGGCGGCGGCGTTGTGGCTGCTACCGTCAATGGCAAGCACGAGCTGGTGGACCTGGCCATTGATCCCGAGGCCATTGACCCCGAGGATGTGGAAATGCTGCAGGATATGATTATCGCTGCCGTCAACGAGG
>JAZQHH010000162.1:0-6732 GCA_045540495.1 Faecousia sp.
CCCCTGGGGGGAAGGTGCCCCGAAGGGGCGGATGAGGGGTCTGCAGACGGATGATCTACGCATTTCAGGTAATCGTAGTGCAGACCCCTCATCAGTCACAAAAAATGGTTCCAAAGAACCATTTTTTTGTGCCAGCTTCCCCCCAGGGGGAAGCCTTATTGCGCCCCTCCGGGGCGCTCGGTGGCCGGAGGCCGCCGCAATTCAATTACAATGCTAACCAATCATTTACCGCTTTATCGGCACATGGATGCTTTGTTTTCTGTTTTGTCCGTCCAGACAACCGCAGGGGCGTTTTTGTAGTGCTTTTTGAAAATCTTTCTGCGGAACAGATACACCGTGTAAGCAAGCCACAGCACAAAGAACACGGCACAGGCGATCACCGCATTGGTCAGGGACGATCCGGCGAAGTTCAAAAACAGCAGCAGCGGCGCGATCATGACCATGGCCGGAAAATTGGAAAGAATGTACAGGCTGGATGTCGGCGTCCGCAGGCCGGGGTCGATCTCCTTCATCAGGATCATACCATTGGAGGCCGTGCCGGTCATGGTGCCAAAGCTCATGAGGAAAAATTCATGCTCAAACCCCTTGAAGCACTCCTTGGCCACCAGCCGGATATATACATAGGTAACCACAGTGCCCACCAGGCTCAAAATCACGATAGGCAGAATGTAATTTTTAATATCGTTGATCTCGATGGCTGCCACGCCGGCCACGATCATCAGATCGAAGGAGAAGCCGGAGATCCGGTCCATCTGATAATTATTGATGTATTCCCGGTGCATCTGATTGCTCTTGCGCAGCAGCTTGACGACCGCTTTAATGAGCATCGCTGCCAGGGAGGCCCACAGGAAATTGAAGCCCCAGGCGATGGAGTTGGTGAAATCAGACAGCGCCCCCAGCAGGCACATGAACCCGAAGGACAGGGCATAGGCCAGGGCCACGAAGCCCACCTGGATGGTGAATTTATCCACGGATTCATTGTCGGGGATCTCACTGCCGCTGGGGTTGGTCTGATCCACAAATTCTTCGTCCGGGCCGGCCTTGCGGACATGGAGGGTGCCCCGCTTTTTATAAATATTGATGTACAGAACGCCAAAAACCGACGCCACCACAAAGCCGATGGAGGCCAGCGACAGGCCGAAGCTGCCGTTGCCCGCAAACTGGGCGGCGGGGGTATTGGTAAAGTTAATATCCCAGCTCAGCGCATTGCCGGGGCCCTGCCCGTAGGCCAGGGGCAGGATCAGACCGCAGACGTAGGAGATCACCCGATCCCCATACCGCGTCAGCAGAAACAGCACCAGGGTAATGCCCAGACCCACAAAGGCCTGCAGCATATAGCTGCCGCCCTGCAGCGCGCCAAATTCCACGATTTGCGCCTTGTTCGTCTTATGGGCACTCTTTTCGGTTTTCAGCGACATGGACGCAAAGCCAATGGCCAGGCAGTGGTAGGTAATGACCTGCATGACCCGGTTGTCCACCAAAATAAGGCCAAACTGCTTGCAGATTATGTCCACCACCAGCAGCACACCGCCGCCCAGAAGCGCCGAGGGGATCAGGCACTTGCGAAACAGCGGAATGGTACGCCGGAGAATATTGCCCACCATCAAAAACAGCAGCAGCAGACCAATCTGTACCATAAAGGCCCAAACAGCGCCGTAATTTGCCAGGGTAAAATCCCAGCTGAAGTTGTGGTCCATAAGACAATTACCCCCTAAGTGTTGAAAAATGGAAGATTTGTGTATCATTATATATTTTTTTGCTCCGTTTGTCAAATTACACCGGTGACAAAAGACTTGCTTTTTTGCTCCCGCTCCGATATACTTTAACGGTGGAAGAATGTTACTCTGCCAACAGAAAGTCGCAAAAGGAGAAAAATATGGACGCTATCTTAAATTTTATCGGGATGCTGAATGATAACATCATCTGGGGCCTGCCCATGGTCATTCTGATGATCGGCACCGGCATTTTCCTGACGATCCTTACAAAGGGTGTGATTTTCACCAAATTTCACATCGTGATGCGCTACACCACCAAGACCCTGTTCCGGAAGGTCGATAAATCCAAGCTGGGAGAGGGGGCCATCACCCCGTTCCAGGCTGTCTGCACCGCCTTGGCCGCCACGGTCGGCACCGGCAATATCGTTGGTGTCGCGCTGGCCATCGCCACCGGCGGCCCCGGCGCCGTGTTCTGGCTGTGGGTCTCTGCCCTGATCGGCATGGTCATCAAATATTGCGAGGTCATCCTCTCCCAGGCATACCGCACCACCAACGAAAAAGGCGAAATTGTCGGCGGCCCCATGTACTACATCTCCAGAGGCATGAAAATGAAGTGGCTGGCGGTGCTGTTTGCCCTTTTCGGCGGCCTTGCCTCTCTGGGCATCGGCGCATCCGTCCAGGCCAATGCGCTGGCCGGCGGCGTCAACGCCACCTTCGGCGCCCCCACCTGGATCATCGGTATTGTTGTGGCCGGTCTGGGCGCGCTGATTTTCATCGGCGGCATCAAGCGCATCGCCAATGTCACCGAGTTCCTGGTGCCCTTTATGTCCATTTTGTACATCGTCGGCGCGCTGGTGGTCCTGGGGATCAACGCCGCTGAGATTCCCGGTTCCTTCGGCCTTATCATTCAGAACGCCTTTACCGGCACTGCCGCTGTGGGCGGTTTCCTGGGTGCGTCTGTGATGTACGCCTGCCGGATCGGCATGGCCCGGGGCGTTTTCACCCACGAGGCCGGTATGGGCTCCGCCCCCATTGCCCACGCCTCCGCGGACAACGACCATCCCGCCCGCCAGGGCCTGTGGGGTGCCTTTGAGGTGTTTTTCGACTCCATTGTCATGTGTACCATCACCGCCCTGGTCATCCTGACCTCCGGCCTGTGGCATGATGCCGCGCTGGTTGGGGACACCCGGGCCATGAGCTCCCTGGCCTTCGAAAATGCCTTCACCGGCGGCCAGTACATCGTCACCGTGGGTATGTGCCTGTTTGCCTTCGCCACCATCGTTGCCTGGTACTACTACGGCGAGAAGTGCATCGAGTACCTGTCCAAGGGCAACAAGCTGGTCCGGCTGGGCTACCAGGTGGTCTACTCCGCCATGATTTATGTGGGCTGCATTGCCAGCCTGGATGCGGTTTGGGAATTTGCGGATTTGTTCAACGGTCTGATGGCCATTCCCAACCTGATCGCCCTGATCGCGCTGTCGCCTGTTATCAAGCGATTCAGCCGGGATTTCTTCCGGGACCCCGACACCCAGCGTCCCAAGGACACCGATTACAGCCAGCTGCTCCAGGACAAAGAAAAAGTGTGATTCATCAAAAAAGGGAGGCGCAAGCCTCCCTTTCAAACTGTCGATCAAGCGATGTCATTGCAAACCAGTGCGCCTGGTGGGCAATCCGTACTTCTTTTGCGGCGTGGATAAATCCACATCGTTACTGTTCATTGGAAATATGTTGCTTTTTTCCGGAACACAGGTAATAAATCTGGTAAAATCCCCAGATATAGGCGAAAAACAGCACCACTACCCCCACCGGGTACAAAATGGCATTGCCGCCCAGCAGATTAAACAGCAGATCATAGGGCGTCCCGTCGCCCCGGGTCAGGAACATATAGTTGCAGTCGGTGAAAATGTTCGCCACATAGGCCGCCAGGGCGAAGCCCACCATGATGCCGCAAACCGCAGGGATATCCCGTTTCTGCATACTGGCCATGCCGGACAGGAAAATATACAGCGACGCAAAGCCGGAAATGCAATGGGTAACGCCGGAGACCACATTGGGGAAGCTCAACACCGGGTAGGAAGAATAGTTGTTGCCGGCGCAATAAGTTCCCAAAACCGCCCCCAAAATGCCAAAAACGCAGATAAAATCCAGGGACGCCTGCCGAATCCGGCCCCGGGAGAAGGCCGCCAGCGGAATGGTGATCAGCTGGATACTGCACAGGAACAGGGGCAGCATATACACCCACTGCATGGGGTTCCTGGCGGAAATGCAGCCTTCCACGATCTTGAACAGCTCGAAGCCGTCAATGAGAATCGCAGCCCAAATCAGAACCTTGTTTTTCGCCTCAAATGTTTTGCCCCGGCTGCCCAGGCCGAAAAATACAGCCGCCGCCACCATCAGCACCATCAGCACCGACACGAAGGTCAAATGCTGCCAGGAAAAATAGCCCTCCACTGGCCACTGGCGGCCCTCCAGGCAGAAAAATTCTCTGATGAACACGTTCATACGAATACTCCCTGTTATTTTTTACCCTTTTGTCGCAAAAGTTCGGAACCAGGGTCATTATAGCAGAAAGTTTACAATTTGTAAACAGTATCGGGCCAAATAGCCCATAAAAGAACTTGAATAGAAAAAATCACCCTTGCATTATTTAGGATGCGTGCTATAATTAGGATGTGTGCAAAATTCCTTCGGAGGAGGGCGCCGTTCATGGCCTACAAGCGCAAGATCAATACCACCAAACTGGAAATCATTCAGGCTGCCACCCGTATGTTCCTGGAGAATGGCTACAGCCACACCCCTGTCAAAGCCATCAGCGATGCACTGAACATCAGCGCCGGAAATCTGACCTTCTACTTCCCCACCAAAGAGCATCTGCTGGCTGAATTGGTGGAGATGCTCTGCGATTTTCAATGGAAAATAATGGACCAGTCCGCCGACGAGGGGACCTCCGGCCTGGTAGCGCTGTGCCTGGAGCTGCCGGCCATGGCCGCCATGTGCCAGGAAAGCCCCATCGCCAGCGATTTCTATTTGTCCGCCTACACCCATCCCAAAACCCTGGAAATCATCCGCAAAAACGACATGGCCAAAGCCCGCCAGGTCTTTTCCGCCCATTGCCCGGATTGGACCCCCACCCAATTCGCCCAGGCGGAGATGCTGGTTTCCGGCATCGAGTATGCCACCCTGATGACCACCGCCGCCTCTCCCCCGCTTCACGACCGGGTGTCCTGTGCCCTAAGGACCATCCTGACCCTTTACCAGGTTCCCCAGCCCCTACGCCAGGAAACGCTGGATACAGTGCTGGCCATGGATTACCAGGCCATCGGCCGCCGCATTCTGCAAGAATTTATGGAATACATCGAAATCGCCAACGAGCGGGCTCTGGAGGCACTATCCGGTGGGAAAGAGCCACAAAAATACAGATCGGAGATGTAATATATGGAAGAAACTACCTATGAACTCACCCCGGCCAGGAAGACCTTTTCCCGGATCGGTTTTGCGCTGACGGCGATCCTGCTGATCGCCACGGTGCTGCAAGCCCTTTGGCTGGTGATCCCGCCCCTGATCTGGGGTCAGGACAATTGGCTGACCGCCTCCTCCTGGGGCGTGTGGATTGGCTCCTTCGCCCCGATCTACCTGGTGGCCATCCCGGTGAGCCTGCTGATTTTCAAGAAAGCCCCCGCCCAGCCGCCTCAGGAAAAGACCATGGGGACGAAAAATTTCCTGGTTTTCCTGCCCATCTGCTTCTGCGTGATGTACGGCGGCAACATCATCGGCACGGTGCTGTCGCTGGTGCTGTCCGGCGGCAGCGCCCAGAACACCGTGGCGGAGTACGCCATGGACACCAACCCTCTGAAGATCCTGGTCATGGTGATCCTGGCCCCGGTGCTGGAGGAATACGTCTGCCGCAAGCAGATCATCGACCGGACACGGCAATATGGCGAGAAAACCGCGGTGCTGCTGTCGGGCCTGACCTTCGGCCTGCTCCACCAGAATCTGTTCCAGTTTTTCTATGCCTTCGGCCTGGGCCTGATCTTCGGCTATGTCTACATCCGCACCGGTCGGCTGCGCTATTCCATCGGATTCCATGCCATCATCAATTTCATGGGCTCCGTGATTGCCCCCATGCTCCTTGGTATGCTGGACCTCCAGGCGCTGGAAAACCTGGACCCCAACGCCCCCACGGCGGAGATCATGGAGCTGTACAGCCGGATGATGCCGGGAATGATCTTATTTTTGCTGTACTTCCTGTTCCTGATCGTCATGTTCATCGCAGGACTGATCCTGCTGATTATTCGCTGCAAAAAACTGATCTGGAAAGAAGCACCAAACCAGCTCCCCACCGGCACCGGAGCGAAAACCGTTTATTTGAATCCGGGCATGGTGATCTACATACTACTCTGTGCCGCCGCCATGGTGATTTCCCTGCTGTAACGATTCGCGTTGAATCATAGCGATATTATGGCCATAGGCCATGACAATCTCCCGGTACAACGTCACGAAAAACCCGTTCCGAATGAATATTGAAGACAAAGACAGATCCTGGCCATCAATCGACAGGATCTGTCTTTTCTTGATGCATCGGGGGAAAATGATTGTGCCACCGCCGTCAAACCGGCGGCAAATAACCATCCACGTTTTATCCTTCGAATCCCCAACGGCAAAAAAGCCACCACCCTATGGGCGATGGCTTTTGGGTGACCCGCCGGGGTCCGTTTGCATTTTTCGTATTACGAAAAATCATTGAGCGAACGCCGTCCAGCCGGCGTTCGGCGACAGCCCACAGGGCTGTCGCATTTGATCCTTCGAATCCCCTCTGGGCCATCAAAAAAGCCACCGCCCAAATGGGCGATGGCTTTTTGGTGACCCGCCGGGGATTCGAACCCCGGACCCACTGCTTAAAAGGCAGTTGCTCTGCCAACTGAGCTAGCGGATCATATGGCTGGGATGGCAGGATTCGAACCTACGCATGCCAGAGTCAAAGTCTGGTGCCTTACCGCTTGGCGACATCCCAATGTGC
>JAZQHH010000163.1:0-3842 GCA_045540495.1 Faecousia sp.
CGGGCTTTTCCGGGTCACGGACCGCCATATCGAAATCGATACAGCCGTCGATCAGGTCTGGGGTCCGGATGGAAGCATTGCAGGCGTGGCGCATTTCCTGGCGGAAGGGGGCACCGGTGCGCCAGCCGCCCATGGGGAGCAGGGTGCCTACATACACCTTGTAGCCAAATCTGCGGGCCTGGGCGATGTAGGTTTTCAGGCCCTCAATCAGCTCTTCGACCGTGGGCAGGTCGCTCATGGGCCGGAATACATTCACCTTCTCCCCCACCGGGTGAATAATATCGTTGATGCCCTGCTGGATAATGACCGTATCGGCGCCGTCGGTGGGCACCTCGTGGTGGAACCGGTTGCTGCCCATGAGGCCGTAGGATTCGTAGGTCAGGCAGTGGTATTCCCGCAAAATCCGGGAGCCGGAGGTAGCCCGGCGGATGATGGCGGTCTTGGCGTGCCCCTCTTCAAAGCATCGCAGGGCCAGATAATCCGGCCAATCCTGGGCGGTAATGGAATCGCCGTAGCAGACGACGGTGCGGTTTTCCGCCTCCGTCAGCACCGAAACATTGCTCAGGAAATAAAACAGATGGGTGCTGCGGGAAGTCTGGATGCTGATATCCTTATTCTCCGTTTCGTCGCCGTTGGCATAAAGTCCCTCGGACAGGGGGCCGCAGGTAAATACCACCGAGCGCATCTGGGTGAAGTCCTTCAGATAAAAGCTGACCTGCACCACCTCCCCGGCATTGAGCCGCAGGTTCAGCCCATCCGACAGGGCGTTCTCCCCCGCCGGGATGGTCACCGCCCGATTGCCCGCAAAAAATACCGGGTGGAATTTTCCGGCGTAGAACACCGTTACCCTATTTAATGTAATGGGCTCCGTGCCGCAATAATTGTCGAAGGTCAGCCGGATGGCTTCACCGGCGAAGGGGATATGGATGGGATAGCGGAGCGTAATATCCTTGGCATACCGCTCCGGCCGATTCTCCGCCACGCTCACTGCATTGCCCCAGACGCTGACCCATTTTGTTTGATTCATACCGTACTCCTATTCAAAAACCAATCCTCAACAATATCGGAATGGGTGATTACAACTTCAATATTTTGCAATTCTTCTTTCGAGAAAAACCGCAATTCCCGGGATTCTTTGCTGATTTTCAGCTCCGTATTCTCAGACAGCTCCAATCCAAAAACCACAATGACCATCCGCCAGACACTGCCGTCGCAGTAGGCGGCGATACGCCCCGGTTCGCCATAGACGGCCAGCTTCCTGAATTGATCCTTCGGAATCCGTAGCCCCAGCTCCTCATAGATTTCCCGGGCCATGGCTGCCACTTCCGTTTCGTGGTCCTTTACGCCACCGCCAATGAGCCCCCAAACATCACTGTCCCGCCGCTTTTCCAGCAGGAGCTTACCATTGCAGGTAATGATGGCATTGGCCCCCCAAATGGGCACCCATGGTAGTCCGCGGTGCCTTTTTCGGGTCGCCGCGATAGAATTTTACGATGGACATAGATACCTCCCGGAAAGGTTAATGATTGTTTCGTGAAATGAAAAGGGACTCTTGTAGGGACACCCGTCCTCGGGTGTCCGAATAAAGGTTGTCAATAGAGATACCAAAATCATTGTGATTCACCTTGGAAAATCAGAAAATGCGTCGCATTTTCTGCGGACACCCGAGGACGGGTGTCCCTACGGTGTCAATTTGCAATTGTCGCATAAACAGCAATTTACAATACCAACACATTATAGCGCAAAATTACTCAAATTTCAATACACCCTGCCCAGCATCCACCACATATGACTGCGGAACATATATTTCAGCTCAAACAGCCATTCCCGGCCCCAGACCTTGGCCCGGCACAGAAAAATCTGGGCCTCAATGCCCACATAGGTGACCTGCTTGGTGCTGACGATTTCTTCAATATCCACCCGAACCGACTGCTTCTGCTCGTCCTCAAGCCGAAGCCGCAGAGGACGGATTTCCCCATCGGCAGAGCAGACTGATATCACATCCACCGGCTGAATTTTCTGTTCCATGACGCACCTCCCGAACATTTGCTTATATTGTAGCACATTCGTTCGATATTATCAACCGGTATTTTGTGGTTGCACATTCGATTTTCAAATGCTATAATCACCCCAAAAGGAGGTGCCGCCATGCTGAAATACCCCTGTCTGGTGCTGGATCACGATGATACGGTGGTGCAGAGCGAGAAAACCATCGGTTATCCGTTTTTCTGCCAAATTCTCAGCCAATACCGGCCCGGTTCCTTCATCAGCTTCCAGGATTATGTGCGGGATTGCCACAATTACGGCTTCGCGGATATGTGCCGCCAAAACTGGCAATTCACCGAGCAGGAGCTGGTGGATGAATACCGGGGTTGGATGGAATACGTTCGTACCCACATTCCAGCTCCCTTCCCCGGAATCGGAACCATCATTCGCCGCCAGAAAGAGGCTGGCGGCCTGATTTGTGTGGTGTCCCATTCTTCCATTGAGAATATTACGCGAGATTACAACGTTCATTTCGGCATCCAGCCCGATGCCATCTACGGCTGGGATCTGCCGGAGCATCAGCGAAAGCCCAACCCCTATCCCCTGCTGGATATTATGGAGCGTTACCATCTTTCTCCCAAAGAGATGCTGGTGGTGGACGATATGAAACTGGCCTGGATGATGGCAAGGCCCCTGAATGTCCCCATTGCATTTGCCGGCTGGGGGAAGGTGGAATTTCCGGACTTGTCCCAGGAAATGTGTCAGCTGTGCGACTATTCCTTTGATTCGACGGAAAAACTGGAGAAATATCTGTTTGAGTAGCTTGACAGCCGTGGTATAATGACATTTGAAATGAGGTGAGCAATCTGGAAAAGCAGTCCGTCAAGGTCATGGCCCGGAACCGGGAGGCCTATCACGAATACTTCGTGGAAGAGGAAATGGAGGCCGGCATTGAGCTGGTGGGCACCGAGGTCAAATCCATCCGTCAGGGAACCCTGAACCTGAAGGATGCCTGGTGCGGCATCAAGGATGGGCAGCTGATTCTCAACCAGATGCACATCTCCCCCTACGATCACGGCAACCGCTTCAATGTTGATCCCCGCCGCCCCCGCCGCCTGCTGATGCATAAGCGGGAAATCATGCGGCTCTTCGGCAAGGTCAAGCAGGATGGTTATTCCCTGATTCCCCTGTCCGTCTATTTCAAGGGCAGTCGGGTGAAGGTGAATGTGGGCCTGTGCAAGGGCAAAAAACTATACGACAAAAGACAAGCCGCGGCAGAAAAGGACGCCAAGCGTCAAATCGACCGGGCTATGAAGGAGAGATATTAAAATGAATCCTACTTTTAAAATTACCATGGAAAACGGCGGCATCATCGAGGGTGAGCTGTACCCCGAGAAGGCCCCCCAGAGCGTGTATAATTTCATCGATCTGGCGAACCATAACTATTACGACGGCCTGATTTTCCACCGGGTCATCCCCGGCTTCATGATCCAGGGCGGCTGCCCCGAGGGCACCGGCATGGGTGGCCCCGGCTATTGCATTAAGGGCGAGTTTTTCTTCAACGGCTTCAAGAACGACCTGCGGCATAAGCGGGGCGTACTGAGTATGGCCCGTTCCTCCTCCCCCAACAGCGCCGGCAGCCAGTTCTTCATCATGCACGAGGATGCCAAGCATCTGGACGGCCAGTATGCCGCCTTCGGCAAGGTGACCTCCGGCCTGGAAGTGGTGGATGCCATCGCCGCCACCAAAACCGGCCGCAACGACCGCCCCATGGAGGAGCAGAAGATTGCCTCCATCACCGTGGACACCCATGGCGAGACCTACCCGGAGCCCAACAAGCTCCCCGACCCCTACGG
>JAZQHH010000164.1:0-7254 GCA_045540495.1 Faecousia sp.
TGGGGTTATCCATAGATTTTGGTGCGAATTAGGACCAAAGTTGTACCAGGAGATTGCCACGGCCTGCGGCCTCGCAATGACATGGTTGTTGTAGCTGGGTGCGCCGTTTTAGGCCACTAAACAATCATTTATCCGACTAACAAGCAATTATACATATTTCAGTATACCACAAAAATCCGTTCTTGCAAGTTTTCGATTCCGTTGTATAATAATTGGTGAAACGGAGGAACCTCTATGACCACGAAAGATTTTCAAACGAAACGGCCGCTGGCCATCTTTTTGAGCTACTTTAAGCGGCATTGGAAGCTGTTTTCCATTGATATCGGCTGCGCCGTGCTGATTGCGGCCATCGACCTGGCATTTCCCCTGGTGACCCGCAGCGCCCTGTACGAGATGCTGCCGGGGCAGATGTACCGGCTCTTCTTCACCATTATGGTGGCGGTGCTGGGGTGCTATGTGCTGCGCTCCTTCCTGAATTACATCGTGGCCTACTACGGCCACACCTTCGGCATCCGGGTGGAGGCGGACATCCGCGCCGACCTGTTCCGGCATATGCAGGACATGAGCTTCGACTTTTACGACCGGAACCGCACCGGCCAGCTGATGAGCAGGCTGACCTCCGACCTCTTCGACCTGACGGAACTGGCCCACCACGGCCCAGAGGATCTGCTGACCAGCATACTGACCATCATCGGCGCTCTGATCGTCATGGGCTCCATCCGGTGGGAGCTGGCGCTGATTGTGGCAGCCATGATTCCGGTTTTCCTGATTGTGGTCTTCTCCCTCCGGCGGAGCATGAGCAAGGCCTCCAAGGCCGTGAAGCAGAAAACCGGCCACATTAACCAGGAAATTGAAAGCTCCCTCTCCGGTATCCGCACCGCCAAGGCCTTTGCCAACGAGGCGGTGGAAAACGCCCGGTTCTCTGCCGCTAACGAGATTTTCAAAACTTCCAAGCGGGATTTTCACAGGGCCATGGGCCGTTTCCACAGCTTTATCGAATTCTTCCTGTGCAGTTTGAATGTTATCATTGTTGGCATCGGCGGCTATTTTGTCATGAAGGGCACCATGGATTACCGGGATTTGCTGACATTCAGCCTGTACATCGCCTCCTTCGTGGGGCCCATGCGGAAGCTCTCGGGCTTTTCCGAAATGTTCGCCAACGGTTTTGCGGGGCTGAACCGGTTTGTGGAGATCATGCGGACGGAGCCCACTTTGCAGGACAAGCCGGAGGCCAGCCCCCTGGAAAATGTCCGGGGTGAAATCGAAGTGAAAAATGTGTCCTTTGCCTACGACGGGAATCTGGATGTGCTGCACAATGTGAGCCTCCATGTGGCCCCCGGGGAAACGGTGGCCATCGTAGGCCCCTCCGGTGGGGGCAAAACGACGTTATGTCAACTCATCCCCCGGTTTTACGATGTATCCGGCGGCGCCATCTCCATCGACGGGCGGGACATCCGGGACGTGACCCAGCGCTCCATTCACGAAAACATCGGCATTGTCCAGCAGGATGTATTCCTGTTTGCGGACACGATTTTGGAAAATATCCGCTACGGGCGGCCTGAGGCCACCATGGAGGAGGTCATTGAGGCGGCGAAGAAGGCGGAAATTTACGAGGATATTCTGGCCATGCCCCAGGGCTTTGACACCTATGTGGGCGAGCGGGGCACGCTCCTCTCCGGCGGACAGAAGCAGCGGGTGGCCATCGCCCGAATTTTCCTGAAAAATCCCCCGATTCTGATTCTGGACGAAGCCACCTCCGCCCTGGATTCCGTTACTGAAGCCAAAATCCAGCGGGCCTTTGATGCCCTGGCGGTGGGCCGCACCACCTTGATCATCGCCCACCGGCTCAGCACCATCCGGGCGGCGGGGCGCATTATCTCCATTGCCGACGGTGTCATCACCGAGGCCGGCACCCACGAGGAGCTCATCGCCAAGGGCGGCATTTACGCAAACCTTTACAACACCCAGCACAGCTGACCAACCGCCGCGGGAACGCCCCCCGCGGCGGTTTTCTTGTTCTAGTATGTAGGGGAGGATCTTGACCCTCCCCTACTAGTGCATTGTAGAATTTATCCAATTTTTTGTGTTTGCTATTGACTATTTTATGCAATATGATATATTTGTTGTATGACAAACAACCTTTTAACGGATGAAAGGAGAAACTACAATGCGTATCACAACACTTTTGACTCAGGCCCGCTTCGCCAAGGTTGGCGCCGAATTTGAGGCTGTGGCGCTGCCCCACACCTGGAACGCCCTGGACGGCCAGGACGGCGGCAACGACTATTGGCGGGGCGTAGGCACCTACCTGCTGGAGCTGCCGGACCCCACTGCGGGCTGCAAGCAGTACATCGAATTCCAGGGTGCCAACCATGTGGCCACCGTTTACTGCAACGGCCGGGAGCTGGGCACCCACAAGGGTGGCTTCTCCACCTTCCGCTTCGACCTGACAGCCGCCATGCTGCCCAGCGGAAATGTGCTGACGGTGGTGGTGTCCAACGCGAAAAGCGACATCTATCCCCAGAACGCCGACTTCACCTTCTACGGCGGTCTTTACCGGGATGTGAATTACATTGAGGTGGCTCCCGCCCACTTTGATCTGCTGAAGGACGGCACCGCCGGTGTCTTCGTGACCCCCCATTGCTCCGGCAAGACCCGCGTGGACCTGTTCCCGGTGAACGCCGAGGGCTGCACGGTGACTGTCAATCTGAAAGATGCCGCAGGTAATGTGGTTCTCACCGCTTCTGCCGATGCGGAATCTCACACCGTCATTAAGGGCGATGTGAAGCAGCCCCATCTGTGGCACGGCGTGGAGGATCCTTACCTGTACACCTGCGAAGCCATGATTTCCAAGGGTGAAGAGATTCTGGACACCGTAACTGTAACCTATGGCTATCGTTCCTTCCGGGTGGACCCCAACTCCGGCTTCTGGCTCAACGGCAAAAATGTGCCGCTACACGGCGTTTCCCGGCACCAGGACCGGAAGGACAAGGGCTGGGCCATCTCCAAGGCCGACCACGAGGAGGATGCCGCTCTCATCAAGGAACTGGGCGCCAACACCATCCGTCTGGCCCACTATCAGCACGACCAGTATTTCTACGACCTGTGCGACAAAATCGGCTTTGCCCTGTGGGCGGAGATTCCCTTCATCAGCCAGTTCATCCCCACGCAAGAGGCCTACGATAACACCATCTCCCAGATGACCGAGCTGGTGGCCCAGAATTACAACCACCCCTCCATCTTCTTCTGGGGCATTTCCAACGAAATCACCATCACCGGTGAGAGCGAGGGGCTGTTCCGGAACCTCTGCGACCTCCACGCCCTGTGCAAGCGGCTTGACCCCAGCCGTCTGACCACCATGGCGGAGGTTTCCATGGTGCCCATGAACTCCGAACACGTTTACATCACCGATATCCTCAGCTACAACCACTATTTCGGCTGGTATGTGGGCGACGTGGAGGACAACGGTCCCTGGCTGGACCGGTTCCATGCCCTGAATCCCGACCGGTGCCTGGGTGTCAGCGAATACGGCGCGGAAAATATCCTGAAATGGCACACCGCCGAGCCGGATAACCACGACTACACCGAGGAATACGCCAATTACTATCACCACGAGATGCTGAAAACCTTCGCCACCCGGCCCTATCTGTGGTCTACCCATGTGTGGAACTGCTTCGACTTCGCCGCCGATGCCCGGAACGAGGGCGGCGTCATCGGCATGAACAACAAGGGCCTGATTACCTACGACCGGAAAACCAAGAAGGACGCATTCTACATCTACAAAGCATTCTGGAACAGCGAACCGATGATCCACATTGCCGGCTCCCGGTTCGTGGACCGGGCCCCCGAGGAGCGGAATATCACCGTTTACACCAACTGCGACAGCGTCACCCTCTATGTCAACGGTGTGGAAGCCGCTACCGGCAAGGCTGTGGATCATGCGGTGGTCTTTGAGAATGTGGCCCTGAACGACGGTGCCAACACCCTGGTCGCCAAGTCCGGCGATGTGGTTTCCAACGAAATCGTCCTGAACGGCGTGGCGGAGCATAACTATGCCTACGACCTGCCCGAGGGCAATCAGGGTGCCAACTGGTTCGACGACCCCGCCGCCGTGGCCGCCCGGAAGGCCTTCAAGTACCCCAAGGGCTACTACTCCATCAAGGACAAGGTGGGCGTACTGATGGCCAATCCCGAAACCGCCCCTATCCTGGGCGGCATGATGCAGCAGGCTATGGCCGGTGCCGGTGCGGGTATGGTGGACATGGCCGCCATGGGCGAGGAAATGGCCCAGTTTATGAACATGATGCGCCTGTCCGATATGCTGAAAATGGCCGGTGACAAGGTGCCCATGGAAGCAAAAATCGCGCTGAACGAAGCATTGACCAAAATCAAGAAGTAAATATGAAGAGGGCACGCCGGTTGGCGTGCCCTCAGCGTGTCGATAAAAGGGGCAAATGATTGTTTAGCGCACGAACCTACCGTTCTGTCATCCTGAGCGAGCGTCAGCGAGTCGAAGGATCTTCGCAGGAAATTGCCCTTAAACATATCGTTAGTGCGTAGATTCTTCGACTCCGCTTCGCTCCGCTCAGGATGACATACATCTTACGTTTACTCCACTAAACAATCATTGATATGTGCAATCGCTTTTTCAACAGGCTGAGGGCACGCCGGTTGGCGTGCCCTCAAACTGTTGAAAAGGCGGTATACATGAATTGATTGGCGCACCAAAATAATGCTGTCATTGCGAGGCCGAAGGGCGTGGCAATCTCCAGTCAGAATGTTGGACAATACACCATTTCGCGTGGATGCAACCAGGTTTATGAAATTTTCGCTTCCCTATGTATTTCAAATTACGTAAGATTGTGCCGGGAGATTGCCACGTCGCTTCGCTCCTCGCAATGACACGCGTTTATTGTGGTGCCTCTGTAAAGGAGGCGCTTCAGCACCCGTCGCTGAGCATGATGTCCAGGATGGTTTTATCCGTTTCCCGCATTCCCTCCCGGGCCAGGCGGCCGATGTTGGTGACGGTTTTGTCCGCCCCCTTGGTCACGATGCCGTCGCCGCCGTAGAACTGCTGCTTCTCCAGATACATATCATAGCCCAAAATGCCCGCATCCACCGCCGCGGCGATTTTGGCGGCGCAGGAGGGTTTGGCTCCGTCGCAGATAGTGCCGGAGAGGATGGCCACGCCGTTGACCACCGTATGAGCCACCGCATCGGCGGTGCCGTCGTACAGGTAGGCGATGCCCGCGCCCGCGCCGCAGCCGGCGCTGATGGCGCCGCAGTAGGCGGAGAGACGGCCGATGCCGGTTTTCTGATGGATAGTCACCAAATCGCTGACCGCCACAGCCCGGAGCAGGGCTTCCTCGGAATCCCCCCGGGCCCTTGCCACCACCGCCACGGGAACGCTGGCGGTGATGCCCTGATTGCCACTGCCGGAGAGGATGATGACCGGCTTCTCGCAGCCACTCATCCGGGCGTCCGACCCCGCCGCCGCATAGGCGCAGGCCCGTTTTTCCAGGGAATTGCCCTGCTGGCGCAGAATGACGGAGCCGATATTGGCACCCCAGTCCCCTTCCAGCCCGGCCTGGGCGATGGCCATATTGTATTCGATCTGGCGGCCCACACAGGCGCGGATATCCTCCACATCCAGCACATCCGCAAATTCAACGATGCGCTCAATGCTCAGGCAGGATTTGTCCGTCAGATGGTCCTCTGAGGATTCCTGAATGGGCAAATCCAGCAAAATCTGGTGGTTTTTCCGCAAATACACAAGATTTGTATGGTGGTTGACGATGCGGACTCTGGCGCTTTCCGGCCCCCGGTGGAGGGTGATATCAATATCGAACACCAGGCTGGAATCCGACGGGGAGATTTGCAGCATGACCTGCTGCATATATTCCCGGAGCAAAGCCTGCTCCGCAGGGGAAACCTGGCTGATAACCTCCAGCTCCCGTTCTGCCCGGCCTGCCACCACACCAGCGCAGACCGCCGCGCCGATGCCCCGGAGACCGCCGGTATTGGGCACCACCACGCTCTTCACATTCTTGATGATATTGCCGCTGACCGCCACCTCGATCCGCTCCGGCAGGCCGCCAAGCAGCTCCCGGCCCTTGGCGCCGGCATAGGCCAGGGCGATGGGCTCGGTGCAGCCCATGGCAGGCCGCAGCTCCTCCTCCAGGATCGCCACAAATTGGCGGTAAAGCTGATCTCCTCGCTCCACAGTCTTTCCTCCTGTGTCTGTTTTTTTCCATTATACCATGTTTTTGCGGGATTTCAACAAAAAAGCATACCGCATCGGCCACGGATAGCGGTTCATGTCGAAAATGGGTATTTAGCCCATTAAGAAAGGGCCATACAGTTTAAGGGAGGGTCGAGACCCTCCCTGGTTTGTTTATTTTAGCCGATGCTTGCCCTTTGCAGCGCCGAGGAAGCCGATTTCGGTGCCGTTTTTCAGGCGGGTGAAATTTTCGGTATGCTTGAATACCATGACCACAGTGGCAACGCAGAGGATCAGCGCCGGAATCCATGCGCCGAAAAAGGTTACCGCAGGAACTACAACGATGGTGGTCATGGTGCCCAGGACGATATAATCCGTAATCAACGTAATCAGGACCAGCAGCACAACCACCACGATGGCCAGCTTCCAGTTCAGAGCCAGAGTCATTCCAATATAGGAGGCCAGGCCCTTGCCGCCCTTGAATTTCAGATAGAAGGGGAAAATATGGCCCAGAACACAGGCAACGCCTGCAACCTCCCCGGCGTAGGGCACACCAAAGAGCCACTTGGCCAGCAGCACCGCCAGGACACCTTTGCCGATATCGTGGATGCCCACCAGCACCGCCGCCTTCCAGCCCAGCAGCACCATGGTATTGGAGGCCCCCAGATTGCCGCTGCCGCTTTTGCGGACGTCCTTTTTCGTCAGCTTGCTCAGGTAAAACGCCATGCTGGAGGAGCCCAGCAGATAGCCAAGCAAAATGATAAACAGATATTTCATATCACGCGCTCCTTTCCTTGATGATAATATACCACAGGTTGCGACTTTTGCAAAGGGCGAATTTTTGGATTGAATCCTGGACGTGAATGCGGTATACTGGAGGGAGGAATGGATGTGTAAATGATTGTTTAGCGGAGGATAAATAATGCGGCGGCCTATGGGCCGCCGAGCATCCTTCGGATGCGGGGCAGTCCGTCCACCTGTCATTGCGAGGAGCGAAGCGACGTGGCAATCTCCCGGTAAAATCGACGATCAGA
>JAZQHH010000165.1:0-5106 GCA_045540495.1 Faecousia sp.
GGCCGCGGCCCATGAGAACATCACCATCCATACCTATTCCGAAGTGGAGAAGGTTTCCGGCTTCGTGGGCAATTTCACCGTGGACATCCGCAAGAAGGCCCGGATGGTGGACATCACCAAGTGTACCGGCTGCGGCGTCTGCCAGGAGAAGTGCCCCTCCAAGAAGACCCCCAACGAATTTAACCGGGGCCTGAACAACCGCTCCGCCATCTATACCCCCTTCGCTCAGGCCATCCCCAACGTGCCCGTCATCGATACCACCGCCTGCATCAAGTTCAAGACCGGCAAGTGCGGTGTCTGCGAGAAGGTTTGCCAGGCCGGCGCCATCAACTATCAGCAGAAGGATGAAATCATCACCGAGAAATACGGTGCCATCGTGGTGGCCACCGGTTTTGATACCATCAAGCTGGATAAGTACGGCGAGTATGCCTACGGCCAAAGCAAGGACGTGATTACCTCCCTGGAGCTGGAGCGGGTCATGAACGCCGCCGGCCCCACCAAGGGTCACCTGGAGCGGCTGTCCGACGGCAAGGCCCCCAAGGAGATCGTGTTCATCCAGTGCGTGGGCAGCCGCTGCTCCGACGACCGGGGCAAGCCCTACTGCTCCAAGATCTGCTGTATGTACACCGCCAAGCACGCCATGCTGATCCGGGACAAGTACCCCGATACCAATGTGACCGTGTTCTATATCGATGTCCGTACCCCCGGTAAGAATTTCGACGAATTTTACCGCCGGGCCGTGGAGGATTACGGCGTCAACTACATCAAGGGCCAGGTGGGCAAGGTGATTCCGCAGCCCGATGGCAGCCTGCTGGTCCAGGGCGTGGACCTGCTGGATCAGAAGCAGATTCTGAAGAAGGCCGACATGGTCGTGCTGGCCACCGCCATCGAGCCCAACCCCGATGTGCGGAAGATTGCCACCATGCTCACCGCCTCCATCGATACCAACAACTTCCTGACGGAAGCCCACCCCAAGCTGCGGCCTGTGGAATCTCCCACCGCCGGTGTGTTCCTGTCCGGCGTTTGCCAGGGCCCCAAGGATATTCCCGAGACCGTGGCCCAGGCCGGTGCCGCCGCGGTGAAGGTCATTGGCCTGCTGGCGAAGGATAAGCTGAAAACCAACCCCTGCACCGCCAAGGCGGACGAGCTGCTGTGCAACGGCTGCTCCACCTGTGCCAATGTCTGCCCCTACGGTGCCATTACCTATGAAACGAAGCTCATCAACGACCATGGCATCCGGGAAGATCGTCGGGTCGCGGTGGTCAATTCCGCCCTGTGCCAGGGCTGCGGTGCCTGGACCGTTGCCTGTCCCAGCGGCGCCATGGACCTGCAGGGCTTCTCCAACCGTCAAATTCTCGCGGAGGTGGATGCAATATGTCGGTAAATAATGAATTCCGCCCCACCATCGTGGCCTTCTGCTGCAACTGGTGCAGCTACGCCGGTGCGGACCTGGCAGGCTCCAGCCGTCTGGCCTATCCTGCCGATGTGAAGATCATTCGGGTGCCCTGCTCCTGCCGGGTCAACCCCATGTTTATCCTGCGGGCCTTTGAAAAGGGCGCGGACGGTGTGATTCTCTGCGGCTGCCACCCCGGCGACTGCCACTATTCCACCGGTAACTACTACGCCCGCCGCCGGATGACCCTGCTGTTCAGTATGCTGGATTATATCGGTGTCGAAAACGGCAGAACCAGAGTGGAGTGGGTCAGCGCCGCCGAGGGCGTGAAGTTCTCCGAAACCATGAACAGCTTCGTGGACAAGGTTCGCTCCCTTGGCCCGAATGTGAGATTGGGGGATTTGAGATGCAAGAACTGATTAACAAAGCCAAATCCCTGCTCCAGTCCGGGGAAGTGGCCCGGGTGCTGGGCTGGCGCAAGGGCGAAAATGTCTGGGACGTGGAGCCCGCCTTCTTCGGCAGCGTCGAAGAGCTGGATTCCTTCGTCTACAACGGCTTCTGCGGTGCCAACCTGAGCAAGTACATGATCGAAGCAAGCAAGCTGGAAGGGAAGACCCTGGTTTTCCTGAAGCCCTGCGATAGCTACAGCTTCAACCAGCTGATTAAGGAACACCGGGTGGACCGGGAGAAGGCCTACATTGTGGGCGTTGGCTGCGAGGGCAAGATTCGCATCGAAAACATCGATGCCGCCGGTATTCTGGATGTTGAGGGTGCCGACTATCCCGGCCATGCCGAGAACCTGACCGTCAAGACCCTCTATGGCGACAAGGAGGTTTCCTACAAGTCCGCCATGCTGGAGCGGTGCCATGTCTGCAAGGGCAAGGACCATGTGGTCTGCGACGAGCGGATGGGCGAGTCCACCGATACCGTGGATGCCGACCGCTTCGCCGAGGTTGCCAAAATCGAGGCCATGAGCCCCGAGGAGAAGTTCGCCTTCTTCCAGAGCGAGCTGAGTAAGTGCATCCGCTGCAATGCCTGCCGGAATGTCTGCCCCGCCTGCTCCTGCCGCAAGTGCGTCTTCGACAGCACCAAATTCGATTCCGCCCAGAAGGCCAACACCACCTCCTTCGAGGAGAAGATGTTCCACATCATCCGTGCCTTCCACGTGGCGGGCCGGTGTACCGACTGCGGCGAGTGCAGCCGTGTCTGCCCCCAGGGCATCCCGCTGCACCTGTTCAACCGGAAGTTTATCAAGGATATCAACGAGCTTTACGGTGATTTCCAGGCGGGCTTGGATATCGACGCCAAGGGACCCCTGACCAACTTCCGCTTCGACGATGCCGAGCCCAGCATCGTAACGAAAAGGGGGTAATCACTGATGCTGAAAATCAATCGTAACGATTTGGCGGCCCTTTTCGCCAGAATCGCCGAGAAAAATGAACTTTATCTGCCCGTAAAAGCGGCGGGCAAGACCAATTTCGCCGCCTGGGATGAAAATGCGGATGTGGATTTGGACACTCTGAAAACCGTCAAGTCCCCCAAGGATGCCTTCTTCCCCCAGAGCGAGAACCTCTACTCCTGCCACAAGGAGGGGGGCAAGACCAAAATCACCCCCGAGCAGCTCCAGTCCGCGCCCTTCGTGGTGTTCGGCATCCGGGCCTGCGACGTCCGGGGTCTGGATGTGCTGGACAAGGTGTTCCTCAGCGAGCCGGTGGATACTTACTATGCAGCCCGCCGGCAGCACGGCACCATCGTGGCCTACGCCTGCCACGCCCCCGAAACCTCCTGCTTCTGCAAGGTGTTCGGCATCGATGCCGCCGCCCCCCAGGGGGATGTGGTCACCTGGATGGTCGGCGATGAGCTGTACTGGGAAGCCAAAACCGAAAAGGGCGAGGCCCTGACTGCTCTGGTCCGTGACCTGCTGGTGGAGGCTGATGCTTCTGTGGTGGAAAAGGAGCAGACGGCCATCCGTGGCATCATCGAAAAGCTGCCCAATTCCAACCTTTCTCTGGAGGGCTGGGGCGCCGAGGCCGCCGATACCCGCTTTAATTCTCCCGTCTGGGAGCAGCTGTATAAGCCCTGCCTGGCCTGCGGCACCTGCACCTTCGTCTGCCCCACCTGCCAGTGCTACGATATCAAGGATTATGATACCGGCAACGGCGTGCAGCGCTACCGCTGCTGGGACAGCTGTATGTACTCCGATTTCACCATGATGGCCCACGGCAACAACCGCACCAGCCAGATGCAGCGGTTCCGCCAGCGGTTCCTGCACAAGCTGGCCTACTTCCCGGCCAATAATGATGGGATGTTCTCCTGCGTCGGCTGCGGCCGCTGCGTGGACAAGTGCCCCAGCCATCTGAACATCGTCAAGGTCATCAAGGCCTTTGGAAAGGAGGATGCGTGATGAGCGAGCAGATGCATGAATGTAAGCATAACCCCGGATTCTGCCGGGATACCCTGATTCCCCAGGTGGCGGTCATCACCGACATCCGCACCGAAACCCCCGATGTCAAGACCTTCCGGGTGGAGCGCCCCGAGGGCGGCAAGCTCTTTGAGCATCTGCCCGGCCAGTGCGCCATGGTCTGCGTCCCCGGCGTGGGCGAGGCCATGTTCTCCATCACCTCTTCTCCCACCAATAAGGAGTATCAGGAGTTCTCCATCAAGCGCTGCGGCGTGCTGACGGAGTATCTGCACTCCATGAATGCCGGAGATGAAATCCTGGTCCGTGGCCCCTACGGCAACAATTTCCCTGTGGAGGGAGAGCTGAAGGGCAAGAATCTGCTGTTCATCGCCGGTGGTATCGCCCTGGCCCCCCTGCGCAGTGTGATCAACTACTGCCTGGATAACCGGGAAAATTACGGCGATATCGACATTCTCTACGGCTCCCGCTCCGCCGACGATCTGGTTCAGCGCAAGGAAATCGAGGAGGTCTGGTCCAAGATCCCCGGTGTCAATGTCCACCTGACCATTGACCGGGAGCAGGAGGGCTGGGACGGCCATGTGGGCTTCGTTCCCTCTTATTTGAAGGAGCTGGCCTTCGATACCAACCGCACCGCCATCCTCTGCGGCCCTCCCATTATGATCAAGTTCTGTCTCCAGGGCCTGAAGGAAATGGGCTTCGCCATGGAGCAGGTGTATACCACTCTGGAGCTGCGGATGAAGTGCGGCATCGGCAAATGCGGCCGCTGCAACATCGGCACCAAGTACGTCTGTAAAGACGGCCCCGTCTTCCGCTTCGACCAGGTAGACGAGCTGCCCAACGAATACTAAAATAAACGTGTCATTGCGAGGAGCGAAGCGACGTGGCAATCTCCAAAGGGTTTCGGATGACCTGAATATCCGGGGGATTGCCACACCAGTGTGCGCACTGGTTCGCAATGACATCAAAAATGTTATGAAAGGACAAAAACCCATGGAAAATATGGTAAATGTCTACTTTTTCGGCAAGAAATATTCCGTCCCCGGCGATTTGACCATCATGACCGCCATGGAGTACGCCGGTTATACCCTCAAGCGTGGCTGCGGCTGCCGCCATGGCTTCTGCGGTGCCTGCGCGACGATCTACCGCATCAAGGGACAGAATGAACTGAAGACCTGCCTCGCCTGCGAGAAGCAGGTGGAGGACAACATGTATGTTGCTTCGATCCCGTTCTATCCGCAGGACAAGCGCAGCTACAATCTGGACGAGCTCCAGGTGTCGGACCAGATCATGA
>JAZQHH010000166.1:0-6347 GCA_045540495.1 Faecousia sp.
ATCACCGTAGTTGCCGCACCTGAGCCGGAGGTTCACACCTGTGACTACGAGGGCTATGCCCAAAACGACGGGGAGACCCATTTCCGGGTCTGCACCTGCGGCGAAAAGATCGGCGAGGTTCACAGCTTCACCCAGCAAATCATCCAGGAGGCTACCTCCACCAATGCGGTTCTGGGTATGACCTGTTCCTGCGGCTACTATTATGAGGCCGAGGTGGAGGACTCCATGCTGGTCCACAGCCACACTCTGGAATACGTCTATGATTTGCAGTCCCACTGGCAGATTTGCGCCGATGAAGATTGCCCCGATGCCTATATTTCCGCTCATCAGGCCCACAGCTTCGAACTGTGCTACACCGATGACAGCGGCAAGGAATGCTACGGCTGCACCGTCTGCGGCACCGCCAAGCTGGATGATCAGGTGTCTGTGCAGACCGTTACCCAGCCCAAGAACGTGACTGTTCTGGAGGGAGCAACCGCTTCTGTCCGGGTAGTGGCCTCCGGCGATGGGCTGACCTATAAGTGGTACTACAAGAGCAAGGGCGAAAGTGCATTCAGCCTGACCAACACCTTTAAGAGCAATTCCTACTCCGTGCAGATGAATGCCAGCCGTGCCGGACGGCAGGTCTACTGCGTCATCACGGATAAATATGGAAGTGTTGTCCAAACGGTTACGGTGACACTGAATATGAATTAACGGAAAGGAGAAATCACCATGAGTTTTATTGGAAAAAGGGCGTTTTACAGCGCCGGAATGATTAACGACGATGATGAACTGGTGTTTTATGTGGGGGAAGAGCTGCTGAAGGCGCCGATGCCCTATGTGGATGAATCGGACCCGGAAGCGGTGGATGACGAGCTGCGGGAAAGAAAGAAAATGATTGGTATGCAGATCGCCGTTCTGGAAGGGGGCCTGCTGTATCTGCTGATACCGCTGCCCGAAGGCGTGTCCCAGGCAGAGGTTGACGAAGCGGTGAAAGCCGGCGCAATTAAGCTCTATGATGGCATGATGACCGACGCCCCCAAGACATGGGAAGAGCGGGATGGCGCGCTTTGGGTCGATTGGGGCATGGGCGAAATGTCCCAGGCCAGCGACGAAGACGGCGATTTGGTGTTTATGACCTACAGATTCCGGATAATCGAAAAATAAGGAGGAACGATTATGAGTTTGTTTGATTCCCTGAAGGGTTTTTTGAGAAGAGAAACCTCTAAAGTTGTGAGTGATGCGGTGAAAACCGTCGGAAAGGGCAGAAATCATACGGAAAAGTTCACATTCAAGACTTTGCCTACCTCTGTGGCAGAGTTGCAGGCACTGCCGGAGGCTTCTCTGGATTCCGCCTTCAAGACAGCGGCGCTGACCCTGGCTGCCCTGTGCCACTATGAGCAGGACCCGGATGCCACCATTGCCATGCTGAATTTCCTGAAAGGCCCCGCTGAGGTCACTCCCTACGAAAAGCAGTTCATCAAGGAGCGCCTTACGGACAAATTTTACATCCCCCGTTCCTATTTCCAGGGGGCCACGCCTCAGAACAGCTACCAACCCACCACCCCCTATACCATTGCCGTGGAGGAGAATCCTGACTCCTTCGACAATGAAAACTGGGCTACCCTTTACGTCCGCAGCGGCGGTGCCGATCATCCCCGGGGCATCAAGCTCCGCAAAAAGCCTTCCACGGGCCAGTGGTTCCTGAACGATATTCAGTGCCTGTCGGACATCCGGCTTCCTGCGGAGAAGGACCCCTGGGCTTGATTCTTGCCCTATTTCTAAAGATGCGGATCATCCCGATTGAATATTTTGTAAACAATTACCTGCGGACTTGTTAGAAACTGGTGAATGTGCTACGCTGGGGGCGAAGGGATGTGATACTATGCGGAAGAAACGAATCGGTCTTTGGGTGTTTCTTTTGGTCGTGGTTGTTCTGTACGCTTGTTATCATTTTCGTGGAAACCCCTTTCTGACAGAGCGGGTCGTGCTGCATACTTACAATCACCGGTATTACGGGGAAGTAGAGCTGACACCCCAGGAAACCTGGCGATTGATGTCCCTGTATCATCATTCTCTTTATGCCGGAATGATGAATGCGGAGCCCTGCTGTGATGCTTGGAAGATCCCGTTATGTGGGCGAGGGCCCGGGTGGGAAGATGATCGAGAAATCCGCTCCCGGTGAACCGTATTTCATTGTGAACGAAGCCCTCATCGACTATATTTATGGGCTGGCTGAAAAGTATGATCTGCCAATCGAATAACCGGAACCACCTTGTCAAACGGCAAGGTGGTTTTTTCGGATCAGGCCCTTGAACCAGCGAAGGTCTTCCCGGCGCAGGATACCCAGCAGGAAAAGAGAACAGAAAAACAAAAGGATGAAGGCCACGATTTTTCTCAGGAACGTGGGGAGGGTATTGGAAAGAAGCACGGCCCCGATGGTGCAAAGGACCGTGAACAAAGGGCGCCTCAGGGAAAAATGGGCCTTGGTGATTCGGAGCAGCCGTCGGATGCTGAGCAGAAAATTAATAAAATGTGTTACTAAAAAACTGAAAAAATAACCTTGAATTCCGTATTTCGGCAACAATACAAAAAGAAAAGCCACATCCATTGCAGAGGTGAAAATATTATAGCGGACACTGGCTTTTTGCTGCCCCAGGCCTTTTATCATGGCATCCGTCACGATGTCGCAATAGAGCATAACCGTCAGCGGTGCAAACCAACGAAGATACTGCCCGGCCTCGACGCTGCCGTACAGGGTCCTGCACAGCGACGGCGCGGTCAGATACAGGATGCCGCCGCAGAAACTGCCGTAGAACAGCGCCAGCCGAAGGCTTCGGCGCAGCAGATAGCAGATCCGGCTGGTGCTTCCGGCGGCATTGCACCGGGCCATCTCTGGAATCAGAAGCTCTGTCAGACCAAACAGGATCGCGGAAGGGAACATGAGAACCGGAAACACCATTCCACAGATGGTGCCGAACAACGCCAGAGGATCGGCGCAGCCCCGGTACAGAGCCAGCCGTTTGGGAACCATCAAATTTTCCAGTGTGGAGATTCCGGCCTTCAAATCATCCGCTGCCGCCAGTGGGACGGCGGTATCGGTCAGCGCTCTGGCGATGGCGATACGGCCGGAAATGGGGGATTTTTCTCTGATTCTGATATACATCAGGCACAAAAGTGTAAAAACAGATCCTAAGCCGCTGCCGAGAACCACGGACAGGCAGGCTTTGGAAGGGTCGCTTCCGGCCCAAAGGGTCAGCGCCGCCACCGTGAATACCATGGAGCAAAACTGCTCCGCCACTTCGATGGCAGCAAGGGTGCCAATGCGGTTTGCGGCGGTGAAATAGCCGGTCATAACCCCTGTCAGACAGTTGACCGGCAGAAAGGCAGCCAACAGCCGCAGAGCGGAAAGTGCCCGGATATCCCCGATCCAGTTTTCGGCAATGAGTGGGGCCATTGTATAGAGCAGACCGCCGATGGCGGTACTGCAAACGATGCTGTACAGGCAGCAGCCGGACAGCACCCAGATCACAGTCCCCCGGCGGCCCCGGCCCAGTTCTCCGGCGGTCAGGTACATGGTGGCGGTGCGGATGCCGCCGATGCCTGCCGTCATGGCCATGCTGCCGACGGACAGCACCAATTGCAGCAGCCCGATTCCAGCCGCCCCGATCTGTCCGGACAGGAACACCTGAAAGGATGTCCCCACCAGCCGCAGCAGCAAATTCACCCCGGTCAGCATCAGGGCACTGTAAAAAATCGGCATCTGACGGCGCAAATCAATCCCCCCTTGTCCACAAGCTTATGCCTGCCCGGTGGCGGGAATACATGGGTGTAATTTTTTTGATGAATTAATTTTTGTCCCATTGTTCCACATGATTATGGACAAAAGGAAAAAATAATGTATAATAGTACCATCAAAAAAAACAGGAGGTACACTATGAACAAGAAAACTCTTCGGATCATTTGCCTGATTCTGGCGGGCATCATGATCCTGAGCCTGATCCCGGCCATTGCTATGGCCAGTTCCAACGTGGCCAGCGCGACCGTCAATGGCGTGACCACCGGCTATGATACTGTTCAGGCTGCTGTGGATGTCGCGGCGTCGGGGAACGGTACGGTAACCATTTGGGCAGATGTGGAGCTGGAGGCTCCCGTCAGCATCACCAGCGGCACCGTGACCATTGATTTGGCCGGTTTCCGGCTGGCGAACTATGTCTATGGTGAAAATAACCATGTGCTATACGTCAACGGCGGTAATCTGACCGTCACCGACTCCAGCGCCGCCAAGACCGGCACCCTGACCCCCAATGGCTCCAGCATTTTCAATGCCGGTGTCCATGTGGCCAGCGGCAGTGCTATTATTGATGGCGTCATCTGTGATGGGGGCCAGTGCGCCTTGTCCATTGACGACGGCACTATGATTATTAACGATGTGACCACCGATGAGGATATTTCCATCAACGGCGGCACCCTGACTGTCAACGGCGGCAATATGGAGGGATTGGATATGTCCGGCGGCGAGACCATCGTCAACGGCGGTACTTTCAGCACCACCAGCGGCATCGCCTACCTGATTTATTTGAACGGCGGCAATATCACCGTCAATGGTGGTCTGTGGAAGTTCTGCGACAACTACGGCATCCGTTTCAACAATGGCGACAGCTTCTGCACGATTAAGGGCGGCATTTATACCAACGGTCTGAAAATGTCTGCTGCTTACAATACCGGCCTGGATATTTATCTGCCCGATATTTTGGAGACCGGCTACAATCTTTATGACGATGCCGGCGCCCAAATCGAGCTGACCGATACCACCAAGAAGGTCAAGGGTTATGTGGCTGTGGCCCAGGAATCCCCCGGAGCCCGGGTTTTCAACGTGACCTATAAGCTGACCGGCCTGACCAGCTCCAATACCTCCACCACCTTGCAGAAGGGCTTCAGCCTCTTTGTCAACCTGATTCCTGAGGAGGGCTACGCCGCCCCTGAAACCATTCGCATTATGATGGGCGGCAAGACCCTGTACTCCAGCAAGTACAGCTACTCCAACGGCTTCCTGATGCTGATGTCCTCCAATATCACCGATGACTTTGAGATTATTGCCACCGGTGTTGAAAGCTGGACCTATACCGTTGAGGGACTGACCGGTTACACCGACAAGGTGATGTCCGAAACCGATGGTATCTACACCAAGACCTTCGCCGCCGTGCCGGCAGGGGAGGACTATGAGATTTTCGTCAAGGGTACATCCATCAGCAGCACCAGCCAGACACCTGCTGTGAATTTCGGTGTTTCCGCTGACTGCGATGTGACGGTGACCTACGATTCCGCCACCGGCGAGGTCACCGTTACCGGCGACTATGTGACCCAGGAAGTCATTACCCATCGGGTGGTTTATTTTGATAATTCCTCCAAAAACTGGAGCAAAGTAAACATTTACGCCTGGAATGATGACGGTGCGGTTGTGGGTGCCTGGCCCGGCACCGCCATGAGCCTGCTGGATGGCACCAGCAATATCTACTACTACATTCTGCCCATCGAGGCTGTGAATGTCATCTTCAACGATGGCTCCAGCCAGACCGACGACCTGACGCTGCCGGATATGAGCCTGAATATGTACGATGCATCCGGAAACTGGGTCTACTATGAAGGGGATGTGACCGTTTGCGGCCATCCCAGCCATGGCACCGACGGCAACTGCACCGAGTGCGGGGCCAACGTGGGCCATAACTATGTGAACGGCCTTTGCGCCTGCGGCGCGGTGGAGCCGGAGGAGCCTGAGGTCATCACCCGGGTGGTTTACTTCCAGAATACCGCCGGTTGGAGCCAGCCTTACATCTATGCCTGGACCACGACCAACGGGGCCACCACCAATTATGTGGGCGCCTGGCCCGGCGCTGCCATGACCAAGGTGGAGGGCGTGGAAAATCTCTACTGCTACACCATCTCCGCCGAGGCTGCCAATGTGATTTTCCATAATAACAGCGGCACCCAGACCGATGATTTGGTGCTGCCCACCGATGGCAAGGATTGCTACAACTATGCCGGCAATACCTGGAGTGCCTACGAGCCGGCACCCTGCCAGCATCCCAGTCATGATCAGACCGGTGCCTGCACCTCCTGCGGCGAGGCTGTAGCCCATACCATTTCGGATGTGGTCACCCCGCCCACCTGCACGGTGGATGGCTATACCACCCATACCTGCTCCGTCTGCGGAGACACTTATAAAGATACCTATACTGACGCCCTTGGCCACACCGAGGTCATTGACGCTGGTGTTCCAGCCACCTGTACGGCCACCGGTCTTACCGAAGGCAAGCACTGCTCTGTCTGCGGAGACACTCTGGTTGCACAGCAGATTATCGCTG
>JAZQHH010000167.1:0-3946 GCA_045540495.1 Faecousia sp.
TGTCATTGCGAGGCCGCAGGCCGTGGCAATCTCCTGGTACAACTTTGGTCCTAATTCGCACCAAAATCTATGGATAATCTCATTCTACATTGTACGTTCATCGAACTTTTTCCTTATTGTAGATGATACCGGGAGATTGCCACGGCCCTTCGGGCCTGGCAATGACAGCATGATTTTAGTGCGCTAAACAATCATTTATCCATAATCATCAAGGAGGTCACCTCATGTCCCATGAAATACTTTTTACCACCGAGGGGGAGAATTTATCCGGCACACCCTGGGCGGTGTATCCCCGGCCCCAAATGCGGCGGGGGAGTTTTCTGAATCTAAACGGCCAATGGGAGTTTGCCTCCTGCAATAGGCCCTTTGACAGGGAAATTCTGGTACCCTTCTGCCCGGAGAGCCAGCTTTCCGGCATTGGGGAGCATTTTCACGAAAACTGCGCCCTCCACTACCGCCGCCGGTTCACGCTGCCGGAGAGATTCAACGTCGGGCGGGTACTGCTGCACATCGGGGCGGCGGACCAGAAGCTGGTGTGCTTTATCAACGGAAAAAAAGTTGGCACCCATGTGGGTGGCTACGAGGCCATGACCTTCGACATCACGGCCTTTTTGAAGCCGGAAAATGAAATCCGCCTCCTCTGCCGGGATGATCTGCGGGACAAAAGCCTGCCCTATGGCAAGCAGACCCTGAATCGGGGCGGTATGTGGTACACCCCCGTGTCCGGCATTTGGCAGACGGTGTGGCTGGAGAGCGTGCCGGAGCAGTACATTCAGAAGCTGAACATCGAAAACCGGGGGGGCTCCGTCACCATCTCCACCGAGCCTGCTATGGATGGCAAGGTCTCCGTAGCAGGGCTGGGGGAATATGCCCTTGCGGAAGGAACAGTGACCATTTCCCCGGAAAATTCCCACTTCTGGAGTCCGGAAGACCCCTATCTTTATGATTTCACCGTGGAAACCGAAACCGACCGGGTGGAATCCTACTTCGCCCTGCGTACTCTGGAAATCAAGGACATCGGCGGCTGTAAACGGCTCTGCCTCAACGGCAAGCCCTACTTCTTCCACGGCCTGCTGGATCAGGGCTACTGGCCCGATGGCCTGTTCACCCCGGCGGCACCGGAATGTTATGTGAACGACATTGCTGCCATGAAAAAACTGGGCTTCAATACCCTGCCCAAGCACATCAAAGTGGAACCGGAGGAATTTTACTACCAGTGCGACCGGCTGGGCATGGTGGTGTTCCAGGACATGGTGAACAACGGCGACTACAATTTCCTCCGGGATACGGCCATGCCCACCGTGGGCATCCAGACCCTGGACGACCGGAAACTGCACCCGGACCCGGCCAGCCGCTGCGAATTTCTCAAGGCCATGGAGGCTACGGTGAACCAGCTTTGCAACCACCCCTGCATCCTCTACTGGACCATCTTCAACGAGGGCTGGGGTCAGTTCGACAGCGACAATGTGTACTTCCATTTGAAAGCCATGGACGACATCCGCTGGATCGATTCCACCTCCGGCTGGTTCCGCCGGAAGGAAACGGACGTGGACAGCCGCCATGTGTACTTCAAGCCCATCCGCCTAAAGGCTGGGGAAAAGCCCCTGGTGCTGTCGGAATTTGGCGGCTACTCCTTCAAACCGGCAGGCCATGTGTTCAACACCGAACAGACCTACGGCTACAAAAAATTCGAAAACGCCGAAGAATTTGCCGCCGCGGTGGAAAATCTCTACTACCAGCAGGTGATCCCGGCGGCAAAAAAAGGCCTCTGCGCCGCCATTTACACCCAGGTTTCCGACGTCGAGGACGAAACCAACGGCCTGCTGAGCTACGACCGCAAAGTCGAAAAACTGACGGCGGAACGTATGCGCCCCATCGCCCAGGCCTTGCAGGCGGCAATGGAATAAAAAATGCCCTCCGCAAAAACTGCGGAGGGTAATTTTTATTTCGTCAAATCCCGTATCCAGGCGCCTTTTCGGATCATATAGCCGCCGACCATACACTTGAGCAGGTCGGTGCCCTGGCAAATCAGGTACAGGGGGATAATCTCAATACCCGTAAACCGGCTCAGCAGGAATCCCAGGGGCACGCAGATGGTCCAGACGAAGCAACTATCGAACAGGAAGGTCACCAGGGTCTGGCCTCCGGAGCGGAGGGTGAAATAGGCGGCATTGGTATAGGAATTGAAGGGCAGCATCAAAGCCGACACCAAAATCAGCCGGGAAGCCAGCAGCCGAACCCCCTCGGTGGTGTTATAAAGCCCCGGGAACAGGCCGGACACTGCCGCCATAATGACGCCAAAAAACACGCCGGAGCCCACACTCACCACGATCAGCTTCCGGTTTTGGTCCCGGATTTCCGCCTCCGGCTGTCCGGCCCCCAGAAGCTGGCCCATAATGATGCCGACGGCGTTGCCCATGGCCAGGTACACCACGCTGCCCAGGTTGTACATGGTGCTGGAAATGTTCATGGCAGGCACCACGTCCAGGCCGCAGGTGGAGTAGCTCTGATTCATCACCGCCATGCCGCAGGACCAGAGAAATTCGTTGATCAGCAGGGGCATCCCCTTGCGAATGATGCCCATCAGCAGAGGTCTGGGAATCCGCAGGGAGCGGTAAACCCCCCGGATGAAGGGGGCCTTCTCCCCATGCAGGTGGGTCCAGCCCGCCACGATGGCCAACTCTACGAACCGGGACAGGACAGTGGCAATGGCGGCACCCTCCACCCCCAGGGCCGGGGCCCCGAAGTGGCCAAAGATGAGGATATAGTTGAAAATCAGATTCACAAACACCGCCGTGATGCCGCCCACCATGGGCACCACCGTCTGGCCCGTCTCCCGGAGGGTGGCGGCGTAGGCATTGCTCAGGGCGAAGGGTACCAGACCCCAAAGCATGACCCGCAGATAGTCCAGACCATATTCCAGCGTGGCCGCGGCCTGGGCCGGATCGCCCTCACCCTGGAGGTACAGGCCGATCAGGCCCCTTCCGCCCAGCAAAAAGATGCCGATACCCAGGGCGGATATGACAAGGCTGATTAAAAACTTGAACCGGAAGGTATCCCGGACACCCTGCTGATCCCCGGAGCCGTGGAACTGGGCGGTGAAAATGCCCGCCCCGGAGCAGGCGCCGAAAACGCAGAGGTTGAACACGAACAGCAGACCGTTGACGATGGAAACGCCGCTCATGGGATCGTTTCCCACCTGGCCCACCATGATATTATCCAGCAAGGACACAAAATTGCTGATGCCGTTTTGAATGATAATGGGCACGGCAATGCCCAGGACATGGCGGTAAAAAGCCCTGTCGCCAATGTATCGTTTTATCATAGAAACCTCAAAAGAAAAGTGCCATTGCGAGGGCCGAAGCCGCGTCATTCTCCCGGATTTCCGTAGATCCGGGAGATTGCCACGCCGCTCTGCTCCTCGCAATGACAGTCGGATTAAATTTCTTTGCCAGCCAGGAAGACCCGCTTGCCGGTGTAGTCGGCATTGCAGACCACGAAGTCGGCCACCTTGCCGGTAGCGATGGAGCCCACTTCCTGCTCCGCGCCGATGGCACAGGCGGGATTGTAGGAAGCGGCCCGGATGGCATCCTCCTCCTTCACGCCGAAGGAGATGGCGTTGACCATGCAGTCGAAGAGGTTGGTGGCGGAGCAGGCAATGGTGCCGTCGCCCAGACGGGCCACGCCGTCCCGGAGCCAGGCATCCTGGCCGCCCAGCTCGAACTTGCTGCCCTCGGGCAGGCCCTCGCAGCGGCCGGAGTCGGAAATCAGGATCATCCGCTCCCCGCCAAACATGGAGAAGGCCAGCCGGACAGCGGCGGGATGGATGTGGTAGCCGTCGGAAATAATCTCGGCACGAACAGCGGAATTCTCCACGGCGGCGGGAATGACGCCGGGGTTGCGGTGGGTGATGCCGGGCATGGCATTGTACAGGTGGGTCAGGTGG
>JAZQHH010000168.1:0-12000 GCA_045540495.1 Faecousia sp.
CCCAAGGAGTTGGGGAAACATGTTGTCTTCCTAAGACCGCTTGGCCTCCGACTTGTAGATACCCTTATCCAGGTCCTTGGCGGCGATGCCTTCCACAGCGCCGAAATACTCGGAAGTACCGGAACCGCTCATGGCGATGGAGCCGGAGGCAAGTCGGATCGTAGCCATGACGTTCTGTGGGCCAAGGAGTTGGGGAAACATGTTGTCTTCCTAAGACCGCTTGGCCCCGACTTGTGTCTGCCAGCGCTACCAAGGCCGCCAACTTCGTGAAGAGCGGCTTCAGCGGCCGTGGCGTTGCGGTTTCCTTCGAGGGTGCCTTCGCCGTCAACTACTACTTCACTCCTTCTTACGCACCTGAGGGTGAGCTGACTATGTACTGGTGGGATCTGGCCACCTATAACAGCGTGGACGTGCTGACCAAGGAGAACGCCTCCGGCTCCATCGCCATGACCGGTTCCGGTACCTCTGAGTATTTTGGTGCTGTGGAAGGCATCGCCGCCAAGGACCTGGATAAGGGTATTTACGTGGCTGCGGTCTACACCTACAACGGCACCGAGTATTCCACCGGTGTGATGGCCTACTCCATCGGCCACTACTGCAAGATCAAGGCCGCCGAAGCCACCACCATGGGCGACCTGGCCGCCGCTACCGCAGTCTACGGCTACTACGCAAAACAGTACTTCGCATAATGTAAAAACAATGTCATTGCGAGGCCCGAAGGGCCGTGGCAATCTCCCAAGGTTTCCGACAACCAAAGGAGATTGCCACGGGCCTGACGGCCCTCGCAATGACATTTATTTTTTGCCCACCCTAAAAAACTAACATTCTGAGCGAGCGACAGCGAGTCGATGGATCTTGGCACCAATTGACCCAGCAGGGCCCGTTCATGCGTAGATCCTTCGACTCGCTTTGCTCGCTCAGGATGACAATATCTTTACATTTTTCGGTTTTCCAATTCCGGGGGAAAGGAAACGGATTGCCACGGCCCTGACGGCTCTTGCAATGACATTCTGATTTCGTGCAACTTTCCGCCTCCGGTTGCATGGTTGTCTGCAACTTTTTCCTTCATTCTGATTGGTTATGAAAGGAAAAAGGAGGTATTTTACATGAAAAATCTTAAAAACAACCATTCTCAACCAACGGTCTGCCTGGACGCGGGACACTTTGGCAAGTACAATCAAAGTCCCATTGTGTCGGAATATTACGAATCCGACATGGTATGGACGCTCCATTTGCTCCTGAAAAAACAGCTGGAACAGAAGGGGATTCGGGTGATTCTGACTCGAAAGGACAAGGAAAAGGACTTGTCCCTGACGGGCCGGGGAGAGGCTTCTGCGAAAGCGGATCTGTTCCTCTCTTTGCATTCCAATGCCGCCGCCACAGCCCACCCGAATTGGGTGGTAGGAATGCACTTTGTTGACGATAATTGTGGAAAAATAGATGAACAGAGTGTGGAAATCACAGAAAAATTAACGAAAAAAGTTGCGGAAGTCATGGGCGTTGACTACCAAATCTATACCCGAAAATCCTCGAAAGACCGGGACGGCAACGGTTGTCTGGACGATTACTACGGCGTCCTCCGGGGTGCCCACCGGGTCGGAACCCCCGGCGTCATCCTGGAACATGGGTTCCACACCAACGAAGCCAACACCCGCTGGCTGATGAATGACGAAAATCTTCAGAAACTGGCTGTCGCAGAGGCGCAGATCATAGCGGAATGGTTCGGAATCCAGCAAAAAATGTTGGATTTTTTCCTTCCGGTTCTTAAAAAAGGTGCAAAAAATGACACAGTTCGAGCCCTCCAGTCCATGCTCAACGGCTTCGGCCTGACCTGCGGCGCCATCGACGGCTCCTTCGGCCCCGCCACCGACAAAGCCGTCCGGGCCTACCAATCTGCCATGGGCTTGGAGCCTGACGGGTCTGTTGGGCGGGCTACCTGGACTGCGCTTTTGGGGCTGGGTTAAAGTCGAAATGCAGGGCTTCTTTCCGTCGGTGGGGGATGGAATCGGTCAGGTTTTGACGAAGAAGCTGTTCGAATTGCAAAAAACGGCGAAAACGGTTGGTCAAGGCGTCTGGTTTCGACAGCTCCCGGAAGGCAACCACCGTTTCCCGCCAGGGGCCAAACAAATCCATCCCCAGGCCCAGGGAACGTCCACCGGCGCCCAGGCACAGGGCCGGAACGCCGCAGCTCCAGGCCACAATGGCTCCGCCCATGCCCACCACCATTCGACACAGGGAAATATCCCCCCGCAGCTCCGGGGCGTTTCCCGGAGGGCGCAACCGGAGGCGGCCGCTGCAGCGAAATTGCCGTTCCAGTGCAAGTAAAAGTGAATAATCCGTCGAATCGTAGGGAATTATGGAAATTTCAAAGGGAGTTTCCAATAAAATGTAGTGAATTAGTTTGCAATAAGCCTGGTAGGGCAGGGGAGAGCGGCTGAGGCAAAGGCCCACTGTATCCCGTCGAAAGGCCCCGGCCAGGGGACGAATGCGGCGCTCTGCCAAACAGGAAAGATCCGGCCCCAGCCGGATCTTTTTTTCTAAACCCGCAGCACTCAAAAGCTGCAGACTCCGTTTATCCGGAACGGTTATACTTTGATACCGCCTCGGTTTTTGCAAATTTTCGCCGGACCAGCCCAGTAAATGGGCTTTTTTTATGCCACTGACCGGGTAGGGAAGAAGCCAGGTGTCCCCTTTCCGGGCAGGCACCTGCCGCTGTAACGCCGCAATGTCCCCCAGCCCCCGGCCCAGGTCAGCCTCCGGGTTGCCGGTCAAAACCGTTGGCGGCTCCGGCAACGCCCGGCAGACACTTCTGATCCAGTCCTCCCGACTATGCAGGCCCACCCCGGCTTCCGCCCACAAAACGTAGCTCATCCCCATCCGCTCCTCTACAATAGTAGCTGCATTATAAGCGATCGGAGCGGAATTGTTAGGGAAATCCTGTCAGGCGGGGAAAATTCCCGTCAGCGGCGTTTCTCTGAATGGCTGGATTGCACCACCGGGGGCTTGGGGTCTGCTGCCTCCCAGGAGAGGGGCTTTTTTTCGTCCTGTTTCATGTCCTGACCTCCTTTTGAAGTAGTGTTTGCGCAATGTTAAAAAATATGCATGGCCCCCTTGACAAATGGGTGTGGGGGAGTTATAATATCATCAACACATGAACAACTGCTCATACGTAAAAAGGAGGCAATTGTATGGCGACTGAAATTTATACCATGGAGAATCTGGGCTGCGCCCACTGTGCGGCGAAAATGGAGGCGCAGATTCAGGCATTGCCTCAGGTTGAAGCGGCGTCCATCACCTTTGCGACCCGACAGCTTCGGGTAACCGCTGCCGAGCCGGACAAACTGCTGCCGCAGATACGGAAAATTGTGGCATCCATTGAACCGGAGGTCAAAGTGGAGCACATCCATGACCATGGCCACCACGAACATCATCACGGCGACCACGAGCATCATCACGGCACCGGAGAAGGGTGGCTGATTTTGGCCGGAGCGGCGCTGTTTGTGGCCGGGCTTGGGCTGCAATGGCTCTCCTTCGGCCTGGCGGCCAAGGTGGTCTTTGGGCTGGCGTATCTGCTGCTGGGCTTCGAGGTTTTGAAAAATGCCGCTGTCGGGCTGGTCAGGGGACGGGTTTTCGACGAAAACTTTTTGATGTCCATAGCCACCCTGGGCGCTTTCTGCATCAATGAATTCCCGGAGGCGGTGGGCGTGATGCTCTTTTACCGGGTCGGTGAATTTTTTGAGCATCGGGCGGTAGAGCAGAGCCGGAAGCAGATCATGGACGCGCTGGATCTGCGGCCGGAGACCGTTACCCTGGAAAATGGTGCCGTGATCCCTGCCGGGGAAGCGAAGGTCGGTGATATTTTGCTGATCCGTCCCGGTGACCGGATTCCGCTGGATGGCGTTGTGGTCTCCGGCGAAAGCCGGGTGGATACCGCCCCCATTACCGGAGAGCCGGTGCCGATTGGGGTATCTGTCGGCGACAGTGTGATATCCGGCTGTGTCAACACCCTGGGGCAGTTGCTGATTCGGGTGGAAAAGCCCCTTTCCGAGTCCATGGTCAGCCGAATTTTAAGCTATGTGGAGGAGGCGGCGGCCGGAAAGCCCCGGATCGACCGGTTTATTACCCGGTTTGCCCGGATCTACACTCCGGCGGTGGTGCTGGCGGCGCTTCTGACGGCGGTGGTGCCCTCCCTGGTCACCGGGAATTGGGGGTACTGGGTTTATACGGCCCTGTCGTTTTTGGTGATGAGCTGCCCCTGCGCGCTGGTGCTGAGTGTGCCGCTGGCCTTTTTCTCCGGCATCGGCCTGGGAAGCAAGCGGGGAATCCTGTTTAAGGGCGGCGCTGTGCTGGAATCCCTGGCCAGGGTCAAAGCGGTGGTGCTGGATAAGACCGGCACCATTACCAAGGGGGATTTTTCCGTTCAGCAGGTGGATGGCAGCGCTGAGACATTGGCTCTGTGCGCCAGCTGCGAGCAGTTTTCCACCCATCCCATTGCTCAGAGCATTCTGGCGGCGGCACAGGGCTTGCTTCTGGAAAAGCCGGAGCGGCTGGAGGAGCTGCCGGGACATGGGATCGTGGCGGAAATTCAGGGGCAGCAGGTGTTGTGCGGCAACGAAAAGCTGATGGCCAGGTATGGGGTTGACCTGTCCGCTCTGGGGGGGAATGATGCCGGAACCCGGGTAATTGTTGCGAAAAATGGGGAATACATTGGAAATATTCAGATAAATGACACCATAAAGTCCGATGCGTCCCAGGCGATGGCCCGGCTGAAGGCCATGGGTATCCAGACGGCCATGCTGACCGGCGACCGGGAGGAAAGCGCCCGGGCGGTGGCAGAGGCCGTTGGGATCGGGCAGGTTCATGCTCAGCTGCTGCCGCAACAGAAGCTGGAGCGGCTGCGCCATATCCGGCAGACCCAGGGGGCTGCGATGTTTGTGGGCGACGGCATCAATGATGCCCCGGTGCTGTCCGGCGCCGACGTGGGTGCGGCCATGGGCAGCGGTGCCGATGCGGCCATTGAGGCAGCGGACGTAGTGTTTTTGAACAGTCAGACCGAAGCGATCCCGGAGGCGCTGGACATTGCCCGGCACACCAAGAAGATCGCGGTGCAGAACGTGGTATTTGCACTGGCTGTGAAGGCACTGGTGATGGGCCTGGGACTGCTGGGTTGGGCATCCATGTGGGCGGCGGTGTTCGCTGATTCCGGCGTGGCGATGCTGTGTGTGCTGAATTCGGTGCGGATGCTTTATAGGAAATAATAAAGGGGCGTGTTGCAACACGCCCTGATCATTAAACTTTTTTCCAGGTTCTTCTGCTGAACAGAATTAACACCGGGAGAATCTCCAGTCTGCCCAGCATCATGGTAAAGGTCAGGAGGACGAGAGAGAAATCGCTGTAATGGGCATAGCAGGAGTAGGGCCCCAGGGCCTCGAAGGCTGGGCCAACGTTGGAAATACAGGCCAGAACCCCGGAGAAATTGGTGAAAAATCCATGCTCCACTTCATAGGTGCCTGCGTCGGAAACGATGGTCAGCATCGTGCCGTTGGCCGGGTCGAAGGCCAGCAGGAACAGCACGGCGAGGAAAATGAAAGAGTACAGGGTGATGAACGCAAAAACATCGTTGATGGTTCTGGGTTCCAGGGTTTTGCCTTCAAATTTTGCTTTTGGAATATAGCGGGGGTTAATGAGCTTGCGGATGTTGTAGTAGGCACCCTTCAGTGCGATGACGATGCGGGACACCTTGATGCCGCCGGCGGTGGAGCCTGCCATGGCTCCGGTGAACATGACCATGATCAGCGACATGGTAGCAACCATGGGCCAGACGTTATAGTCGGTGGTGGTATAGCCTGCGGTGGTGATCAGGGATGCCACCTGGAACAGGGAATGGCGGAAGGCTTCCTCGGTGGTATAGGTCTGGGGGAATGGCTCGAAGCGTCCCACCAGGCTGATGAATACGAAAAATACCGCCAGAGCAAGGATCAGGAAATAGCTTTTGAATTCTTCGCTGCGCAGCACGTCCTTGCACTTGCCGATGAGCAGCAGGTAGTAAAGACTGAAATTGACGCCGAACAGAATCAGGAAAATGGCCATCACATACTGGGAGAAGGGGTGGAACAGCTCCATGCTGCCCGGTATGAAGCCGAAGCCACCGGTGCCGGCACAGCCGAAGGTGGCCAGCAGGCTGAAGAAGAATTGCTCGTTTTCGTAGCCGGGGATCGGCTCGTCCAGCATCAGGATGATGACTTCCAGAACCGTCATGCCCAGGTAAATCAGGTACAGGATCCGTGCCGTTACCTTCATCTTGGACACCAGCTTGCCTACCTGGGGGCCGGGGCTTTCGGCCCGGAGCAGGTGCATGGAGGAGCCGTCGTTGCTTTCGGGGATGAAGATCAGCACGAATACCAGGATGCCCATGCCGCCGATCCAGTGGGAAAAACTGCGCCAGAAGAGGGCGGAATGGGATACCGCCGTAATGTCGGCGATGATGCTGGAGCCTGTGGTGGTGAAGCCGGACATGATCTCAAAGCAGGCATCGACATAATTGGGAATATCGCCGTTGATCACGAAGGGGATAGCGCCGAACAGGGCCATGATGATCCACACCATGGCGGTCAGGGCGAAGCCCTCCTTCTGGTAGAGGTTGTCCCGCTTCGGCTTGGGCAGCTGCAGCAAAAAGCCGATGCCGCTGACCGCGAGAATCGGAATCAAAAAGGCCAGGATGTGCCGCAGGGATTCTTTATAGATCAGGCAGACCGCCAGAGGCGCGAGCATCAAAATGCCCTCCAGGATCATGATCTTGCCAAGGATTTTGCCTAGTTTTATGTAATTCATAGGATCACCTCAGATCAGGCAAACACATCGGTCAGGTCGTCGAAATTTTTATGAGTCGTGACTACCACGATGTGGTCGCCCAGCTCGATCCGGGAATCGCCGTTGGGGATGATGACATCGTTATCCCGGATGATGCAGGCGATCAGGCAGTCCCGCTTGATGGTCAGCTCCTTCAGGGGCTTGCTGTAGATGGGCGACTGCTTCTTGGCGGCGAACTCCAGGGCTTCCACCTGCTGGTTAACAAGCTGGTAAAGGGTCAGCACGTTACTGCCACGGGTGTTTGCAAGGGCCCGGGCGTAGCTGATGATCCGGCCGGCCACAACCTGATTGGGGGAAACGGTGTTGTCGATGCCCAGCTCGTCCAGCATCCCGAACAGATCGTCACTGCCGATTTGGGTGATGGATTTCCGGACGCCTTTTTTATTGGCGAACATGGAGACGATCATGTTTTCCTCGTCCACATCGGTCAGTGCCACAAAGGCGTCCATGGCTTCGATGCCCTCTTCGATCAGAAGATCGTGCTGGGTGCCGTTGCCGCAGGCGATGTGTACGTTCGGCAGATCCTCTGCCAGCTCATCGGCTTTTTCGGGATTTTCCTCGATGAGCTTGACGGCGTATTTCTTCCGGGAAAGGGCATCCGCCAGGTAGAAGCCGACCCTTCCGCCGCCTACGATCATAATGCGCTTCAGGGGGGATTTGACCAGGTCCGCTTCTGCCAGGAAATCGCCCAGATTTTTGGTGTCGGCGGTGAAATGGATCCTGTCGCCTTCCCGGATCTGGAAGCTGCCGGAGGGGATGAAGACCTCGTCGCCTCTTTGGACGGCGCAGACCAGCACTCTGGACTTCAGCTTTTTGCCCAGGGAGATCAGGGACTCGCCGATCAGGGGGCAGCCTTTTTTGGCGGTGACTTCCACCAGCAATACCTTTCCTTCCGCGAAATGCTCCATGCGGGAAACGGAGGGGAGGTTGATCAGGTTGAATATTTCGTTGGCGGTTTCCTTCTCCGGGTTGACCACCATGGAAATGCCCAGATCATCCTTCATCTGGGCGATCTGCTTGCGGTAGTCCGGGTTACGGACCCGGGCGATGGTGTGGGAGACACCCAGGCGCTTGGCGACCAGGCAGGCAAAGATGTTCAGTTCGTCGTTTCTTGTCAGCGCTACCGCCAGGTCCGCATCCTGCGTATTGGCTTCTTTTTGGATGTCCATGCTGGCACCGTTGCCCACAACGCCGAATACATCGTATTTTTCGATCAGGCTTTCAATCAGATTTTTATCTTCGTCGATGATCGTAACGGTGTGTCCTTCGCCGGAGAGGCTTTTCAGAATGGTCCGGCCAATGGAGCCAAGACCAATGATTACGACTTTCATACCATTATCTCCTTTTGCTGGATGGGGCGATTATATCATACGGATTGCGAAATGGAAAGGGGATCGTACTGCAGAAGAATAAAAAAGCTCCCGCATCCGGAGGGATACGGGAGCTTTTGGAGCAGGGTACGGGAATCGAACCCGCCTTCACGGCTTGGGAAGCCGTTGTATTACCGATATACGAACCCTGCGAACAGTTTGCATTATAGCAGACTCGGATGGGAATTTCAAGTCCTTTTTGTCGATTGTTTCAGATTTACCTTGGCGGGCCGATGTGGGTACCGGGTGCTGTGAACATACATTGTTGATCCGCCTCTGCAGGAGGGATTATTTGTCTTTGCACAAGATATTATCCCTGTTTTTGGTGAAAATGAGCCTTGCATTTAGGGGCTGTTTGTGGTACGATATCGTTGTATGGATATGGGGCGGAGTATGCCCTGTGTTGATATTACCCCAGCAAAGGAGAATCATTATGGCAACTCATACCATTGCGGTGGCCGGCAAGGGCGGCGTGGGCAAAACCACCACCTGCGGCATGATTATCGACTACCTGTGCAAGAAGGGCAATGGCCCGGTGCTGGTGGTGGATGCGGATGCCAATTCCAACCTCAACGAAGTCCTGGGCGTGGAGCTGGAGACCAGCCTCGGCCAGATTCGGGAGGAAATGGCCCAGGCTGAGCTGAAGGGCACCGTTCCCAAAAGCATGACCAAGGCGGATTACGCCGAAATGAAGTTTTCTCAGGCCCTGATTGAGGAAGATGACTTCGATATGCTGGTCATGGGCCGCACCCAGGGCGAGGGCTGCTACTGCTTCGTCAACGGGATGCTCAAGCGGCAGATGGATAAATATGTTCCCAACTATTCCTATGTGGTCATGGACAACGAGGCCGGGCTGGAGCATGTGGCCCGGGGGACGCTGCCCCATGTGGACACCATGCTGCTGATTTCCGACTGCTCCCGCCGGGGCATCCAGGCTGTGGGCCGGATTGCACAGATGATTGGCGAAATGGAGCTGAAACCCAGCAAGATGGGTCTGATCGTCAACCGTGCCCCGAACGGCGTTCTGGACGATGGCATCAAGGCGGAAATCGAGAAGCAGGGGCTGACCCTCTTCGGCGTGCTGCCCCATGATGACGGCGTTTATCGCTGCGACTGCGACGGCGAGCCTTCTGCAAAGCTGCCCGACAGCGCACCCATGAAAGCAGCCCTGAAAAACGTGATGCAAAGCATCGGGCTGTAAAAAACGTAGATAATGATATGAGATACGAGATATGAGATACGAGTTATCTATATCTTATATCTCGTATCTCATATCTTAATATCTTAAAAAATCATTTATTTTTACCAAGGGGGAAATTTACAATGTCTTTCGTTCCCAAGACGGCGGCTTACAGCGGCAAGATCAATGCCGTGACCCTGGGCACCGGTGACAAGGCAATCGTCATCGGCGGCCAGAATGTGCTGCCCTTCTACACCTTCGACGCTCCCATCGAGAACGCGCCGAAGATCGGCGTCGAGATTTCCGACGCTGCCGACAGCTGGACCGCTCCCGGCCTGGTTGACTTCTATGCCGGTTGCACTACCATGGCCGACCGGGCCAAGAAGGCCGAGGCCATGCCCGGCGCCGACTTCATCTGCCTGAACTTCGAGTCCGCCGATCCCAACGGTGCCAACCGCTCCGTTGCTGACTGCGTGGCCGATGCCAAGGCTGTGGCCGATGCCGTGTCCATGCCCATCGTCATCATGGGCTGCAAGAACATGGAGAAGGACGGCGAGCTGTTTGCCAAGATCTCCGAGGCCCTGCAGGGCAAGAACATCGCTGTGATGTCCGCCCGCAACGAGGACTACAAGACCGTCGGCGCTTCCGTCGCTCTGGCTTACGGCCAGAAGGTCGGCGCTGAGACCGCTGACGACATCAACCTGGCCAAGCAGCTGAACATCATGCTGAAGGGCCTGTCCATCGCGCCCGAGAACATCGTCATGAACATCGGCACCGCTGCCGTTGGTTATGGCTATGAGTATGTGGCTTCTACCCTGGGCCGCGTCCGTCTGGCCGCTCTGGCTCAGTCCGATGCCGACCTGCAGATGCCCATCATCGCTCCCGTGTCCATCGATACCTGGAGCGTTAAGGAATCCGTTGCTTCCGAAGAGGATGCTCCTGAGTGGGGCAATCAGGAAGAGCGCGCCATCGGTATGGAGGTTTCCACCGCTGCCGCTAACCTGACCGGCGGCGCCGACGCTGTCATCATGCGTCACCCTGTCGCCATCGCCACCATCAAGAAGTTCATCGACGAGCTTGTTTAATTCGGAAGGAGGATACATAAAATGGCTTTGAAAGGTCTTGACATTTTTAAGCTGTCTCCTAAGAAGAACTGCAAGGAGTGCGGCAGCCCCACCTGTATGGCTTTCTGCATGAAGGTGGCCCAGGGTGCAGTGTCCATCGACAAGTGCCCCTATTTCTCTGATGACGCAAAGGCGATGCTCAACGAGCAGACCGCTCCCCCCATGAAGACCATCACCGTGGGCGAGCACAAGCTGGGCGGCGAGACTGTCCTGTTCCGTCACGAGAAGACTCTGGTTAATAAGAACCTCTACGCCGTCTGCGTCTGCACCGAGTGCGAGGATGCCGACAAGAAGCTGGCCGACCTGCAGAAGGTTGACTACGAGCGTATCGGCGAGAGAATGTACGTCGAGTTCGTCTTTGTCCGCAACAAGGGCAACGATGCCGATAAGTATGTGGAGCTGGTGAAGAAGGCCGCTGCCACCGGCCGCAGCCTGGTCCTGGAGTGCTGGGACGTGGACTGCGCCAAGGCCGCTCTGGCCGTGGCCGGCAAGGACACCATCCTGGACGGCGCTACCCCCGACAACTGGGAGGCTATGAACGCGCTGGCTACCGAGGCCGGTGTTGCTCTGGGCGTCTGGGCCGAGAATATCTCCGACCTGTACGACACCGTCAAGAAGCTGGAGGCCGCCGGCAACAAGAACCTGGTTCTGGATGTCACCGGCAAGACCGCCAAGGAGACTCTGGCCAATGCCGTTCTGGTCCGCCGCACCGCCATTAAGGACGGCGACCGCTCCTTCGGTTACCCCTCCATCGTCAATGTGGCCAAGCTGGCTAAGGGCGATATGTACCTGCAGACCGGCTATGCTTCCATGTTCACCGAGAAGTACGCCTCCAACATTGTTATGGAGAACATGACCTACGCCCAGGCTCTGCCCCTGTACGGTCTGCGTCAGAACATCTACACCGATCCTCAGAAGCCCATGAAGGTGGAGGCCAAGATCTACCCCCTGAACGGTGCCGACGAGAACAGCCCCTGCGCGCTGACGGTTGACTTCGCTCTGACCTACTTCCTGGTTTCCGGCGAAATGGAGCGCTCCAACCAGCCCGTGAACCTGATTATCACCGATGCCTCCGGTATGTCCGTTCTGACTGCCTGGGCTGCCGGTAAGCTGTCCTCCTCCACCATCAAGAAGACCTTCGAGGAGCTGGACATCGAGAACAAGATCAAGAACCGCACCCTGATTATCCCCGGCAAGGTTGCCGTTATGAAGGGCGAGATTCAGGAGAAGCTGCCCAACTGGAACGTGGTCGTTGGCCCTGCCGAGGCTGTTCAGCTGCCTAAGTACCTGAAGGACAAGGAGTACGAGGCCGCCGCTAAGGCTGCCGCCGCCGAGAACGCCGCCAAGGCTTCCACCGTGGTGGAGGTCAAGGAGCTGTCCTTCGAGGAGCTGCTGGAGACCAAGGTGCCCAAGATCGAGATTGTCGATATGGGCGTCAAGTACAAGGGCCACAACC
>JAZQHH010000169.1:0-4393 GCA_045540495.1 Faecousia sp.
CAAGGTCATCGTGGCCGTGAACAAAATTGACAAGCCCGACGCCCGGATCCAGGAGGTCATGGACGAGGTTCTGGAGCTGCTGCTGGACCTGGACGCCACCGACGAGCAGTTCAATTCCCCCACCGTTTTCTGCTCCGGCCGTCAGGGCACCGCCGCCTACGGCCCCGACGAGGTGGGCACCGACCTGACCCCCCTCTTCGAAACCATCGTGAGATATATCCCCGCCCCCGGCGGCAATCAGGAGGAGCCCCTGCAGCTGCTGGTTTCCTCCATTGATTATAATGAATATGTGGGCCGCATCGCCGTGGGCCGGGTGGAACGGGGCACCATCAAGGTCAATCAGGAGGTCACCATCTGCGACTTCCACAACCCCGAGCTGAAGCAGAAGGGCAAAGTCGTGGCCCTGTATGCCTTCGACGGCTTGGGCAAGGCCCCCATCCAGGAGGCCTCCGCCGGTGAAATCGTGGCCCTTTCCGGCATGGCGGATATCACCATTGGCCGGACCCTCTGCGCTCCGGAGGCGGTGGAGCCCCTGCCCTTCGTGAAAATTTCCGACCCCACCATCGAAATGACCTTCGCCGTCAACGATTCTCCTTTCGCCGGCAAGGAGGGCAAATTCGTCACCTCCCGGAACCTCCGGGACCGGCTGGAGAAGGAGCTTTTGAAGGATGTGTCCCTCCATGTCACTGAGGCCAGCACCGACTCCTTCAATGTGGCCGGCCGTGGCGAGATGCACCTTAGCATCCTCATGGAAACCATGCGCCGGGAGGGCTACGAATTCAGCGTTTCCACCCCCCGGGTGCTGACCAAGGAAATCGACGGCAAGCTCTGTGAGCCTATCGAGCGGATGGTGGCGGACGTGCCCGAGGAATGCATGGGCGCAGTCATTGAGAAAATGGGCCGCCGGAAGGGCGACCTGCTGGGTATGACCCCCATGGGCAGCCGCTACCGGCTGGAATTCAAGGTGCCCAGCCGTGGCCTCTTCGGCTACCGCAGCGAATTTTTGACCGATACCAAGGGCGAGGGCATCATGTCCAGCGTCCTGGATTCCTACGCCCCCATGAAGGGCGAGATCGAGCGCCGCCTGGTGGGCAGCCTCATCGCCCATGAAAGCGGCGAGGCGGTGGCCTACGGCCTGGGTGCCGCCCAGGAGCGGGGCGCCCTGTTCATCGGCCCCGGCACCCCGGTGTACGCCGGTATGGTGGTGGGCATTTGCAGCCGGAACGAGGATATGACCGTCAACGTCTGCAAGCGCAAGCAGCTGACCAATATGCGGGCCTCCGGCTCCGACGATGCCATCCGGCTGGTGACCCCCCGGATTTTCAGCCTGGAGCAGTGCCTGGAATTCCTGGCGGACGACGAGCTGCTGGAATGCACCCCCAAGTCCCTGCGCATCCGCAAGCGGGAGCTGGACCACAGCATCCGTATGCGGGAACTGATGAAGCGCCGGAATCAGGAGTAACCCCCCAAGCCTCCCCTAAAGGGGAGCCTTGGCGTGCAAAATACTTATCACAGGAGGGCAAAAACATGGGCAAAAAGAAAGAAATGAAGAAGCGTCAGGAAGAAAAGGAACGCCAGGAGCATCAGGCCCGCCGCACCGGTATTGGCAAGGCGGTCTGGGGTGCGCTGCTGCTGATTGGCATGGGCCTGCTGCTGTTGCTGCGGCCGGATTTCGGCACCAATACCGTGGCTATGATCCTGGGCTGGGTGCTGATCGGCGCCGGTGCCGTTGGTGTGCTGGTTTGCGTGCTGAGCTGGCCGGTGATGGGCATCACGGAGATCATCCTGAGCCTGGCCGCTGCCGGTTTCGGCATTTTCATCCTGCTGAAGCCCGGTGTGCTGGTCAATATCCTGGGCATTGCCCTGGGCATTTACCTGGCCGTTCAGGGCCTGGCTGCCCTTTTTGAGAGCCTGAAGCTGAAAAAATTCGGCTACAATTTCATCCCCAACCTGGTCATGGCCCTGGTAATGCTGGCGCTGGGCGTTGTGCTGCTGTTCTTCCCCATGAACGTGGCCAATTGGGCGATCCGGCTGATGGGCGGCTTTATGGTGGCCTGTGGTGCCTCCAACCTGCTGCTGCGGACCAGCGCGGTGAAGAATCTGCGCAAGCCCAAGGACGTTGTGGACGCGGATGAATAACTGGATCATCGCCGGAGAAGCCCTTTCGGGCCGCTCCGGCCACGAAGCCGGACGGGCTCTGCTCGCCCGGCTTTACCGTCAGCATTTCGGCGGAGAAATGCCGGAAATCCTCCGGGAACCCGGCGGAAAGCCTTATTTTTCAACAGGAAATGTTCATTTTTCCATCACCCACACCAAGGCCCATGTGTTCTGCGCCCTGGCGGATCACCCCATCGGCATCGACGCGGAGGAGCTGACCCGGCCGGTGAAGGAAAGCCTTGCCCAGCGGGTCCTGTCCCCCGGGGAATACGCCCAATACGGGGCCGCAGCGGACAAAAAACGGGCCTTTCTGACCTTCTGGGTCCTGAAAGAGGCCGCCGCCAAAGCCACCGGCGAGGGCATCCGGGGCTTCCCCAACAAAACGGATTTTTCCCTGGACGACCCCAGAGTGCAGGAGATTGACGGCTGCCTGGTGGCGGTTGTAGAAAGATAAGGAATGTGCCCTTGCCCCCCTCATTTATGAGGGGGGTGGCCGAGCGAAGCGAAGGTCGGGGGGAGTCCGAAATGAAACGATTTGCATACTCCCCCCACCCCGGGCTAACGCCGGGGTACCCCCCTCATAAATGAGGGGGGCAAGAAACTCTCAACAGGAGGAATCTCATGCTATTTGACACCCATGCCCATTTGGACGACCGGGCCTTTGATGCCGACCGGAAGGAATTGATCTCCGGCCTGGATATGCTGGTGATGAACCCCGGTTGCAGTTTGGCCTCCTCCCGGAACGCCGATGCCCTTTCCAGACAGTATCCTCACATCTACGCCGCTGTGGGTTCCCACCCGGATGCCGCCGACGAGGTGAACGAGGATGTGTTGGAAGAATACAGAAAGTTATGTAAACTGAATCCAAAAATCAAAGCCATCGGCGAAATCGGCCTGGACTACCACTACGAGGACATCCCCAGGGAAATTCAGCTCCAGGCCTTCCGGGCCCAGATGGCATTGGCCCAGGAGCTGGACCTGCCGGTAATCGTCCACGAGCGGGAGGCACACGCCGACGGAATGACCGTGGTAGACGAATTCCCCGCCGTCAGGGGGGTGTTCCATTGCTACTCCGGCTCCCTGGAGATGGCGAAGGAATTGATCAAACGAGGCTGGTACATCGGCTTCACGGGGGTGCTGACCTTCAAAAACGCCAAAAAGGCGGTGGAAGTGGCGGCGAACATCCCCCTGGACCGGCTGGTTCTGGAAACCGACTGCCCCTACATGGCCCCGGAGCCCTTCCGGGGAAAGCGCAACGACCCCGGGAAGCTCTGCCGCATGGCAGAAAAACTGGCGGAAATCCGCGGCCTGCCGGTGGAGGAAGTGGCGCGCATCACCACCGAAAACGGAAAACGCCTGTATAGAATCTAAAAAACGGAGCCCTTGGGCTCCGTTTTCTGTTGCAACCGGGGCCTGTTTTTGCTACAATATAAGTATAATATAGGATTGTTTAGAATAGGAAGCACTCCCTTGCCCCCTCATAAATGAGGGGGGCAAGAAGTGCTATCTTAAACCACCATTTACCGTCCGGAACAGAAACAGGTGAAACTATGCCTACCAAAAATGACTATATCGCGGTGTTTGACTCCGGCGTTGGGGGAATCAGCGTCCTGCGGCACCTCCGGCGGGAGCTGCCCAACGAGCGGTTCCTCTACTTCGGCGACTCCGCCAATGCCCCCTATGGCACCCGGCCCACCGATGAAATCCGGGATTTGACCATCGCCGCCGCCGAAAAGCTGATGGCCCGGGGCATCAAGGCCCTGGTGCTGGCCTGCAACACCGCCACCGCCGCCGCCATCAAGGATCTGCGGCTTCGCCACCCGGATACCATCATCATCGGCATCGAGCCCGCCCTGAAAATGGCCACCGACCGCTTCCCCGGGGGCACCATCGGCGTCATGGCCACGCCGGCCACCCTCCCGGAGGGGAAATTCGCCCGGCTGGTGGAGCGGTGCGCCGACCATTGCACCGTGGTGAAGCTCCCGGCGGCAGGCCTGGTGGAGCTGGTGGAGTCCGGCAAGGCCAATTCTCCGGAATCGGCGGCGCTGCTGCGGCCGCTGCTGGCCCCCCACGCCGGAAAGCTGGATGCCATCGTCCTGGGCTGCACCCACTATCCGTTCGTAAGAGATACGGTGCAGAGAATCTTAGGCGCAAATGTCAAGGTGCTGGACGGCGGCGAAGGTACAGCCCGCCAGACCAAGCGGCTTTTGGAGGAACGGGGCTGGCTCCGAAAGGG
>JAZQHH010000170.1:0-17146 GCA_045540495.1 Faecousia sp.
GCATTCCTCATCAGTCACCGCCTTGCGGCGGCGACAGCTTCCCCCCGGGGGAAGCCATGGCGCCCCTTCGGGGCGCTCGGTGGCCGTAGGCCGCCGCATTTCTCCTACGCCGCTAAACAATTATTTACCGTTTTATTCCCACGCTAATGACAATGGAAATTCATATTTTGATTGCAAAGGCAGGAGCCTTGTGCTATAATAATCGGGCTGTCCGGGGAAACAGGTGGGAATCCTGTACGAGTCCGTCGCCGTGACGCGCCCTCGATATGCCGCTCTTACCCTCCCCGCCGCAAGGGAGGGGACAGGCCATTGGAGCAATCCGAGAAGGCCGAGCCGCCATATGCGCGAAGTCGAAATATCCGGCAGCCACACCCCTGTCCAAAAGCCGCGGTCACCGGCTCAAGGGGAATACTTTATAAGGAGCAAACGAAGATGAAAAACAGCACCCAGAAAATGCTGTCGTTCTTCCTTTGCATCGTGCTGATTGCGGCCATGGCACTTTTTGCAACGGGTTGTAACGACACCACCGACCCCGCCGGCAGCACCCCTGCCACCACCCAGCCCACCGAGGCCCCCGCCACCGAGGCTACTGAGCCTTCTACCGAAGCTACTGAGCCTTCTACCGAAGCTACTGAGCCTTCCACCGAGGCTACCGAGCCTTCCACCGAGGCTGCCGAGCCTTCCACCGAGGCTGCCGAGCCTTCCACCGAGGCTACCGAGCCTTCCACCGAGGCTACCGAACCTTCCACCGAGGCTACCGAGCCTTCCACCGAGGCTACCGAGCCCTCCGATGAGGCCACCATCGTTGGCGAAGGCGCCACTTCCTTCCGCTTCACCGTCACCGATGTGGACGGCACCGAGACCAAGTTCCTGGTCAACACCGACAAGACCACTGTGGGTGAAGCCCTGCTGGAACTGGGCCTGATCGTCGGTGAAATGGGCGACTACGGCCTGTATGTCACCACCGTCAATGGCATTACCGCCGACTGGGACACCGAGAGCGCCTACTGGGCTTTCTACGTCAACGGCGAATACGGCATGACCGGCGTGGACTCCACCGAAATCGTGGCCGATACCACCTACGCCTTCGTTAAGACCCTGTCCTATACCCCCATGGGTGAGGGCGCCACCAGCTTCTACTTCACCGTCACCGATGTGGACGGCACCATTTCCCTGTTCCAGATCAGCACCGACAAGACCACTGTGGGCGAGGCCCTGCTGGAACTGGGCCTGATCGCCGGTGAAATGGGCGACTACGGCCTGTATGTCACCACCGTCAACGGCATTACCGCCGACTGGGACACCGAGAGCGCCTACTGGGCTTTCTACGTCAATGGCGAATACGGCATGACCGGCGTGGACTCCACCGAAATTGTGGCTGATACCACCTACGCTTTCGTCAAGACTGTCTCCGCTGACTGATACCAGCAAAAATCACCCCCCTGTTTTGCGACGCAAAACAGGGGGTTTTTCTTATTTCAGTTCTTTTCTCAGGAGCTTGCCGTTGTAGCTTCTGGGAATCTTGTCGATCTGCTGGATAAAGGCCGGCACCTTGTAGGGCTCCAGGCTCTTGGCCAGGAAATTCCGGATGGCGATGGGATCAAATTCCACCCCCGGCTCCAGCTGGACAAACAGCTTCGGCACATGTCCCTTGAAGGCATCCGCCACGGGGATCACGCCACAGTCAGCGATGCCGGGCATCTTCTTGGCGGTGTTTTCAATCTCCTCCGGGGAGACCTTGTTGCCGCCCACATTGATCACGTCGCCCTTGCGACCCAGCAGGATAATGTCGCCGTCCTCATCGAAATAGGCCACATCGTTGGAATACACCACCCCATCGATCAGCACCTTTGCGGTCTCCTCGGGGTCCTCCCAGTAGCCCAGCATATTCATGCCGCCCCGGCTGGACAGCAGACCGGTCTGCTCCGCTGAGGAGTCGATGGGCTGATGGTCGTCGTCCACCATCACGATCCGGGCATTGCAGGCGGGCTTGCCAATGCAGTGCTTTTTGCTGTCGGGCCGGTTGAAATTGTAGATGGCGATGCAGCCGCTTTCGGTGCTGCCGTAGAAATTGTAAAGTCTGGTGTTGGGCAGCAGCTGGCAGATGCGGGTCTGATCCGCTTCCATCATGGGAGCGGCGCCGAACTGGACGTAGCGCAGCCGATCCTTGTACTGTGCCAGCTTGTCCTTGGTCAGCTTCAGGATTACGGACAGGGCCGTGGGCACCAGATCCATGGAATTGACCCCGAAGGTATCCAGATTGTAGAAGAACCGCTGCACATTGATCACATTGCCCAGCAGGATGACGGTACAGCCGTTATACATATTGGCGTAGTACCGGCGCAGGCCATGGGAGTGGTTCATGGGGGAAGGGATCATTTCCACGTTATCCTTCTCCATTTCCACGCCATACATGACATTTTCCGCCAGTGCAATATCATTGCCGTGGGTCAGGACGATGCCCTTTTCCTTACCGGTGGTGCCGGTGCTGAACAGGATCTCGCTGACGGCACCGCTTTCGGGGAACGCCTCCGGTACATAGGGCGTGGCCTCGGCTTCGGCGGCGGCCAGATCTTCATAGGTGTAGCGCAGCTGCGCCGGGAAATCCGCCGCCTTGCAGGTGATGACGGCCTTGGCCCGGGCCCGCTGGGCGAAGGAGCTGATCTTATCGGCGGCGCAGTTATGCTCCACCGGCACAAAAATGGCCCCGATCAGCTGCAGCGCCAGTTCGATGGCCAGATACTCGATGGTCTGGCAGGCCTCCACAACGGCGGCATCCCCCGCCCCGATCCCGTCCTGACGGAAGCAGGCGGCGTAGCGGCCGATGCGGTCGGCATATTCCCGGTAAGTCACCTGACCGTTGTCATCGGCCAGGCACAGCTTATCCGGCTGGACCGCCGCGTAATGGAACACGGCTTCACAAATAGAATGAATCATCTGATATACCCTCCGTTAAACGGTGCTGAAGGCGGGCCAGAAGCAAAGCAGCAGATATCCCAGCACGCTCATCAGGAGCGTCACCACAATGGTGAAGGGAATGCCCTTTTTCAGCATATATTTCGGCTCCAGCCCATAGCCCACCGGGATCGCCCGAATGGAGGTGGGCAGCATATAGGACAGATTGATGCCGATGGACGCAATGTAGATATAGGGGATGGGGTTTTTGCCGATGCCCTGAATAATGCCAATGACGATGGGGATGGACACTGCCGCGGTAGCGGTATTACTGGTCACATCCGACATCAGAATGGTCATCGTCACGATGGCCAGCACCGTCAGGAAGCCGCCGTCCAGGCTGGTGCCGGAAACGAGTCTGCCAATATCGGCCGCAGCGCCGCTGCTGTTAATCAGCGTGCCCAGGGCCAGACCGCCGGCGAACACATACAGCAGGTCCCAGCCGACCTTCTTCTGAACGGATTTCCACTTCATCAGCGGAGCCCCGTCGTTGCCGGTGATAAAGAAGGACAGCACTGCGCAAATCACGAACACATAGGCCGGCTTCAGCCCCGGAAGCAGCGTCTGATAAAACTGCCGGGTAAAGGCCAGCACCGTAGCCAGCAAAAACAGAACCATCGACCAGATCTCCTGGACGGTCATTTTGGGCATGGCCTTGTACTGCTGGATAAAATACTCCTTGGAGCCACCCAGCTCATCGGTTTTCTTGACCCCCGCCAGCAGCATGATGATATTGCTGATGACCAGGACCACCATAATGGGCAGGAACCGGATGACCCAGGACACATACATATATTCCTGGCCGGTCAGCTGCTCCAGGTAGTCCACCGTGACCAGATTCATGGCGCCGCCCAGGGGGGAAGCCAGGCCGCCCACACCGGTGGCATAGGCCACGGTCAGCAGCAGCAGGGACCCTGCCTTGCTTTTGGAGATATCCTTCTCGCCCACATAGCGCAGCATGGAAACGGCAATGGGCGTCACCGCCGCGCAAACCACCGCATTGGGCAGCACCGCAGACAGCGCCGCGCACAGCAGATACCAGAAAACCACCTGATTGCGCAGCTTGCTGCCGATCATCGACAGGAACATGGCTGCGATCCGGTTATCCAGCCCCGTTTCCTCCCAGGTGACGGAAAGAATGGAGGCGCCCAGCAGCAGCAAAATAGTCTCGCAGGCGTAATTGCTGATGACGGCGGACATATCCACCATCTGAAACAGGGCATTGAGTGCGATGGGCAAAAAGGCAGTAACGGCGAAATCCACCGCCTCCGTGATCCACCACAGAGCCATCCAGGCCACTGTGCCCATCGCCGCCCGGGCTCCGGCCTCCGGAAAAACCGAAGCCGGAAGACCAAAATAGCAGGCCGCAAACAGCACCGGCCCCAGGATGGTGCAGATCAGCTTCTTGCGACTGTGCATTACTGCAGCTCCTCGATCATCTCCCACATGGTCTGAACAGACTCAAAATAGGCGGGCTGGATGTACTCCATGGTCACGGAGATGTCGAACAGGTTCTCGATCTGGGCGATGATGGCCACAACCGCCAGGGAATCCAGCACGCCGCTGGAAATCAGGTGAGTCTCGTTGTCGAAGTCCACGGTGGGGTAGTTGCTCTTGAGCATTTCTTTCAGCTGTTCCATAATGTTTGTTCTCCTTTAATATTAAAATTGTTCATAAATAAAATTGCTGACATCAAATCCGGGTCCATAGATACCGAAGATGATGATGGCAAAAATTCCTGCGTAGATAATGAGCCAGCGGAAGACGATGTTCTGCTTGGCCAGGGTCTTGCGAAGGGGCATTTTCTCCTGCATCAGATCCACGATCCACAGCAGGCACACGGCGATGAAGGCCACCCGGGCATCGGGCACCTCGATTCCGTAGGTCAGCTTCCGCTTGAACAGGATGCCGAAATCCACACTGGTGAAGCACTTTTCCAGAATCCCAAAGGCCGCCTTGATGGACTCCGCCCGGAAAAACACCCGGCCGATGCCGCACAGAATGAAGGTGCGGACCATCTGCCAGAACCGCCAGCCGAAATTATCGGTATCGATCTTCAGCAGAGCGGTGAGCTTCTTAAACAGCGGGTCAAACACGGCACTGCCGATCAACAGCATGGCGTGGAACATACCCCAGGCCACAAACCGCCAGGAGGCACCGTGCCAGATGCCCGTAATGAGCCACACCACCAGCACCGGGAAGCAGGAAGCAAACAGCTCCGCGGCTTTGGTTTTACCCTTGCCGTTGAAATATTTCTTGACCTTCTTCATCATGCCGGAGACGGACACGGGGTAATACACATAGTCCTTGAACCACTCCTGCAGGGACATATGCCACCGCCGCCAAAATTCGCCCATGGTTTTGGAGAAGTAGGGGTGGTTGAAATTCTTCCGCAGCTGGATACCCATGGCCTCGGAGACACCGGTGACGATGTCGATACAGCCGGAGAAATCGGCATAAATCTGAATGGAGTAGACCACCACGGCGGCGATCAGGATCATACCGTCGCACTGGGCCCAGTTTTCGAATACGTAATTGACGAACATACCCAGCCGGTCGGCAATGACCAGCTTCTTGAACAGACCCCACAGGGTCAGCTGGGCACCGGCGGTCAGATTTTCATAGCTGAAGGGGATGCCGTCCTTGATCTGATCCCGGAATTCGTTGTACCGGTCGATGGGGCCCTGGACCACATGGGGGAAATAGGACAGGTACACTGCGTACAGCAGAAAATTCTTCTCTGCCGGATACCGCTTCCAGAAAACATCCAGCACATAGCTCAGCGCCATGAAGGAATAGAAGGAAATGCCGATGGGCAGGATAATCTTGAGCATCGGCAGCTGGGCCATGGACAGGCGCTTGAGAAGGGAATTGACGTTGCCAAGAATGAAATTGGTGTATTTGCACACTGCCAGCAGGCCGATGGTCACGGTCATGCCGATAATCAGCCAGCGCTTGGCCCGCTTTTTGGCGTCGGTCCGGACCTGCTTCTTTTCTGCGGGGGTCTGGCACTGGGTCAGGGCCTCATCGGCCTTTCGGTAGATGCTGCCCATTTTCAGGCCGGTCAGGTAGGTGGCCACCATCGTCACCAGAATGTAGGGCAAATACTGCACACCGGCCATGGCATAGAACGCCAGATTCGCCAGCGCCAGCACCCATTTCTGACCTTTTCTGCCTACAATATAATAAAGGAATACAACAGCGGCCGAAAAGGCCAGAAATCCTAAGGATTGATAACTCATTTCGCCGCCTCCTTATTCCACATCCACGGTGACGCCGCCGTAGGAGAAGTCTCCGTAGCAGGTTGCCCCGTCCCGTTGAGCGGCGGGCACCACCCGGTAGGTGTAGCTGCCCTTTTTGACCTCAGCATCGGTGAAGCCCAGCTCTTCCGTGGTAGCGTAGTATTTCCAGTTGCCGCCCTTGAGCTTGCGGTAGATCACATATTGATCCGCCTCTTTGGATGCTTTCCAGCTCAGCTGCACACCCTCCTCCGTGGCCTCGCCCTTCAGATTTTTTGGGGCGCTGATGGAATAATCCCGGCTGTCGTTATCCAGCTCAAATTCCAGGATTGACTTGTTCAGGGTGTTGGTATATTTGTCCCAGCCCGCGTCCCAGCTTTCGTAGGCCGCCTGGCCCCGCTTGTCCTGGAAGCCGTAGTGCTCGATCAGGTATTCGGACAGATACTGGGTATATTTCACGGAACCATGGACATTCATATGTCCCATGTTGTAGTAATCCCGGTTGGGGTTGGCCCCCATGACCTCCGGCTGGTCCATCAGGTCCAGCACCGGGTAGCCCCGGTCGGTGATCTGCTGATTGATGGCGTTGATCTGCTTGGCGATGAGCTCGCTTTCCTCTGCTCTGGGCACGGTGACGAAGAGGATGTTCACATTCTCCTCATCGCAGTAGTCCAGCAGATTGTTGAAGGCCTCGGTGATGAAATCCGGAGGCGGGGCGGTCTCGTCGGTGATGATGTACTTCTTGGAGATATTCTGCGCCGTATTCAGGTACAGATTGTAGGCACTGGCGCCCTTGAGGCCGTCCACCTCATAGTGGAAGTCCTGATAGCTCAGCTCATCCCAGCGGGTATGGTAGCGGATGATGGGGAAATAAAATTCCAGTGATTCCTCAAAGGACACCCCCGCTTCCTGGGACAGGTAGTGGGTCAGGGACAGCTTGTTCAAAGAGAAGGGCAGATAGTCCAGCAGATAGTGGTAGCGGACGTTGGTCATCATCTTCATGCCCAGGGTGTTGGTGTTCAGGATAATCAGTGCGTTGGGCTGGGTCTTGCGGACCTCTTTGATGAGATGCTCCGCCGCAATGATGGGCTGGGTATTGCTGTTGAAGGGATAGACGGTGATGCCGTACTTCTCCCAGGCCACCAGCGGATTCCAGAAGGCATAGCAGTTGCTGGAGCCGATGTAGACTGCGTCCAGTGAATCCTTCGGCTCCTCGTAGAATCCGGCGATCCACTGGTAATTCCGGTAATCCCCCGGTGCGGTAAAGGCCTTGGATACACCGGAGAATAAAATGACAAAGATCAAAAGAAAAATAATGGCTTTGAAAAGATTTTTAACCTTCATAGCCAAAAAGTCCCCCTTCTTCATATAAATCCGCCTCTATCGGGCAAAAAACGCCATACAAGGAAATAGTACCATATCCAGAATAAATTAGCAACTTATTTTTTCGCCGGAACCGGCTTCACCGTCACCGCAAAATAACCCCCGCAGAAACAGGGCCGCAGCTTGGGCCAGCTGCGGCCCCCTTTCTGTGGGGCAAACGATCCAATCCGGTCATGACCGTCGGCTTGTCCGGCCGGCCAGATCGCCGTAAACCGGTGTTGCCAGGCCGAAGCCGCCGGATACGGTGAGGATTTGGCCGGTGGTGTAGGCGGCTTCGTCGCTGGACAGATACACCACCGCGGCGGCGATCTCCTCCGGCAGACCCATCCGTCCCAGGGGTATATGCCGCAGGAACAGACTGCGAAATTCCTCCGTCAGGTGCTGCGCCACCGCCTCGGTGGCGGTCATGCCGGGGAGGACGGCGTTGCACCGAATCTTATTTTTCGCCTCCTGGACGGCAATCAGCTTGGTCAGATAGTTGATGGCGGCTTTGCTGGTCCCATAGGCCACCTGAGAAATATCCGGCACGATCCCGCCCACCGAGGAAATGTTGATGATGCTGCCCCCATGGGTCGCCATACACCTGGCCGCCGCCTGGCTTGCCATAAAGACGCTTCGCAGGTTCAGATTGACGGTATCCAGAAACACCTGCGGGTCCGTATTGGCAAAATCCAAATCCTTTCCGGGGTTGGAGGTGCCGAAATTATTGACCAGCACGTCAATACGGCCCGCATCGGCTGCCACCGTCTCAACCATGGCGGCGAAGGTTTCCGGCTTCGTGGCATCGTTGTACACACAGGTTACGCCCTCCAGCGTATCCGCGATCTCCCGGGCCCGCTCCATATTCCGGGCCGCCATATAAACCGCCGCCCCTTCCTTCGCGCAGGCCTTCACGCAGGCCAGACCAATGCCCCGGGTAGAGGCAGTGACCAGAACCACTTTATCCTTTAACCGCATCATCATTCTCCTTTGTTGCGAATTTTTGGCAGAAAAAGTACCGCTGCAATACCGGCGGCGACGCAAAGCAATTCCGCCACCGCCAGCAGGTGAACCGCCTGAACCGCCGCCTCCGCTTCCGTCGCCCCGGCTGCGATCCAGCCGGTGATTTGATTGGTAAACAGCGGCACGAACACCGCCACCCCGAAGGGCGCCGCCAGATCCCGGAACAGGCCGTAGGTGCCGGTGCCGGCCCCGGCCTCCTGCTGCGACAGGCCGGACAGCGCCACCTTCATAAAAATCGTGCCGTTTCCCCCCAGGCCAAAGCCCAGAACGCCCAAAGAGGCCATCAAAAGCAGCACCGAGGTGGCGGCGGAAAACAGGAACAGGAGCCCGCAGCCGATGCCTGTGAGGATCAGCGAGCAGGCCAGCACATATTTCGGCTCAAACCGATCCGCCAACGGCCCCAAAACCACCGACCCCAGGGACATCCCCAAATACATCACCGAGATGGCATAACCCGAGATAACATGGTTTTCCGGCTGGGTATAGTTCACAAAGACGATGGTGTTGGTCATATTGGCCTGCATCAGTCCCTGGGTCAAAAACAGCGCCAGAACGCTGAGAATAAAGACGCTGCGTCCCATAAAACCACCAGGCAGAATGGGATGCACCGCTTTCCGCTCGGCGGCGACCAGGCCTGCCAGGCTCACCGCCGCAGCAATCAGGGCCAGGATAAATGCCCTGGATGTCCACCCGAAATTCTGCCCAAAAGCAGGAAGACACAGGGCCAGACTGAAGAAAACCAGCACCAGCACCGCTCCGAAACCGTCGAAGTTTTGGAGCGGCTTTTTCTGCTGCTCCTGCTTTTGGGCGGTCACCAGACAGGCGCCGAAAACGGCAGCGCAAATGGCGGCGCACACCCACAGCATCCCACGCCAGCCGTAATAAGAAACCATCCAACCGCCCAGGGTGGGGCCGAATATAACGGCCGCGCTGGAGATCAGCATATACAAAGAAAAGCCCTGGGCGATTTTGTCCCGGGGAAACCGGGTCACAATATAGGCCATGATCACCGGCGCCATGGCGGCAGTTCCAACCCCCACGATAAACCGCGCCGCCAGCATAAACAGCAGGGAATTTGCCAATGCTGACAGTACGGTTCCCAACGTAAAGACCCCAATGCCCAAAAGGAGCGTGGTTTTGTGGCCGATCACGTCGCCCAGCTTCCCCAAAACCGGAGCGCAGGCGGCGGTGGACATAGCCTGGGCCAGAGAGGTCCAGGTCGTGTTATTGTAGGCGATGCCCAAATCCTGCACAAAGGCCGGCCCAAGGACCGTCGAAAAACCGCCGACGATGCCGATCAGAAAGGCCCCCAATGCATAGGGAATAAAGCCCTTTTTATAACCCATGCTTCCACATCCTTTTACCGCCAGTATGCCCTGCTTTCCATGAATTATTTGTGGCATTGGGGACACACTTTCCCCAGAAGGAGGGAGTTTATGAAACAGAAATTCTATATCTGCAACCATTGCGGCAATATCATTGCCCTGATTCGTGACAAGGGCGTTCCGGTGTACTGCTGCGGCGAAAAGATGCAGGAAATCACCCCCGGCACCACGGAAGGCGCCGAAGAAAAGCATATCCCCGTGTATGATGTGGAGGGCAATACCGTCCATGTCACCGTCGGGTCCGTGGCGCATCCCATGACCCCGGAGCATTATATTGAATGGATCTGCCTGGAAACAGAGCATGGCATTCAGTACGCCCATCTGGAGCCGAAAGACGAGCCCCGGGCCAAGTTTTCCCTGTGCCAGGGGGATGAAGTCCGGGCCATCTGGGCCTTTTGCAATCAACACAGTCTTTGGAGGAATGAAACATGTCGATGATCAACAAGGAAATCGCGGATTTTCGCACCTATGCCTTCCATGAGAACGAATTTAAGTTCGTGTCCAGGGAGGATATCCTCGGTAAGTGGAGTGTCTTTTTCTTCTATCCGGCGGACTTCACCTTCGTCTGCCCCACGGAGCTGGAGGATCTGGCGGATCAGTATGAGCAGTTCAAGTCCATCGGCTGCGAGATCTACGCGGTGTCCACCGACACCCACTTCGTCCACAAGGCCTGGCACGATGCCTCCCAGCGGATTCAGAAAATCAACTACCCCATGCTGGCAGACCCAACCCATGCCATTTCCAGGGATTTTCAGGTGCTGATCGAATCCGACGGTCTTGCGGAGCGGGGCACCTTCATCATCAACCCCGAGGGAAAGATCGTGGGCTATGAGGTCACCGCCGGCAATGTGGGCCGAAACGCCGGGGAGCTGCTGCGGAAGGTCCAGGCCTGCCAGTTTGTCCACGCCCATGGCGACCAGGTCTGCCCCGCCAACTGGAAACCCGGTGCCGAAACCCTGAAGCCCAGCCTGGATCTGGTGGGACAGCTGTAAGGCATCCCCAAAAGCATCTTTTGTGCATCAATGATTGGTTAGCATACTGGCGAAATGATTGTTTAGAATAGGAAGCCCCCTTGCCCCCCTCATTTATGAGGGGGGTGGCCGAGCGCAGCGAAGGTCGGGGGGAGTTCGAAATATCATGAATTGTATACTCCCCCCCGCCCCTCATAAATGAGGGGGCAAGAAGTGCTGTCGTAAACAATCATTTACCGCTTCATTGCCCACCGCAAATTGGGATTTTCTTACCGAAAGGAACGGATCTATGCAGGAACTGTATGATGTGATCGTGGTTGGTGGCGGCCCGGCAGGGCTCACCGCCGCTCTGTATCTGGCCCGGGCGAAATACCGCTGTTTGGTGCTGGAAAAGGAGCAGTTCGGGGGACAAATTGCCATCACCCATGAAGTCGTCAATTATCCCGGCATCGAAAAAACAAGCGGCAAGGCCCTGACTGATACCATCCAGCGCCAGGCAGAGGCCTTCGGGGCGGAATTTATGCTGGCAGACGCCACGGGCTTCGATTTTTCGAAGGCCATCAAAGTGGTGCATACCAACCGGGGCGATTACCGCTGCTTTGGCGTTCTGCTGGCTACCGGCGCCCATCCCAGAACCGTTGGCTTCCAAGGCGAGGAGGAACACAAAGGCCGGGGCGTTGCCTACTGCGCCACCTGCGACGGGGAATTTTTCACAGGAAAAGAAGTGTTCGTGGTGGGCGGCGGCTATGCTGCGGCGGAAGAAAGCGTATTTTTGACGAAATTTGCCCGCCATGTGACGGTGCTGATCCGCAAAGACGACTTTTCCTGTGCCGCCTCGGTGGCAGAGCCAGCGAAAAACCACGAAAAAATCACCGTCCTGACCAACACCATCATGGAGGAAGTATCCGGCCAGGGGGGCCTGACCTATGCCCGGTACAAAAATACCGCCACCGGCCAGGTGACGGAGTATCGGAGCGAGGAGCCCTTCGGGGTATTCGTGTTCGCCGGCTATGCCCCCGCCACGGAGTCGGTCAAGGGGGTTATCGAGCTGGATAAGCATGGCTACATTGTAACCGATGACGCCCGGAAAACCAGTGTGGACGGTGTCTACGCCGCAGGAGATGTGTGCATCAAGCCCCTCCGGCAGGTGGTCACGGCCACCGGCGATGGGGCGCTGGCCGCCACGGAATTGGAAAAATACGCGGCTGCCATGCAGCGCAAAACCGGCTTGCGCCCAGAGGCCCCTGCCCCAAAGCAAAGCCAGGAAGCCCTCCCCTCTGAGGACCCCGGCGAACTTTTCACTGCCGAAATGAAACAGCAGCTGGACGCCCTGTTCTCCCCCATGGAACGGAGGCTGCTGCTGAAGCTGTACCTGGACAACCGGCCGGTCAGCAGGGAGCTGGAGGATTTTATCACGGCCCTTGTGCAGCTTTCCGATAAGCTGGCAATGGAGGTGGCTGACAGTCCGGCCCCAGAAAGCTGCGCGCCGTGGGTGGCGGTTTGCCTGGAAGATGGCACCGAAACGGGCCTTGCCTTCCACGGCGTCCCCGGCGGACATGAATTTACCTCTTTCGTACTGGGCCTTTACAACGCCGCTGGGCCGGGACAGGCCATCGACCAGGATACCAGGCAAAAAATCGCAGCCATCACCAAGCCCACAGATATGAAAATCCTGGTCACCTTATCCTGCACCATGTGCCCGGATCTGGTAAAAGCCGCCCAGCGGATCGCCGCAGAGAATCCCCGTATCACCGCGCAGGTTTACGACATTCACCATTTTGAGCAGCTGAAAAACCGCTACAACGTAATGAGCGTCCCCTGCCTGGTCGTGAACGACGAAAAGGTATTCTTCGGCAAGAAAAATATCCATCAACTTCTGGACCTATTGGCATAAAACGTCCTTTTACCAAAATAGAGCCTGACAGCTTTCACAACCGTCAGGCTCAAATACAATAACGATGTCACTCCCACTCGATGGTGGATGGGTGGTTTTGTCTATATATCGGAGTGTTTTTGTATAAATAAACGCAATATTTTGCGTCAATTATACACATGATATTGTTTTACCAAGCTTTTGGAGTTCAAAAATTGGTCACGGACTGAGCCATTTGAGGAAGCGCACGTTGGGTATCACACTTCAAAACGATTGTAGGTTTGATAGCAATCCATACACAGCTTCTTGTCACCGGACAGACGGATCCAGTTGGCACCGGTAACCTCGCCGCAGCAATCGCAGACGAAGGAGGTGAACAGTCGGGCCTTTTCCGGAACGGCGATGGTGGTTTGCTTCACCTCAAACATATCCTCCGGCTGACACGCCTGATAGTAGGCAAAGCTTTCTTCTTTGCTCATGGATGGACGGGGCTTCAGCACCAGCCGGACGGAAGCACCGGTTTTGCGGTTATAAAAGGAGTAAGCAGATTTACCCCGCATACGAAACAACAGATTGCCCTTGCCGATACTGCAACCCAGCATCACCTGAATGGCATCAATGCCGCAGGCATCGTTTTCCGCAATACACACCACCTGCTCGTCGTCGGAAAACTCCAGCTTCAGCAGCTTTATGGCATACAGTGCTGCCTTATAGCCGATGGTCAGACCACCGCATTCATGGCCGTGAAAGGCCGCACAATCCTTCCAAGTTTTCATATTCTTCACTCCATTATCACGATTTTTCGACCCTCGATGTCCAGCACCCGGGCTTTGATCCCGTAAACATCCGAAAGTGTTTCTGCGGTGACGGTTTCGATATTGCCGTAGCTGTACCCCTCACCGGCCTTCAAAAAGTAGAACTTGTCGCAGAACCGCAGCGCCAAATTCAAGTCATGGATGACGGTAATAACCGTAAACCCCTGCTCTTTTGCCAATTCCTGCACCAGAGCCATCATTTCGTACTGATTTTTGGGATCTAAATTGCTGGTGGGCTCGTCCAAAAGCAATAGTTTTGGCTCTGCAACCAAGGCTCTGGCCAGCATGACTTTTTGCAATTCGCCGCCGGATAACTCATCCAGATACCGCATCTGAAAATCCAGCAAGCCCACACGCTCCATGATCCGGGTACAGATATCCAAATCCTCCTGACTGACCGACCAGGTGATATAGGGCTTCCGCCCCAACAAAACACAATCGAAAACCGTACTGTGGGTCAGCTCGTTTTTCTGCGCCACATAAGAAACGGTACGAGCCAGCTCGTTGCGGCTCATTTGGAAGGCATTCTTGCCGTCGATGGTCAAGCTGCCGGTTTTGGGTTTGCGGATCCGGTTCAGGCAGGTAACAAAGGTGCTTTTACCTGCGCCGTTATTGCCCAACAGGCCCACCACCTCGCCACGTTCGGCGGTAAAGCCCACGCCCTTGAGAATGTCCCCATCGGGATAAGAAAAGGAAATATCTTTGATCTCAATCATTTCCGCTTCCCTCCTTTGATAATCAGATAGAGGAACAGCGGCGCTCCAAGGAAAGAAGTCAGCGCACCGATGGGCAGCACTGTGGGAGAAAGCAGCATCCGGGAAACAATGTCCGAAAGCAGCAATAAAACTCCGCCGCACAGTGCGCTGCAAGGAATCAGGAAACGGTAATCGTTGCCCACAAACCGCCGCATGATATGGGAGGCGATGAGACCGATGAAGCTGATGCAGCCCACAAAGGCCACGGCCACGGAGGAGATCAAGGCGCACAGCGCCATGCTCAGCACGATCAGCCGGTCTACGGGAACGCCAAGGCTTTTGGCGGTGTGGGTGCCGCCTTCCATGGCATTGTAATTCCAGCGGTTGTAGTAGAAAAACACAAACGCGCCAAAGGTCAAGGCGGCAATGATGGCGATTTCCGCCCAACCGGCTCTGCCCAGGCTGCCGAAGGTCCAGTAGACCACGGTGGCAACCATCACATCATCGCAGAAATACTGCACCAAAGCCGTTCCGCCGGTAAACATGGAGCTGATGGCCACGCCGGCGAGAACCATGGTTGCAGGGCTGGTGCCACGGAAACGGGCCAGCCCCAGAATCACCGCCGTAGTGGCAATGCCGCCCCAAAATGCGCACAGTGTCACCATGGCAGGATTGGTCACGGTTAAGGCAGAGGCCGTTCCACCGGCGTTGACCTGTATTCCTGCGCCAAAATAGACGATGGCCACGGCCGCACCGAAAGATGCGCCCTGAGAAACACCCAGAGTGGATGCGGATGCCAAGGGATTTCGCAAAACATTCTGCATCACGCAGCCGCTGAGCGCCAGCGCCATGCCGACAACGGTGGCAGTGGCCACTCTGGGCATACGCACATTCCAAATGATGGCATTTTGTTGCCGGTTGCCGCCGCCGAAAACCGTCCGGAGAATGTCAAGAACAGGTAGATTGGCAGACCCTGCGGATAGTGATGCAATGGCTGAGGCAAAAAGCAGACCGACCATCATCAGCAGAACAATCCACTTTTTTCGAATGTACTTGTTGTATGCGGTAAGATCGGTCTGTTTCATTTTATTTACCAAGAGTCAGCTTGCCGTAGTACAAGCCGCCCTGCTCCATTTCCTCAAAGAAGTTTTCGCCCAGCATGGTCTGCAGGATTTCAGCACCGATGGTTTCCATCTTCACATCGGCAAAGGCATCGGGATACAGCACAATACCTGCATAGTAGGCATCCATCAGGGCATAGGTCACATTGGTGCCGCAGTTGTTGAAGGAGGGCATGGTGTAGACATTCCCTTCCTGCACCGCCCGCAGCGCATCGAAATAACCGGGGTTGGTCTTGTATTCGTCATTCACCAGATCCATATTACCGGGGTCCAAGAAGATTACGTCCGGGTCCCACTGAACGATCTTTTCCAGATCGGTTTCAAAGTAATTGGTATCCTTCACCTCGTCAGCGACATTCAACGCATTGACGCCCATGAAGGGGCCGAAATTGGCATAGGTGCCGGCAAAGCCATGGCGGCCGGAGAAGGTGACGGCGCCGGTGTAAGCCGTCATCTTTTCGCTGTCGGCAATGTCTTTGGTGCGGTCATTCAAATCCTTTTTACAGTCATCAATGAACTTCAGCACCGTTTCGCAACGTTCCTGAGCATCCACCACTTCCGCAAAGACACGCATGGCGGTGTAGAAGCTCTCGTCCACGAAATTGATGCTCAGATAGCGGACACAGACCACGGGAATACCGGTTTGCTTCTGCAATTCCTCGGCGGCCTCCTGAGAAAAACCTGCCAAAATCACATCCGGTTGCACTTCGATGATCTGCTCGGCATAGCCGTTGTTGGCACCGCTGCCGCCGCCTGCGCCCACGGCCGGCAGATCCTTGATATCGTCGTGATAAACCATGGTGTAATCACGCAGCACAGTCTGAGCTTTTTTGTCATGGTCCTCTGCACCAACCAACATATCCATCACACCTAAGTAGGCGGCAATTCGCGGTGCGCCGGAGCCAAGACAAACGATGCTTTCAACTGTTTCGGGGATCTGAACTTCGCGCTCCCAAGTGTCTTTGACGATGCGGGTGGCATTGTCCGCACCGTCCGGCGCGGAGCATCCGGCGAACAGGCTCAGGCAGAGAATGGCCGCCGAAAGCAGGGAAATAAGCTTTTTCACAACATACCTCTTTCTTTTTCCGGCAGGCTGTGCTATGATAGTCAAGCCTACCTTTATTTGACGATTTGGGTCGGCACGCCCCGGTGTGGTCCCATGCCGGGGCATCTTTACGTCGAATTATAGCGCATCCCCCCCACCGGCTACAAGCCCGGTGGGGGGATATATTTTCAATAATCCGCATGACATCGTGGACCGTTATGAACTGTGAACTCCTTTTTGTCTGGAAATTAAAATAATTATGATAATATAGATAAGAGCCTGATGGATCCAATACCCATCAGGCTTAAATAGCGTAGAATATAAAGTTTTCGTTACTCCCACCCGATGGTGGATAAGTGGTTTTGTCTATATATCGGGGTGTTTTGGTATAATATAGCGCAATATTTGGCGCCTATTATACACATTATATTGTTTTACCAACCTTTTGGAGTTCAAAAATTGGTCATGGCGTACAGTCGGTTCTCGTTCTTTTTCAGTCCCCGATACACCGTTTTCTTGTTGCCGAATTGACACTTGATGATCCTGAATGCGTGCTCCACTTTGCACCGAACGGAAGATTTGCGATTTTCAATGTATCGTTCCCAGTCAATGGCGTTGTCGGATACCAGAGGAAGTCTGCCCGGACGACGGTTGATCCGGTA
>JAZQHH010000171.1:0-7876 GCA_045540495.1 Faecousia sp.
GGTAAGATTCAGCAAGTCTTTACGGATTCGTCATCTCAGGTGATCGCCCGCATTCCTCATCCGACCCGGCTTCGCCGGGCCACCTTCCCCCCGGGGGAAGGCATGGGCGCTCCCGCGCCAGTTCGTTAAACAATCATTTACTTTTCCCCATTCTACCCCACTGCCCCGGAAATAGCAAGGGAAAAAATGCTTTACAGCCGGGAATATGTTTGATATAATAGGAAAAGATATGACGAAAGGGGGCTTTATGCCCATGAAATGCCCATTTTGCGGAGATCAGGACAGCAAGGTGGTGGACTCCCGCCATAGCGAGGAGGGCCTGAGCATCCGCCGCCGCCGGGAATGCCTGCGGTGCCAGCGGCGCTTCACCACTTATGAAATCGTGGAGAGCCTGCCCATCATCGTGGTCAAGCGGGACGGCTCCCGCCAGAGCTTCGACCGGAACAAGGTCCTCAATTCCATGATCCGGGCCTTCGACAAGCGGAAGGTGGACGTGAAGGACCTGGATCGCATCACCACCGAGATCGAGCAGACCATCCAAAACACCCTGGAGCGGGAGATCAGCACCGACAAAATCGGCGAAATGGTCATGGAGCGGCTCAAGCCCCTGGACGAGGTGGCCTACATCCGCTTCGCCTCCATCTACCACCGGTTCCAGGACGCCAGCAGCTTCATGCGGGAAATCAGCAAATTTTTTGGGGAAAAGTAACCGAGCCAAAAGTTTGCGGCTATCTTCCAATAAACAGCATTTGTCAGGTAAGGAGGAAAACCAATGGAAGAATTGGATTTTAGCAGCTATTTGCCGGATTTACCGGAATTTATGGCTGGAATTTCTCAGTTTTTGCGGATTCTTGTGATGGTGGGTCCCCTGGCGGTTTTGGGGCTTGGGCTCTATTATTACCTGGCCGCCCCCAAGGAGGCCAACCACAGCGTCGGCTACCGCTTCCGCTACGGCATGGCCAAGGCCCGGTCCTGGCAGTTCATGCAGCGGCTGGCGGGCATCGTTTTTGCGGTGCTGGGTCTGGTTTTGACCATCGTCATGGCCATCCAATGCGCCGCTCTCCAGTCCCTGGCCCCCATGCAAATGGCCATCGGAGCGGGAAAACTGATCCTCTGGCAGATTGCCTCTGTGATTGTTGCCATTTTCGGCATCAATGTGACAGTTATGGTGATCTTCGACAGCGAGGGCAACCGCCGCAGCGATTTCAGAGGGATGAAACTCTAAAAAACCACCGCCGCCCAACCAGGCGGCGGTCTGCTGATAAATGATTGTTTAGCGGTGTAATTGAATTGCGGCGGCCCCCGGCCACCGGGCGCCCCGAAGGGGCGCCATGGCTTCCCCCGGGGGGAAGCTGTCGCCGCCGCAAGGCGGTGACTGATGAGGAATGCGGGCGGAAATGTTCGGTTTTGTACCATGTTCAGGCTTTTTAGCAGGTTAGATTTCAGCAAGTCTTTACGGATTCGTCATCTTAGGTTGTTGCCCGCATTCCTCATCCGACCCGGCTTCGCCGGGCCACCTTCCCCCCGGGGGAAGGCTTGGGCGCTCCCGCGCCAGTTCGCTAAACAATCATTTACCCCCAACATCTCAATAAAAATGAGGGAAATACCATGATTTTTCTGTTTATAGCCGCAATTTTGGCGGCGATTATTTTGGCGATCAGCTACTATTGCTATCGCACCGCCTTCTGGTCGGCCCCCCGGCAGGCCCCTGATCCGGACCGCATCGATGTCCCCACGGGGGATATTTACGATGTCTATCACGATGACATGGTCCGCTGGGGCTTTCAGGTTCGGGACCTGCCCCATGAGGATGTGGAAATTCAGTCCTTCGACGGCCTGACCCTCCGGGGCAAATACTTTGAGTACGCCCCCGGGGCCCCGGTGGAGCTCCTGCTCCACGGCTACCGGGGCAGCGCCGAGCGGGATATGTCCGGCGGCGTCCTGCGCTGCCGGAAGCTGGGCCGCAGCGCCCTGCTGGTGGACCACCGGGCCAGCGGCCAGAGCGACGGCAATGTGATTACATTTGGCGCACATGAACATAAGGATTGTCTGCAATGGGTGGACTTTCTCATCAAAAAGCTGGGCCCGGAGGTGAAAATCATCCTGACGGGCATCTCCATGGGGGCCTCCACCGCCATGATCTGCGCCGGGACGGACCTGCCGAAGAACGTGGTGGGGGTCCTGGCGGACTGCGGCTTCACCTCTCCCCGGGCAATCATGCAGAAGGTCATCAAGGACATGGGCCTGCCGCCGAAGCTGAGCTACCCCTTCGTGAAGCTGGGGGCCCGGCTGTACGGCCATTTCAATTTGGAAGAAGTTTCCGCCATCGAAGCGGTGAAGCGGGCGAAAATTCCGATTATTTTCTACCACGGCGAGAGCGACGATTATGTCCCCTGCCACATGAGCCGGGACTGCTATGAGGCCTGCGCCTCCCAAAAGGCCCTGGTCACCATCCCCGGCGCCGGCCACGGCCTGTGCTACCCCACAGACCCGGCTCTGTATTTGGGTACTTTGCAGGAATTTTCGAAAAACTGGCTGTGAAGGATTGTTTAGTGGAGTATTTGAAATACGTATCTGTAGGGGAGTTTTTTATAAGGTTGGCAGCGTGATTTTGTCATTTCCCCCTAAAATTTCTTCTTGACAAAACAAAAACCATCTGATATAGTGTACCATGTCTGCGAATGCGGACATATCCTTGCTCACGGCGCGACCGTGGGCCTAAAAGTCCAAAAGGAGGTGCAAACAACATGGCTAAGATCACCGGTAAGTACGAGGTGCTCTACATCATCGACCCCGCTCAGGGCGAGGAGGGCATCGCCGCACTTGTGGAAAAGTTCAAGGCAATGGTGGAGGCGGAGGGTACTCTGCTGAACATCGATGAGTGGGGCAAGCGTCGGCTGGCCTACCCCATCAATGATCTGCCCGAGGGTTACTATGTTCTGATGAACATGGAGACCAATCCCGCGTTCCCCGCTGAGATGGAGCGTGTGATGAAGATCACCGAAGGCGTCATGCGCTGCCTGACCACCGCTGTGGAGGAGTAAAAAATGCTCAACCACATCACCATCATGGGTCGCCTGACCCGTGACCCCGAACTGCGCCGTACCGGCAGCGGCATCGCGGTCGCCAGCTTCACTGTGGCTGTGGACCGTGATTTCGGCAAGAACGAGAACGGCGAGAAAGAGACCGATTTCATCGATTGCGTGGCCTGGCGTCAGACCGGAGAGTTTGTCTCCAAGTATTTCGCCAAGGGTTCCATGATCGTGGTCTCCGGCCGGCTGCAGATCCGCAGCTGGACCGACAAGGATGGCAATAAGCGTCGCACCGCCGAGGTTGTGGCAGACAACTGCTACTTCGGCGAGAGCAAGCGCAGCAACGACGGCGGTTCCTACAATGCTGCCCCCAGCTACGGCGGTAATGCCTATGGTGGCAACAATTATGGCGGCAATAGCTACGGCGGCAACGCCTATGCGGCTCCCGCTGCTCCCGCGGCCCCCAGCTACGGTGGCTACTCCGTCCCCGCTGCCGCGCCCACATCCGATTTCGCGATGCTGGACGACGACGACGCACAGCTTCCTTTCTAATTGAACTTTTCTACATTCTTACAAGGAGGAGAAAACCATGGCTAACGAACAGCGTGTTCGCCCCCGCAAGCGCAAGAAGGTTTGCGCGTTCTGCGTGGATAAGGTGACCAGCATCGATTACAAGGATACCGCCAAGCTGCGGCGCTACCTGTCCGAGCGCGGCAAGATTCTGCCCCGCCGTACCACCGGTACCTGCGCTGCCCATCAGCGTGACCTGACCACCGCCATCAAGCGTGCCCGTCAGATCGCCCTGCTGCCCTACGTGGCTGACTGATTTGTAAACCCCCGGAACATCAAGTTCCGGGGGTTTTTGCATGGCCATGATCGGTGTGTGGATGATTGTTTTGCGTACTGGCGCGGGAGCGCCTAAGCCTTCCCTCTGGGGGAAGGTGCCCCGAAGGGGCGGATGAGGGGGCTGCAGTCGGATTATCTACGTATTTTAGATCATCGTACTGCGGACCCCTCATCAGTCACAAAAATGGTTCAAAAGAACCATTTTTGTGCCAGCTTCCCCCCAGGGGGAAGCCATGGCGCCCCTTCGGGTAGGCCGCCGCAATTCAAATGCACCGTTAAACAATCATTTCCTGCCCTTACCCCGCTTCCTGAAACAGGTCGTCCAGGGTGCCGAAGGTGTAGCCCATGTCTTTCCATTTGGTCAGCAGCTCGTCCAGGATCTGGGCGTTGGTCCGGGAGGTGGAGTGGAGCAGCACCACTGCGCCGTTGTGGATCCGGGGCAGCAGCTTGGAAAAGGCATACTCTGCCGTTGGCTGGCTGTCGTTGTTCCAGTCCACGTAGGCAAGGCTCCAGAAAACCGTCCGATACCCCAGCTCCCGGGCCATTTTCAGGTTCTCCTCGCTGTAGATACCCTGGGGTGGGCGGTAATATTTCGTCATATTTTCTCCAGTGATTTCCTTGTAAAGCGCCTCTAAATCCAATAATTCCTTGGAAAATGCAGCCTTGTCCGTGAGCTTGCTCATGTCCGGGTGATGCATGGTGTGGTTGCCCACGGTGTGGCCCTCGGCGGCCATCCGGCGGACCAGGTCGGCGTTTTGCTCCATGTAGTTGCCCACCAGAAAAAAGGCCGCGCTGACCTCATGCTTCTTCAGCACGTCCAGAATCTGGGCGGTGCAGCCGTTTTCATAGCCCGCGTCGAAGGTCAGGTAAATTTTCTTTTGGGATGTATCCCCCAGGTAGACGGCATTGTAATTTTTCAGCTGAGCCGATCCGGCGGGGCCCACCGGCGGCGCCCCCTCAGTCCGGAAGCTCAGGCCCCAGTTGCCGGTTTCCAGCACCTCGGCGGAAAAAATGCTCACCGCCAGGGCGATGGCCGTCAAAACCGCCATCCAAATGATCATCATGTCCCGTTTCCGCAAATCGATCCCCCCTGTGGATAACCTATGCCCCAGGTCGGTCGCCTATGCATCAAGGGAGGGTTGAGGAAGAAAGGCTCTTTTGCAAAGGAATCAAAATCAACGTATGTCATTGCGAGGAGCGCAGCGACGTGGCAATCTCCTGGCACAATCTTACGAAATAAGAACTTTGAGGGGATGAAAAAAGCCTCAACGTAAAAAGAATCTTTTTCCAATATTCTACCGGGAGATTGCCACGGCCTGCGGCCTCGCAATGACAGTAAAACCCCACCAACGATTAAAAGCTCTGTTGCGATTTGCAACAGAGCTTTTTTGCGATTATTTGGAACCCTGGGACAGGGCGATGATGGCATCTGCCAGCACCGGGATGGCCCGCATGGCCTCCTCGTGGGTGTTGCCGGCGGAGCCGATTTCGGCGATCATGGCGCCCATGGCCAGATCGTGGTTGAACCGGGAGCCCCGGAGGTTGATGGGCCGGGCCACACCGGCGCAGATCCGCTCCATCTGCACCATCATTTTCTCGGCGATGGAGAGGTTGGTCTCCCAATTGGGGTGATTCAGGCCCGTGGCGTTGGTGCCCACCACCAGCATCACCTGGGCGGATCGCTCCCCGTCCACCGTGGCGGAGGTGGCCCACTGGCTGCCGTCGGCATTTTCCGCCGCGTCCCGGTGGACGTCCAGCACCATTTTGATGGAGGGGTACATTTTCAGATATTCCTGTACCGCCGCCCGGGAATTGTCGTAGGAATCGTTGTAATCCTTGTAATCGTGCCGGGTGCGGTCGTGGACGACGCTGAGGCCCGCCTCGGTCAGCAGCCGGGCCAGCTCCTCGCCCAGGGAGATCATGTTGTAGCGATCGTCGTCGGTGCGGTATTCGCCGCCAAATTCCTCATATTGGCTTTCCTCGGTCTGGGTGTAGGCCTCGGTGCCGTGGGTGTGGATGATGAGGATGGTGGGCGCGCTGCCGGTCAAATCCCAGGTGAGCTTCTGCACCAGCAATTTTTCGATATCGGGGTTGCGCTTACAGCCGTAGGTCAGCCGCACGAGGGACGCATCCTCGGCGGTGAAGCTGGGCTTTTCGAAGGGAGGCTCCGGCTCCGTGGGGGCGGTAGTCTCCGGGGGCTCGGTGGAGGGGGCGGTGGTCTCCGGGGGATCGGTGGGCTCGCTGGAGGGTTCGGTGGGCGCGGTGGTGGGTACGATGGGATTATCCAGCCGACCGGTTTCGTTGTAAACTAAAAACGCCGCCAGCTCCGGGGAAGAGAACAGGGAGCAATTTCCCAGCAGGCCGCAGCCCATCAGCCGCAGCGCGAAGGCGAACAGAATTGCCAAGGCCCCGATCCGCAGGACCTGTTTATCTTTATCCATAGGTTCACTCCTGTATTTTTGAGCGGTGAAGTTTGTCATTACGAGCCTGAGATAAACGCATGTCATTGCGAGGAGCGCAGCGACGTGGCAATCTCCCGGTAGAATGCCGGAAAATAACCATTTCGGGTGGATGCAACCAAGTTTATTAGATTTCTTCTTCGTAAGATTGTACCGCCAGATTGCCACGGCCTTGTAATGACAATTATTGCTTAGATGGCCGCCATTTGGGGCGATTTCTTAGGGTAACGCGGAGTTCTTGGAAAAATTCCGCTAAAAGCGCGGCGGATTCTTCCTCTTTCACCCCGGAAATCACCGAAGGGTGATGGTTGAAATTCATCTCAAAGAGGTTGCAGACGGAGCCGCAGCAGCCGGCCTTGGCGTCCGACGCCCCGAAAACCACCCGGGGGATCCGGGCATTGACGATGGCCCCGGCGCACATGGGACAGGGCTCCAGGGTGACGTAGAGGGTGCAATCCCACAGCCGCCAGCCGCCCAAATTCCGGCAGGCGTCGGCGATGGCCTCGATCTCGGCGTGACCCAGGGCGGTCCTGGCGGTCTCCCGCCGGTTGCGACCCCGGCCAACGATTTGATCTCCACGGACGATGACGCAGCCCACAGGGACTTCCCCCTCTGCCGCGGCCTCTCTGGCCAGGGCCAGGGCTTGCTCCATGAAGAACTCGTCCATCGCATTTCACCTCATTATATATGATACTATTCTAAGGCTGATTTGTCAAGATGGCACTGAGCAATACGGCCAGCTCCTGACGGGAGAAGGGGTTCCCCCGGCGCTCCAGCCGGGCCTGGGCCGCATCCAGCCGCCGCTCCAGGAGCCGGACGATGGATGCCTCCTCAGCGGGGCCGGGGACCCCGGTCAGCAGAAAATCTGTGGAAACCCCCAGCACCGCCGCCAGGCTCACCAAAATCTGAGCCGCCGGCTCCCGGCGATCCTGCTCATACATCCCCACAGCGCTGGGGCTGACTCCCAACCGCCGGGCCAATTCTGCCTGACTGTAACCAAGCTCCCGCCGCAAAGCCGCAATCCGGGCTCCAAGCATATCCATCACCTCGTTATGGTTTGGGGAGATAAATGATTGTTTAGCGAAGAAAGCACCGCACCATAATAAACGAATGTCATTGCGAGGCCCGAAGGGCCGTGGCAATCTCCCGAATTTTCCGGGCACTTTGGTGGGTATTTCACATGGTACGTAGCCATAGGAGATTGCCACGTCGCTTCGCTCCTCGCAGTGACAGCATTATCTTAGGCGCGAAACAATCATTGATATTTCCACCTGCATCATAGCACAAACTTTTGAAAAAATAAGGTGAAACCCGCCTGTTACACGGTTCGATTGTCTCCACACTTTCCGTGTAGTAGAATCAAATCAAAAAAAGCACTCCCCGATAGGTCGCCAAACTATGAACCGCCCCTTGTCAAGTAGACCAGGAAAATAACAAAAAATATATGCAAGCAGCTGCTGCCATTACGGTGGCAGCTGTTTTGTTTAGGCCGCATAGCGAGCCTTATACTTCTGGATTCGTTTGTTTTCTGGTATTGGA
>JAZQHH010000172.1:0-7007 GCA_045540495.1 Faecousia sp.
GTACAGCGTCTGACCGTCCGTGGTGCAGGTGGCAGGGGTGGTGGTGCCTTCGTCCCAGCTGTGGCTGGTGCAGGGTTCCTTGACGCCGCAGCCACTGCAGACGCCGTCCACATAGCTATGGCCGGTGGCGGCGATGGTTTCGGTCTTGGTTTCGCCGCAGCTTACGCAGGTGTACAGCGTCTGACCGTCCTTGGTGCAGGTGGCAGGGGTGACGATGCCCTCATCCCAACTGTGTTCGCAGCTGTCGTAAGTGGACCAGCCGGTGTCGTAAACGTAGAGGTTTTTGCCATCCTCCAGGGTCAGGTCTGCGGTTTGGTTGTTGCCGCCTTCACTGAAGATGACGTAGGTGGCGCTCTCGGGCAGTGCGAAGGAGTAAATCGTTCCGTCCACCAATGTCATGGCGGCGCCGGGCCAGGTGGTCATACTGACGCCATCGGCCCAATAGTAGATGGATACAGTAGACCAGTTGCTGGTATTATCGAAGAAAATGGTCCGTGTGGCCACGATTTCGGTGGTGGAATCCACCCAACCGGTGCCGTAAATGTACATATTGTAGTCGCTGGGAATGGTCAGGTCTGCGGTTTGGTTGGTGCCGTCGGTGAAAATGACATAGGTAGCTTCGGCGGGGATAGAGGCGGAATACTTGGTTCCTTCCACCTGTTCCATTTCGACGCCGGGCCAGGTGACAAATTCCTGGGAGTCGGCCCAGTAGTAGATCATGACCTTGCTCCACTGGGCGGTGTTGCGGAAGTAGATGGTCTGCTCACCGGAGGCCATAGCCGCCACAGGGATCAGGGTCATTACTAATGCAAGTGCCAGGAAAATGCTGATTCCACGAGATAGTTTTTTCATTGTTTTACTCCTTTTTTCAGTAATTTACGTCATAAGTATATCATGAAAAAGGGAGGATTGTCCAGACAGTTAATGGTATTCTGAAGAAACAGATTGGCGCTTTGCCAGACTGAGGGGAGGAAAGGGGATTATGCATAAAATCAGGAGCAATATTTTGTGCAAATTTTCGGTTTGTTATGTGCCGCTAATTGTTGTAGAATGGAAGCGTGTTTATAACAACACGAAATACGAAGGAGGATTATCTATGAAGCATGAATTTTTGCGCCGCGTGAGTATCCTGCTCGTCGTGGCCATGGTTTTGGCAATGCTGCCCATGGCGGTATTCGCATTTGGCCCTGGAGATAAGCTGTATCTGCAGCCCAACGCAAACTGGAAAATTGATAATGCCCGGTTTGCCGCCTATTTCTTTGGCGCTTCCGGCGATACCTGGGCAGATGCCACTCTGGTGGAAGGCGAAGAGGACATTTATGAGGTCGTCATTCCCGAAGGCGACTGGACCAATGTGATCTTCTGCCGCATGAATCCCAATGATTCCGCTAACAATTGGAATAACAAGTGGTCTCAGTCCATCGATCTGCCCCTGGGCAGCGATGGCAATAATCTGTTCACTGTCAACGAAGGCGAGTGGGACAAAGTCAACGGTACCTGGTCCTTCTATGAAGCCGCTGTGGTAGAGCCTTCTGAGGAGCCCAGTGAGCCCGATGTGGAGACTGTTGATCCTGATACTCCCACCGATCCCGGTGAGCCTGAGCCTGAGCTCACCTATCCCACTGAGGGTACCGATGTCGATAGTAATGACACCTACACGATTTTCTTCCAAAACAATTGGAAGTGGACCGACGTCCGCTGTTACTACTGGGGCAGCTGGAGTGAGTGCGAGGAGTTCCCCGGCGAGCCCATGGAGTACTTCAGCAACGATGGTACCTATGATATCTACTCCTTTGTACTTTCTGCCGATGTAGCCGGCTTTGTGATCAGCGGTATCAAGGACGACGGTTCCAATACCAGAGATAAGACCCCTGATATTTTGGCGTTCAGCCATGGCACTTGCTACTACATGACCTGGGCCGACGGCAACCAGGTTGGTTCCGAGGATATTTCTGTGATCCTGCCCGGGATCCAGCCCAACGAGCCCACCGAGCCCACGGAGCCTGAAACCGAGCCCACGGAGCCTGAGCCCCAGCCCACCGTGCCCGAAATCGAATTTATGACGATTTATTTCCAAAACAATTGGTTTTGGTCCGATGTCCGCTGCTGCTTCTGGGGAAGCTGGTATTATTGCAAGGATTATCCCGGCGAGCCTATGGAGTACTACGGCAACGATGGCAACTATGATATCTACTCCTTTGTAGTTCCTGCAGATGCAACCGGCTTTGTGATCAGCGGTATCAAGAACGATGATTCCAATACCAGAGATAAGACCCCCGACATTGTGGAAGGCATCTACGATGGCATCTGTTACTACATGACCTGGGCCGACGGCAACCAGGTTGGTTCCGCGGATATTTCTGTGATCCTTCCCGAAATCGAGCCTACCGAGCCCACCGAGCCTGAGACCCAGCCCACCGATCCCAGTTTGCCCGAGACTGAGCCCACCTATCCTGAGCTCGAAACCACCTGGCCTGAGACCAATCCCACCGATCCCGAGACTGAGCCCACCTATCCTGAGACCGATCCCACCGATCCCGAGACTGAGCCCACCTATCCTGAGATTGAAACCACCTGGCCCGAGCCCGAGCCCATTAATAGCCCCGGCTACTATCTGGTTGGTACTATGGATAGTATTGATTACTGGTTTGTGGATGGTAACGCCGTCGACAGATTCTTTGCCGAAAATGAGGATTGCCCCGGTGAGTATATCCTCGACTATACCTTTGTGGAAGGCGACGAAATCAAGGTGGTCTATTTTGATGGCTCCAAGATCACTGCCTGGTATAACGATGGTGGCGATAATTATGTCATTTCTTCCGATAAGGCTGGCGAAGCCACCGTTTACTTCCGTCCCGACGGCAATGCGGATTGGTCTTACTATTATTTCACCGTGATCCCCTCTGCGGAATCCAGCTTTGTTGTTGCTGGCGTTCCTGGCCTGTGCGGTGATGGCACCACCGGCTATGGCTGGGATCCCACCGATCTGAACAATCAGTTGACCGACAATGGTGACGGCACTTACAGCAAGGTTTACTACGATGTGGCCGTTGGTGAATACGAGTTCAAGGTTGTTGAGTGTATGCCCGATGGTGCGACGAAATGGATCGGTAAAAACAATAGCGATGAGAACCTCCTGATCCAGGTGACAGCCGTATGCGATGTGACGGTGACCATTGATGGCACAACCAAGGAAATTACAGTTACCGGTAGTGATGTTGAAGAGCCTGGATTTGAGGTCGAATACATTGCCGCCGTCGGTAACGGTGACGGCAGCTGGCTGAACGGCGCAAACTGGGATCCTGCGGATGAAAGCAATAGGTTGACTGAGATCGCCCCCGGCGTTTTCCAGATCACCTACACCGATGTGGAGTGCTTTGACAATTATCAGCTCAAGTTCGCCGCCAATGGCACCTGGTTCAATAACTGGGGCGGCATCTATGAAGGCAGCGGCGTGGTGTCTGTTGCTGAGTTTAACAGCAACGATAATATTACCATTGCTGTTCCTTATGAGCTGGCAGATGTCACCATTACCCTGGATCTGAGCAATTTCGATCCCTCCACCAATACCGGCGCCACCTTCACCGTTACCGTGGAGGAAGTGAAGGCCGAAGAGCCCGGCGCTGCCGATATCAAGTGGCAGGTTTCCGCCGACTTCACCGCTGAGTCCACCTCCACCGACCTGCGTCTGATCACTTGGGTTGACTCCCTGGACTACGCTTCTGTCACCTTCACGGTGACGATTGGCGACGTTACCCGGGAACTGTCCTGTAGCAAGGTCTACACCGCCATCAATGCCGGCGGCGTTTCTCTGACTGCTGCCGACATCTTCGGCGAAGAGGCGACTTACCTGGCTACCTACACCATCACCGGTATTCCGGTTGAAAAATTAGACAACGATTTCTCAGTTTACGTTACCTGGACGGATCTGGACGGCAATGTCACCACCTCCGAGACCCGTACCTTCTACATTAACTCCGCACTTAACTGATATTGCTCCCTTTGCACAGGCACCGCTTCGGCGGTGCCTGTTTTTCTTTTTTAGAAATCGCTTGACAAATACCATGATATGTTGTATAGTTAGTTACACAAGTAATGAACCATCAAACTAAGGAGCGTGATGATATGCAGCAACGGCTGACCGATGACAAATCTATCTACCTACAGATCAGCCAGATGATTGAAACAGACATCCTTCGGGGGATCTTGCTGGAGGAGGAGCGTGTGCCCAGCACGAATGAACTGGCGAAGCTGTACACGATCAACCCTGCCACTGCCGCCAAGGGTGTCAACATTCTGGTGGATGAGGGGGTCCTTTACAAGAAACGGGGCATCGGCATGTTTGTCTCTGCCGGAGCCACAGAAAAAATCCGAAACAGGCGAAAGCAGGCGTTCTACGAAATTCGACTGGCGGAACTGCTTGGCGAGGCTAAAAGCTTGGGGATCACAAAAGAAGAGCTGATTGAGCAAATCGAAAAAGAGGAGAAATGAAAAATGAGCAAGTTGATCTGTGACAAGTTGACCAAAACTTACGGCAAGAAAGTCGTATTTGATAATCTGGATCTGACGCTGGAAAGCGGAAAAATATACGGTTTGATCGGACGCAACGGTGCGGGCAAGACTACGATGCTCTCCATCATGTCTAACCAGAATCCGGCATCCGGCGGTAAAGTTACATTGGATGGGGAAAATATTTGGGAAAATAGAAAGGCGCTTGACCGGATTTGCTTTAGCCGGGAGATGAATATTTCGGCTGAGAATGGTTTGTCTGCCTATACGGTCAAAAAATACCTGGATACCGCTGCCTGCTACTTTGCCCACTGGGATAAAGCCTTTGCTGCACAGCTTATGGAGCTGTTTGAGTTGAACCCAAAAGAGAAACTGGGCAAGATGAGCAAGGGTATGCTGTCCATGGTGACCATCATTGTGGCTCTGGCCAGCAAGGCGGAGTTTACCTTCCTTGATGAACCTGTGGCGGGATTGGATGTGGTGGCGAGAGAGCAGTTTTACAAGCTGCTGCTGGAAGAATACACCGCTACTGGACGAACCTTTGTTATCTCTACCCACATCATTGAGGAAGCAGCCGATGTGATGGAAGAGGTTATCATCCTGAACAGAGGCAAGATTATCCGCCATGCCAACACCCAGGAGTTGGTGGATTCGGCTCGTTATGTGACAGGCCTGGCTGAGCAGGTGGACGGCGCAGTGGCGGGGCTGGAACAGCACCACCCAGAGTCCATGGGCCGGAGCAAGGGTGTGACGGTTCTTTTGAAAGCGGAGGAGATGCTGAATCCCGGCTATGATGTGACGGTTCAGCCTGTCAGCTTGCAGAAGATATTTGTGGCTCTGTGCGGCGAGGAGGGGCGGTCATGAGACTGAAGTATTGGTTGCTGACAGCTGTCCAGAGCGGCGTGCTTGTGGCGTTCGGCTCGTTGGTCTATGTCATGATGATGCTGCTAATGGGCGTTGAGGGCGACGTGTGGGAGCTACTGACGATGGCATCCATGATGTTGTTGATTTTGGGTGCTATTGTGGGCATGGGGACTTGTGCTGCTGCCTGGAGGTTAAACCTGCCGGTGGCGCTGAACTTTGGCTCTACCCGGAAGGAGGCCTTTTGGGGGTTGCAGTGCCACCGGATTGTGTACAGTGCGGTGGTTTTTATGATCTCCACGTTGCTGTGTCTGATGGCTGGGGAAGCACGGGTACTGACGCAGCATAAATTTATTCCCCTGGGGATTGGGATTCTATTATCGGCGTGGGCCTGTGGCGGTGTGGTTGGAATGCTTGACACCAAAGTTGGTAAAACTGCACAGGTATTTCTTAGCGTACTGGGCTTTTTTTTGCTGGCTGGTTGCGCAATTGCTGGTGTAATCTGGATAATCGCTATGGAGGAAATGGATTTACCGGCAGGCGTCTGGCTGTTTCCGGCGGTGAGCTTGCTCCTTTGCGGGCTTAGTATGATCCTGGAATACAAGGCTGTCTGCAAGTACAATGTGAAGCTGTAAGGAGGCTTCGTTATGATAAAAGGTATTATTACTGACTTGAAACTCCATAAGGATGACTTCTTGCTGTCGGCATTGATTGTTCTCGTCTGCTGGCTGCTTGGATTCGGAGCTTGCTGTGTCATCATGTTCACGGTCGATCATCCGGGGAGTTGGGTTACTCTTGGCACCCTTATGGCGTTCTTTTTACTGATGTTATTTGCCGTTATATTTTTTGCGAAATTCCATCAGGAATTTATGGTGGCGTTGTCCATGGGACGAACCAGAGGGGAGTTTTTGGTGAGCTATGGACTGAGAACACTGTCCTGGCTGTTTCTGGGTTACGGTTTGCTTCTGATTTTGTATCGGATGGAGTTGTTACTTGGAGCTAAATTGTTTGCTTCATGGCCCTTGGAGGCCAATCCAGCCTTTTTGCTGGACTGGCGCTTCGTTTTGCTTCTGGTTCCCGGGGTTACATTGCTGTCCCTGTTTGTGGGAGTTTTGTACAGCCGATTTGGCAGAAAGGCGTTGATCCCGTTCTGGTTGCTGTGGATGATGATCGTTTTTGTTGTTCCCAATTTGCTGCCGGATGAAGGGGAGACACCCAGTCATATCCAACGTATCGTACAAGATATAGCACAATTCATCGGGACGATGCCTGATGCGTTACTGATTGCAATGGGCGTGGTAATAGCCGGGGGAATGTTGTCTGCTACCATATTGCTTGGCAAAAAGCAGATGGTTCGATGAAATACATCGCAAAAACCGCCTTCGGGCGGTTTTTGTTGTTTTTGAAGAAAGAAAACCTTGCAATTTTCGGGATTTCACAGTATAATAAATTGATTTATTCTACATATTTCTAAAGAGGTTTCCGCTGTGTATCTGAAATCATTGGAAGTGCAGGGCTTTAAGTCCTTTCCGGATAAGACGTTGATTCGGTTTGGTGATGATATTACTGCCATCGTCGGCCCCAACGGTTCCGGTAAATCGAATATTTCCGACGCAATCCTCTGGGTCATGGGCGAG